>NZ_CP007542.1:633716-950574 GCF_000478825.2 Synechocystis sp. PCC 6714 | reverse complement strand
AATTTTTCGATAAATTCCAATGCCTGCAGGGGATTGCGGCGGCCCACATTGGCCCCGTTGGGGTTGCCCTGGTACCCTTCGACAAAATCCCAATGGTAAACCGAGCGATTACCCAGCTTCTCCGCACTGCTGGCGATCGCCATTTCCAACCGTTCTTCTTCCTGGGTGGGAATGTAGAGCAGAGGATAACAGGCCCGGAGTAATAACTCAAATTCTTCGCTGAAAGTCATAGATTTAGTCACCAATCGGCTGGAAAAAACTGGTCATGGTAAGGACAGCGTTGACAATCATGTCTATGGCCCAGGGGCATCCGTTCCCGTTGCCAAGCTGTTACCCCTTGGCGAAATTGCTGGAGTAAATCAGTTAATTCCCTTTCAGTAGCCCGGTGTTGAGCTCCATTGTAGGCAATGGTGTAATGCTGAATTTTCTCCGGGGATTGCACAAACCAATAGGTCATGGATAGCTGTTCCGGTGCATAGGAACTAGTCTCTGCCAAAACGTATAGGTAAAGCTTGGTCTGCCAGTGGTGGTGGAGTTTTTCCGGTTTGGGGGGCTGGGGATAGGTTTTCCAATCAAAAATCTTTCCCTGATCCGGGGTGAGCACCAATAGGTCATAGACCACTGTCAACAGCACATCGTCCCTAGCTAACGTCCGTTGATGTTCCGCTTGCCTTTGGCCAGGGGGCAGGTTCAAAGCCGGCACTGTGGCAATCAAATTTTTCAAGGAACTTAATAGGCTTACTTCCTGGGGGTCAAGGTTGTGGGTTGCTAACGTTTCCAGGGGTAAACCCAAAGTCCATTGTTGAACCAGTTGGTGAAAATTTTGTCCCCATTCCGTTTTGGCCTGGCGTTGGGGTTCCAATAGACTGCCCAACTGTTGCCAATAACGCCGTTGAAATTGGGGTGGACAAATACTCAACAGTTGTAGATGACCTTGGCTGAGGGAAAAGTAAGGAGCAGTCATGGGCTTTGCTGGGCGGCCAGGGCGATCGCCAGGGGAAAAAGACGATGTTCTTGGACTTGGATGCGTTGGTGAAGACGGTCAGCATTATCGTCCGGGAGAATGGGCACCACCGCCTGGGCCACAATCGGGCCACTATCCACCGTTGCTTCGGCGTAATGTACGGTGCAACCACTCACTTTCACCCCCGCCGCCAGGGCCTGTTCCACCGCCCGCACTCCCCGAAAACTAGGCAATAAACTGGGGTGGATATTCAACACCCGACGATGAAACGCATCCAGCAACACTGGAGTCACAATCCGCATCCAACCGGCCATGATCACCCATTCCACCCCGGCTTGGCGAAAATGCTCCACAATGTCTTGATCCAACGCTTCCCGACAGTCGTAGTCCCGGTGGTTGAGCAATAGATGGGGCACTCCCTGGTCAATGGCCCGCCCCTTAACCCCAGCGTCAGGGTTGTTATAAATCACTAATTTCACCACTGCATTGAGCTGTTCTGCCTCAATGGCCCTGGCGATCGCCTCAAAATTACTCCCACTGCCGGAGGCCATCACCCCAAGGGACAAACAACGGGGCTGGACAATATCTTCTAGGGCAACCGGGGGAGAAATGAAACTCAAGCTATCCGACGGATTTGGCATGGCCAACATAGGGTAAAAATCAGGGGCTTGGGGGCCAAGGCAATCCTGCCCTCACCGGACTAATTTTGACATCCGATGGCGATAGAATGGGGAGCGATGTCTTTATAAAATGAGGTTAACGCGATATGACCCCTTCTTTAGCAAACTTTCTCTGGAGCCTGGTGTTGGGTGCTTCCATTGTGGTGATCCCTGCCACCATCGGGTTAATTTTCATCAGCCAAAAAGACAAAATCACCCGTTCCTAGGTTCTTCCTTGGATAAATCAGACAGTGAAAACCTCCAGTCGGCGATAGTTTCCGAAGCTGGAGGCTCATTTTTAGTAGATTTATTTTGGTGCGTCGTGCCCGTGGCGATCGCCTAAATTCAAGCCCGGGGCAAGGGAAGACCGCAAAAATTCCCACCGAAAAATTAATCTAGGTAACCCATAAGAGTGTTGGGATCATCAATCTCATTGGAAGCCACTGGACGATTACCCGCGGTAATTTCACTGATGTGGAGATGGCTCAGGGCAATGGGGCGATTACCGGAAATGGTCATGGTACTGCTGACTTCCATAGTGCTGGCCCCCACGGGACGGGTGGCCCCCATGGAACCATAGGTACTGACCACATGGATCTTACTGGCTTCAATGGGACGATTGGTGGGCATGCCCTTGGGGGTGGGCAGTAGGTCAAGACCACCGACGTTTTTAGGTTTCACCAGGGCAGACTCATCCTTGCTGGCACCGGCTCTGGGACGACGGCCCCTATTAGCGGTAGCGGCGGTTTTGCTGGTGGTTTCTTCATTGGGGGTGGTGTTGGGCCCCTGCTGTTCCTCAGTCATGCTGTTTATCTCCTTAGTATAAATATTCGATTAATTGATTGACAATAAACCACCGTGCGAGACAGACAGGCCACCCACCGTGTTTTGTTAGCATTACTCTGCTTGTCTTCAAAGATACACCGCTGAATGGCCAGCCAAGATAGTTATCTTTAATCAGCCCCATTATCCCAGACTATAGCCCCTTTGCCGCGATGTCTTCAGACCTCTTCTCCCTCCATGCACCCTTTCGTCCCACCGGGGATCAACCCACGGCGATCGCCAGTTTGATTAATTCTTTACAGGAACAACACAAGTTCCAGACCCTGCTGGGGGCAACGGGTACAGGGAAAACCTTCACCATGGCTTCGGTGATTGCGGAGTTGGGAAGACCAACATTAGTATTGGCCCACAATAAAACCTTGGCGGCCCAACTATGTAACGAACTACGGCAATTTTTTCCCGAAAATGCGGTGGAATATTTCATTAGTTATTACGACTATTACCAGCCGGAAGCCTATATTCCTGTCACGGACACCTACATTGAAAAAACGGCTTCCATCAACGATGAAATTGATATGTTACGCCACTCCGCCACCCGTTCCCTGTTTGAACGGCGGGACGTAATTGTGGTGGCCTCCATCAGTTGCATTTACGGTTTAGGTATTCCCAGTCAATATCTCAAGGCGGCAGTTCCCCTCCAGGTGGGGGCTGAATACGATCCCCGCTTAGTGATTCGGGATTTGGTCAACGTGCAGTATAGTCGCAACGATGTGGAGCTACAACGGGGACGATTTCGTCTCAAAGGGGACGTGCTGGAAATTGTGCCCGCCTACGAGGACCGGGTCATTCGCATTGAATTTTTTGGTGACGAAGTGGAAGCTCTACGGTTAATTGATCCCGTCAGTGGCGAAATTTTGCAAAGTTTAGACCGCATTAGCATTTATCCCGCCCGTCACTTTGTTACCCCGGAAGAAACCTTGGAAAAAGCTTGCCAGCAAATCCAAACGGAAATGGAACAACAGGTGGCTTTTTTAGAAAAAAATAATCTGTTAGTGGAAGCTCAACGGCTCAGTCAACGGACTCGCTATGACTTGGAAATGTTGCGGGAAGTGGGCTATTGCAACGGGGTAGAAAATTATTCCCGCTATTTAGCCGATCGCCAGGCGGGGGAACCACCGGAATGTTTAGTGGATTATTTTCCCGACGATTGGCTGTTGGTAATTGATGAATCCCATGTGACCATTCCCCAACTGCGGGGCATGTATAACGGCGATCAAGCCAGAAAAAAAGTCTTAATTGACCATGGTTTTCGGCTCCCCAGTGCGGCGGATAATCGCCCTTTAAAAGCGGAAGAATTTTGGCAAAAAGTGAAGCAATGTGTCTTTGTTTCCGCTACTCCGGGGCTATGGGAAATAGAACAATCAGAAGAAAGGGTAATCGAGCAAGTAATTCGTCCCACTGGGGTTTTAGATCCGGAAATTTTTGTCCGTCCCACCATGGGCCAGGTGGATGATTTATACGGGGAAATTCAGCAAAGGGTAAAACTCAAAGAACGGGTATTAATCACCACTTTAACTAAGCGCATGGCGGAGGATTTAACGGAATATTTTTCCGAGCGGGGTATCAAAGTCCAATATCTCCATTCCGAAATCCAATCTATTCAGCGGATCGAAATTTTACAAGCTTTACGGGAAGGGGAATTTGATGTGCTAATTGGGGTCAATTTACTGCGGGAAGGGTTAGATTTACCCGAAGTTTCCTTAGTGGCCATTATGGATGCGGATAAGGAAGGCTTTTTACGGGCCGAAAGATCCTTGATTCAAACCATGGGCCGGGCCGCCCGTCACATCCGGGGACAAGCTATTCTATACGCCGACAATTTTACCGATAGTATGGAAAAGGCGATCGCCGAGACGGAAAGGAGAAGAAAAATTCAGCAGGAATATAACGAAAAACATGGCATTACTCCCCAACCGATTAATAAGCGGGCTAACAACGCTATTTTGCAATTTCTCGACATTTCCCGCCGTTTAAATAGTCAACAGTTGGAGGAAGTGTATGAACAAGCCCAGGATTTACCCCTAGAAAAAATTCCCGATTTAATTCAACAATTGGAAGAAAAAATGCAGGAAGCGGCTAAAAAACAGGAATTCGAAGCGGCGGCCACCTACCGAGACCGCATTAAACATTTGCGCGATCGCCTCCTGGGCCACAAAAATTGATTGGGCATAATTAGTACGGACTATCTCAACCTCCCACAGTGATAGTGCCCATATCATAGATACCCGTTTGCTCAGCCGGAATCGTAAAACGGACAGTTTGGGGAGGATTGCTGAACAGTTGTAACTCATATTCCCCTGGACCCAGTCCCATCAGGGCAAATCGTCCTGCTCGATTGGTAAACAACTCCAACGCTGGCCAGTTGGGATCGGAGAGGGAACTAACTCGCCCCACCTGAAGTGCAATGGGTTCTCCCCCTTTGTCCACCAAAGTACCCCGCAAAAACACTGTGGATTCAGTGCCCACCGTAATCAAAGTACCACTTTTATAGCTAGGTAAAAGATTAAACACCGCATTGCCCAAATCGTAACCGAGGGGCATATTGGGGGCATCTACCCGCATGGTGGTCAAAGTATAGGAGCTCAGATCCGGCACCACCCCAGGCCCCACATAATTAGCCTCGGCAACAGGGCCGTACAACCCAGGATTAATCAACACCAACTGATCTGAAAAATTAGGGTTACGGCTGAAAATGACAAAACTATCCCGCACCGGCCGACTCCAGCCAAAACGTCCATCGGCATAAACCAAAGCCGTCCCAAAATTTAAATTAGTGCGATGACTGGACTGGTCATAGTCATGGTTTAAATTAATATCCCCCACAAAACCCCGGTAAGTCAGGCCCAAGCCGGTGCCCAAATAGCCAGGATTGGGATTATTGCTCAGATTCACAGTGGTGTTAACGCTGTTATATTGGGCAGGGCTACGGGAGGTCCAAGTGAGGGTGCTGGCCTGCTCCCGTTGACTGCTCAGATTACTGCGGGCCGTCAGAGATTGAAACTGGGAAGTTTGTAAAAAGTTGAATAATACCTGAGTTTCTGTCTGTCCCGATTGGTCCAAGCGATTATTCAGGGTTAGATTAGCCTGTAAACCCCGACCCAAGTTAGTGGTGAAGCCGATCGCCGCCCGGTAAGCATTGGGCTGGCCAAAACTACCAAGTTGATAACCCAAGCCCAGATTAATACCCAAACCATCGATCAAAGTTTGGCTATAGTTGGCCCCAAAGGACCAGGAAATATCATTGGTGGAGGTGCTAAAAATAGCAAACGGATCGCCGACAAAACCAATGGGAAAATTGCCAAAACGTTGAAAGTAAGGTCCCAAATATTCTATTTCCAAACCGAAGTTGGGTAGCCGAGCTTGGTTGCCTCCCAGGGCCAAAAACTGATACCGCACTCGAAAAGCATGGTCCAAACCGTTGTCGTCATTTTCCAGGGCCGCATCCCAGCCAAAATTGCCCACCGACGTGGCCAAAGTTCCTTCTGTACCAATCACCTGTTGGGAACCCGCCGCCTGGAGATAACCCCCCAAAGTGAGGGTAGGAGTAACACCCTGGCGGTAAAAACCACTAATAATAGGGCGGGAAGTGTCATAACTGCGTATCCCATTGGTGGTGTAAGCCGGCATGCCCACCCCCAAACCAAACTGATTCAAACCCACTGCCAACAAATCCGTCGCTAAGGGAGCAGAGAAAGATAGTTCTTCCACCCGTCCTGCACTATCAGTGATTTTCACCGTTACGTTGTTCAGACCCGTATTCAGCCCAAAATTACGAATATCCTGGGGGCCGGCCGGTAATTGCAAAGTTTGTCGTAACAGTCCATTGACAAAGATTTCCACCCTAGCGGGACTTTCGAGCAAAAATTCAAATTGTCCCGTGGGCCTAGTGGTCAAATAGGGCTGGAGGGAAAAGTTACGAAACATCGCAAACCCCACCATGGGCACAAAAGATTGGTAACTGCGGGCAGTGCTAAATAAATCCCCCAAAACATAGCGCACCGCATTATCCGGATCATCCTTGACTAAACGAATATCGGAGCGGGTCCAGGGATTGCTGCTCTGCTCCGCAAAACTAGCGCTACCTTCTAGCACCCAGCCTTGGTAGTTAAGGGCCCCTTCCAGCCCCAAGTTGAGCGGTTGTCGCCCCAAATCACCGGTGCCATCCCAGGCGTAGGGTTGGGTCCCCACTAAGTTGACAAAACCACTGAAATTGCTCGGCCGCAGAGCGGTGGCGGCCCCCGGGGGGAGGTTTAAATTGCCAGAACCGTAAACGATGGTTTTCCGCAGATTAGGGGGAATAACAATCCTCAGTTCCAATAATTGCTCGTTAAAGGTGGCATCTAGCCCGACGCTTTGCAGGGCCGCTAGGGTCAAATTACCACTGTCGTCCACTAAACTAGCTAACCTTGTTTGTATGTCGGGGCGTGCATACTCCTCCATTTTGGGCAATAAGGTAGAGGCGGTGATTTGTAGGCTACTGCTACCTCCCAGGGAAACAAACACCACAATTTGCCCCTGTTGCAAATCGTTGATGAAAAACGGCGCCACCAACCGTTGCACCCCGGTCGGCCTCGGACGACCAAAGACCCGCTCGAATAAATCATCCTCATTTTCCAGATTGGCCGGCGTTGGCTCCGGGGGAGATGTGGTTTCGGTTCCCTGTTCCCCCTGTGCTTGTTCCAAAGATTCCCTTTGTACCACCTTAGGTTCCTGCCTCCATAATAAGTCCGAGGCAGAATTGGGAGGGGGTAAATGGACGCTGAAGGTTTCTGCTCCGGCTGGTTGAGCTAGGGCCAACCCAACGGAAGCTATTAAGTGGTTACCCCAGGTAAATAGCGGAAAGGAGAATCGAAACACCATTGCCCTAGATTAGGGTCTGTCGGCAAACTCCACAAACCAAGTTTGGAAGAATTTTGATAACAAATCGCGTCAAAAGGGTAAACGCCCCAGTAACGCCGTCAGCCCCTCCACCTGTTGATACAGTTCCATCAGGCGATCGCCATTGACGTGGAGTTCCGGGGTGGGATAATTTTCCAGCACTTCAATGAGCCGCACCTGATTATCTTTTTCCGCCGAGGTGATAATGGCTCCCCGCAAAGCTTCTTTATTGTCCCGTTTAGAAGGGGTGTGGATTACCTGACCTACTTGATTGAGCACATATTCCCCGGCAAAACTGTTGAGTACCCGGGAGAGGGTAACTGGATCGGCCTGAAACGGTTGATTGAGCCAACCCCGCAATTCCTCCGGGTTTTTATTTGCCATCTTTAAATAGGCCTTGAGGGAGGGGGAGACCTTCCCAGTGCGACTCAACTCCCCCAACTCCTCAATGGAGATGGATTCCTGCAAGACGCTATAGGTGAGCACCACCCGTTCCGCCGCTTTCAGGGAAGGGGCCACCGTCAGTAAACTAGCAAAGGCCAAACTAAAACACAGGTGAGGAAAACGCACATTCATGGTCAATTCGCCAACGCATCGGCACAAACTTTCCTCCCTATACTAGAGGAAGACTTTTAGGAATTGTCAGAGCTGGGGGCAGTAGCATGGGTGTCGCCTTTAATCCGCAAATTATGACCGCTGTGGAGCAGTTGGACTACGTCGTAACCGTAGGGGACGTGGCCAGTCGGGCTGGGTTGGAAATTAACCAAACCCAACAGGGGCTATTAACCCTAGCTTCGGAGGTGGAGGGCCATCTCCAGGTGGCAGAGTCGGGGGAAATAGTTTTTGCCTTTCCTAAACAGTTTCGGACTATCCTCCGCAATAAGTATTGGCGTTTAAGGTTCCAGAGTTGGCTCCAGAGCATTTGGCAAGTCTTGTTTTACCTGATCCGTATTTCCTTTGGCATTATTCTCATTCTTTCCATTTTGTTAATGCTGGTGGCCATCATTGCCATTATCATCGCCGTCAACTCCAAATCTGACAATGATAACGATGGGGGCATTAATTTTTCTGGAGGCAATAATCGTAGCGGTGGAGGCGGTGGGTTATTCTTTTGGCCCGGCGACATTTTCTGGCTCCTTTCCCCCGATGGCAATCGCCAAAAGCGGACTAAGAAAAATAAAGCCAAAAACGAGCTTAATTTCCTCGAAGCAATTTTCTCGTTCCTATTTGGAGACGGTAATCCCAACGAAGATTTGGAAGAGAGGCGCTGGCAAACCCTGGGTAGTTTAATTCGCAATAATGGTGGGGCGATCGCCGCAGAACAGGCCTCTCCCTATTTGGATAATGTGACCAAATTTAATCGGGAAAATGAAGATTACATGATTCCTGTCCTGGCCCGCTTTAACGGTTACCCCCAGGTTTCCCCCAACGGTGAGCTAATTTACACTTTCCCCGATCTGCAAATCAGTGCCCAGGAGCGTCAATCCACAACCCTGGCTTCCTACCTAAGGGAAAAGCCCTGGAAATTTAGCCAAGCTTCCTCTGGGCAAAAAATAGCGGCGATCGCCCTGGGGGGAGTCAACCTAGTTTTGGCGTTGAGTTTGGGAGTAATGTTGAAAACCTACGGGGCCGAGCTTGACTTGGGAGCATTGGTTTATTTCGTCCAGAGTATCTACGGCATCCTGTTGGCCTATGCTGTGGGCTTCCTAGGCATTCCCCTGATCAGATATTTCTGGTTGCAGCAGCGCAATCAAAAACTGGAACAGCGCAACGGCGATCGGCAACAGCGGGCCAAACTTTTACAACCCCCCTCCCCTCCCCTCAAAGCTAAACTAGAATTCGCCCAGGATTGGGCCACCACCACCGTTATTACCCCAGCGGACATCACCTACCGCACCGACCAGGACTCCCTGGAACAGGAGTTTAAACGCTTCACCCCAACCCAGGGGGAATAAAAGTAACATGGCCCATGCCCCTAGCATTTTTCCGGCACGGTAACCAATTGTTTCTGAGAAGCGTTAACATAAGTTAACAACTGTTTATTCTTCACCAGGGCATTGCCAATTGGTGAAATATAATTACTACACTCACTATTGGAGAGTTCTAGCGTGAGCAAAAATAATAAAAAATGGCGTAACGCAGGCCTATATGCCTTGTTGTTAATTGTCGTTTTGGCGCTGGCATCGGCATTTTTCGATCGCCCGACCCAGACCAGAGAAACCCTGAGCTACAGTGATTTCGTCAATCGGGTAGAGGCCAATCAAATTGAACGGGTTAACCTCAGCGCCGACCGCACCCAGGCCCAAGTGCCTAACCCCAGCGGCGGCCCTCCTTACTTGGTTAATTTGCCCAATGACCCCGACTTGATCAATATCCTCACCCAACACAACGTGGATATTGCGGTCCAGCCCCAGAGTGACGAAGGTTTCTGGTTCCGCATAGCCAGCACCCTATTTTTGCCCATCTTGCTTTTGGTGGGGATTTTCTTCCTCTTCCGTCGGGCCCAGAGTGGCCCCGGCTCCCAAGCGATGAATTTTGGTAAATCCAAAGCTCGGGTGCAAATGGAACCCCAAACCCAGGTTACTTTTGGGGACGTGGCCGGCATTGAGCAAGCCAAACTAGAACTCACCGAAGTGGTGGATTTCCTGAAAAATGCGGACCGCTTTACCGAGTTAGGGGCCAAAATTCCTAAAGGCGTACTCCTAGTGGGGCCCCCCGGTACCGGTAAAACCCTCCTAGCCAAAGCTGTTGCTGGGGAAGCTGGTGTGCCTTTCTTTTCCATCTCCGGTTCGGAATTTGTGGAAATGTTTGTCGGCGTTGGTGCTTCCCGGGTGCGGGATTTGTTTGAGCAAGCCAAAGCCAATGCTCCCTGTATTGTTTTCATCGATGAGATTGATGCAGTGGGTCGTCAACGAGGTGCTGGCCTCGGTGGTGGTAACGATGAGCGGGAACAAACCCTCAACCAGTTACTAACCGAAATGGATGGCTTTGAAGGTAATACCGGCATCATCATTGTGGCCGCCACTAACCGCCCCGATGTCTTGGACTCCGCTTTGATGCGTCCCGGTCGTTTCGATCGCCAGGTGGTAGTGGATCGTCCTGACTATGCTGGTCGCCGGGAAATCCTCAATGTCCATGCCCGGGGTAAAACCCTTTCCCAGGATGTGGATCTGGATAAAATTGCCCGTCGTACCCCTGGTTTCACCGGTGCTGACCTGTCCAACTTGTTGAACGAAGCCGCCATTTTAGCTGCCCGTCGCAACTTGACCGAAATTTCCATGGACGAAGTCAACGATGCCATTGACCGGGTGTTAGCTGGTCCCGAGAAGAAAAACCGGATGATGAGCGAAAAACGTAAAACCCTAGTGGCTTACCATGAAGCCGGCCACGCTTTGGTGGGTGCTTTAATGCCGGACTACGATCCCGTGCAAAAAATTAGCATCATTCCCCGGGGCCGGGCCGGTGGTTTAACCTGGTTCACCCCCAGTGAAGACCGCATGGAATCCGGTTTATATTCCCGCTCCTATTTACAAAATCAGATGGCTGTTGCCCTAGGGGGCCGCGTCGCCGAAGAAATTATTTTCGGTGAAGAAGAAGTCACCACCGGTGCTTCCAATGACCTGCAACAGGTGGCCCGGGTAGCTCGCCAGATGGTAACCCGGTTTGGCATGAGCGATCGCCTTGGCCCCGTAGCTTTGGGTCGTCAGGGTGGTGGGGTGTTCCTTGGCCGGGACATTGCCTCTGACCGAGACTTTTCGGATGAAACCGCCGCGGCGATCGACGAAGAAGTGAGCCAATTGGTAGACCAAGCCTATCAAAGGGCCAAACGAGTCTTAGTAGAAAACCGAGGCATTCTGGATCAATTAGCAGAAATGCTAGTGGAAAAAGAAACCGTTGATTCTGAAGAGTTGCAGACTCTTCTTGCTAGTAACAATGCCAAATTGGCGCTTCTAGTGTAGTAACTGAAGAACTGAAATTACTAGAATTAAAACTCTGACAAAAGTATTATTCCCTTCCTGATTTACAGGGAGGGATTTTTTTACCATCGCTTTTCTATCAGAGAAAGAAAGATATAGTGATTTTAAATAATTTCGAGACTGCTTAAGTCTTTATTGACAAGCTTTTCGGTGAATTTGACTGCCTCAGTCTTACTAGAAACGACTATACAATGGGCAAAAAGATTGGAAACTAGAGGTAGCGTACGGTCGTATTTAGTCCCAGAATAGTATATATCACCAATCAATATTGTTAAGCTTACAAAGACTTGCTTGCAAAAGTCAAAAGTTTCGAGTACTTAAAATATTTACATTTGGAATTAATTACAAATATAAAAAGAAAAATATTTCCAGAGATAGAGATGGAGAAGGTATCAGGTCTAGAAAATAGACAAGTATTTGATTTCTGCTGGTCATAGCCTCTGGTCGCTAGAGGAGGTAAAAATAAGAGTAATGTTATCTATAGTGGTGAAGACTCAAGACGGATGACAGCTAAAGCATAAATAGAATATTCAAGCTATTTATGTTTGTTTTGTCTGAAACCTGATACAACTTCTCGCTACTTACTCAAATAAGTTTACCTGAGAGGTATGTCAGTAATACTGGGAATATCGATAATTAGCTAGCACCTATCAACCAACCCCAGCATCGCAGTTCTCTGACCCCAACTAAAAATCTATGAAAGCCAATATCCTAGTTGTCCTAGCGCTTGTATCTCCCCTAATTGTCAGTTGCCGATCAGATTCCTTTTTAAGCTGGGGAAAGAATAAGGGTTCAGAATGCCTGCAACAAGCGGAGCGGAATTGTGAGGGTGCTGATCTGAGAATGCTAAACCTCTCGTCAGCAAATCTAAAGGGATTCAATCTCCGTAGAGCCCAACTCACTGGCACTATTTTATCTGATTCAGATCTGCGGGGAGCTGACCTCAGTCATGCCACATTGATTGGGACAGACCTGGAATCTGCCAATTTGCGCGGTGCCCGGCTGGTAGGTGCTTTTCTCCGAGATGTCGATATGGAGAGTGCTGATTTTTCTGAAGCAGATCTCATGAATGCAGATTTGGAGGGTTCTGATGCAGAATCGACACTATTTGTGCGTGCCAATCTCAGTAATGCGCTGTTCCGTGGTGCAGATCTGGAAAGCGCTGATTTTCTAGAAGCAAAAGCAGTTCATATCAACTTAATGGGAGCCAGCCTAGGTAGAGCAAGACTTAGTAAGGCAGATTTTAGTTATGCTAATCTTGAAGCTGTCGACCTGGGCTCAGCCCGGCTCGATGAAACGATTTTTAAAGGTGCTAATTTGCGCCTATCTCGTCTTAGCCCCTACGTTATCCTAACTAATGCTAGTGAAGGAACCCAAAACAATAGTGCCGATGATATTCTGGAAGCCATGGGATTAAGCGATGATAGTCGCGCAGGAGCTTTGATAGTAAAGACAGATTTTGAAAATTCCAATTTGACGGATGCCGAGATGAAAGATGCAGTTCTGTATCAGGCAAACCTCAATGGCGCAAATTTAACCGGTGCAAATCTAAATGGTTCCCGATGGATAGAAGTATCTTTCAAGGGAGCAATGTGTACTTCTCAACAAAGAAAGTATATTAATTGTACAGAGTTTGTTCTAACTGATAAGGATCAGATTCAAAAGTCGCTTGCATTCTTAAACTGGTTAAAGGCTCGCCCCTATCCGGAAGATTAGTTTCTTCCTTTTCTGCTCAGTGGACAATACATTTAATACAATTCATCCGATCATACCTTGTTTATAGAGTATGGGAACTTAATTAAATGTGTAGCATTGACTCGAAAAAGTTGACAATGGAATTAGATAGTTTTGAAATATTATTCATGACTAAATCCTGGGCATTATTGTCACTGGCTCGGCGACATCACTTGCACTGTTCACTTTTGATTCCAATGTAGAGGTTATAGTCTCCCCAATCTTTCTCTCTTCCAAGGCAGTTCCGCAACGTCTTTGCGTACTGTTTTCCCACTCAATGCCCAACAATTGCATTCCCTCATTAAACAAATTCCAGTCGGATTATTTGTACTATAGAGAACGACAGTGTTTTTTGAATTGTGGGTAGCTCTTTTTATTTACCCCTTTGTGACAACGAGAGTAGAAGTTAGATATAGAAGCCCAAGCTCTTTGTGTACTTGCTTGACGAGCAGTTGAGTTAAGCTTTTTTGCAAACTCAAATTTCTTAGCTAAGTCTTTAGAGTGGACACACAAAGCAAGCTTCCATAAATTTTAATTATCCATCCAGTACGGAGTGCGTTTGTCCATAATGAACCGTGCGGTAAGAATAGTACCATCAAGGGCAGAATATTATCCTAGTATCCCATTCAGCAGCTTGGCTTTTCTCACCACCATCTCATTACCCTATCGTGCAAAGGAAATGATAAAACAATTTATTCGTTACGCTCACTCGGCTTATATCTCTACGGATAAATTCGGGGGCTTTACACCCTTTTTTCGGTAAGGCGATATGGAAAATATCCTCAAATTGTTGAGGTGAAATAAAGCCAATAGGCAAACATAAGTTATTTACATCTAAGAATCTCCGTAAAGTCATGATGCTGTACTGTAGCAACAGTCGGTGCTAGGTAATTTATTTGAACTTTTTACACCCTTTTGTCGCTAAACAGAAGTCGGATTTTCCTCCAATAACCGACTGACTACCGTCCCTAACCCGACGGAATTGGATGCTTTGAACAAGAGGCGATCGCCCGGTTGAAGAGTGGTTTTCAGGGCAGCCACCAAACTAGGGCCATCACTGAAGGACTGGGTGGGAATGCTGCTGGCCCCTTTGGCAATGGCAGTGGTGTTGGGATCATTGGCCAAAAGAAATAGACCATCTAAACCTAGGGCTTTTATCTTTTCCCCTACCCGTTGATGGAACTGCGGGCCGTAATCTCCCAATTCCTTCATGGCTCCCAACACGGCTATGTGCCTTTGCCCTGGAGTGGCTGCCAGTAGATCTAACGCTGCCAACATGGATTCCAGTCCTGCGTTGTAGGTTTCATCCAATAGCACCACGTCTTCGCCCCAGGAATAACGACGGGCCCGACCCTTGGGCAATTCCACCGTCAGTCCTGATTGCAACCTTTGCCAATCCAAATCTAAACATTGGGCTACGGCGATCGCCGCCAGGTAATTGGAGGCATTGTGAATACCCGCTAGGGGGAGAGGTAAAGTGACCCCGTCGAGGATTAAATTTTGGTCATCCATTGTTCCCTGTACATCTCCTCCCTGGAGACCGTAGGTAATGGTTCTTCCCTGCCAAAACCGTGGGGCAGTTTCCATCAACAAAGGATTATCGTGGTTGAGAATAGCCGTACTTTCGGCCGGTTGATGGGCCAGCAACTCACATTTAGCTTCGGCGATCGCCAACTCCGATCCCAAAAGACCAATATGAGCCGTACCAACGTTGGTAATTAGACCAATGGTGGGCTGGGCAATGTCCGCCAACAGGGCAATTTGTCCCCTTCCCCGCATGGCCATCTCCACAATGGCAAAATCATGGTCTGGGGAGAGCTCCAATAAAGTTTTGGGTACGCCAATTTCATTATTGTAATTAGCTTGGGTTTTATGCACTCTGCCAAACTGGGATAACACCGCTGCAATCAACTCTTTGGTGGTGGTTTTGCCCACGGAACCAGTCACCCCAATAATCGGGATAGTAAATCTTTGTCGCCATCCCGCCGCTATCCTTTGATAAGCCACCAGAGTATCTTCAACCAAAAATTGGGCCACCGTCTCCCCCACTTCCCGCACCGGTCGATCCGTCACCACGGCGATCGCCCCCGCCGCCACTGCCTCGGGAATAAAACTATGGCCGTCAAAACTTTCCCCCCGCAGGGCCAGAAACACATCCCCCGGCACCAAAGCCCTTGTATCTGTGCAAATATTATTTATCCGTATATCCTCGGAAAAGTCAGAAACAGACAACAAACAATTTTCTAGGAATGTACGGATGTCAAATAAGGAAAGTTTAGGACTCATAGGAGGAGTTAAGATTAAAAAGTATAGTTAAGAAAAAGCAAGCTAAAATCCATTTTGAAGCTCAAAATCATTGGCATTTTTTATCTGTGATCTAGATCACTTCCCATTGGTGCCCCCATCACTTACATTAGAAGAGAAATGGATCAAAAAGAGTTAGCAATCAACAAGGATTAGTAGTTTAGATCTTGATTTACTACAGTGTGATCAGGGTGTATATTACCATTCCCAGTGGCGCCTGACCCGTCTCCGGACTATCGTTGAGCTTATTGCCTACTTCCATTTTCATTATCATTCTCCCACCACCCTAATCTGCTCCCTTTCCACCCAGGAGGGTTGCCACTGTGAACCATAACTACCTCCAGCCTAACCCCCCCCAGAAAGTCAATGATGAGCAGGCAGTTTACGATTATCTGCTGGACCTAGTCCAAGCCGCAGAAGGGGAAAGGGTTCTAGAAATAATAGGGGAAATCTTTTTAGCTGGCCAGGGTAGTTCCGGCGGACAGGTTTCCGTCCATTTAGAAAAAGTAATTAAAGTTAAGTACAACCAGGAAGATTTCAACTATTTCTTCAACCGTTGTTGCTACATTCTCATCAACTATTGGCAACTTTCTCCCCAGACCCAACGCACCATTCCTCAGCTGGTAAAAATGTTGGAAAACGGGGTGGCCAACATTAGTGCTAACGGTAATGCCAGAGGTAATATTCGTCAACTGATTAAAAATTTTACCCTCAGTGAGCAATTTGTCCGACTGAAAAGACTAGGCACCGTCATTGCTGCCAAATTTGAAACCAAATCTACCTCTGTTGGTACCCTAATCCATCGTTATCCCTACCTATATGACTATTGCTTAATGGGAGACGACAGCAGCCGGGAACACCGTCAAACAGTCCACCGCATCAAAGCTCAAAATGAGCGTAAGTTTGAAATCAACCTTTCCCAATATGTCACTTACCGGGTGCGTCTGGCCAGGGTCAATAAGTCCAGTTTAATTTTGCCAGATCAAGAGTTGATCACACCGGTCAAAAATCCTACCCTCTTGAGCGACCGGGATCTCAACAGTTCCCTTAAACATTTTGTAGGTTCGGTGGAAAACGGACAGAGCTATCAATCCCTTTCTAAAAGTTTCCGTAACCATGTGGCCTATACCCAATCTTTCGGTGCTTTTAAGGACGAGCTTTATGAATATATCCGCGGTTCTCTCCAAGATAAATATAGGCATGGAAGTTTTAATAAAAAATTGTTTGACCTGTTCCAAAATGCTTACCCGGAATGTAATCAACAGAAACCTACAGAATTTTTGATGATGCGGACGTCTAGTCAGCTACTCAACTTTTTGGTAGTGGAAGGTAGTAAAAATCCTGACCATTATGTATTTATTGATTTAATTTCCAATATTGGCGTTAAGAGGACTGTTGGAGTATTACTAAAAATTGTGTTGTTCTGCTCTAAAGTCAAACCCTACTTGGAAAAACGCTTTTCAATTTTGTTCAATCATTATGAATCGGTGGCCCGGGAGGGGGTGCCTTGGTTGGTGAGAACCCTGGAAAATATGCAGATTGCCTTTAGTATTCATTTTGGCCGAGTGGATCTTTCCAGTCTTCACCGTTCCAAATTGGTCACTTAACAGGGAATCGGACCACAAATTATAGTCATTTCAAATAATTTTGAGACTGCTTAAGTCTTTATTGACAAGCTTTTCGGTGAATTTGACTGCCTCAGTCTTACTAGAAACGACTATAAATTAGATGTGAGTGTTACTAATTTGATTGTAAGAATGCGCCATTATCCCGAATCTGGTCCCTTTAAATCTGGGACCCTTGCCACCGCTTGAGTAATTTGTACCCATGCCATGGGCAGCAGGGAGTGAAAAATGTCTCTGGAGTGGTGGTGACGGCTGCTTTGGCAACAGGGTGTAGTCAACTGGTTGTGAAGCAGAAAGCCTGGATTACGAGGTCTATGAATCCCCCGGCCTTAGCCGATTAGAGGATGTCAAGCTTTAGATACCGGGGGCAATGCACCGGAGTAAATCAGCCCTTTTTGGGCATCAATGGTAACAATGGCTCCATCCCGGATTTTTTGGGTTGCCCCTTTAAAGCCGACGATGACCGGCACCCCCAATCGCAGACCGATAATAGCGGCATGGCTGGTCAAACTTTCTTCTTCGGTGATAATGCCCGCCGCCCGTCGCATCATTTCCACACAATCGGCATTGGTGGAAGGCACCACTAAAATTTCTCCCTGGGTAAATTGGGCGATCGCCTGGGGATGACTGGCTACCCTGGCCCGGCCACTAACTGCTCCCTGGCCAATGCCTACCCCTCGACCCAGAATGGCTTTGACCACTTCCACTTTGATTAAATCCGTAGAACCGGCTACCCCCTGTAGCGTCCCAGCAGTCATGACCACCAAATCTCCATCCCGGAGAAAATGGTTTTCCTGGGCCACGTTAATGGCGGCCTGGAATGTTTGACTGGTGGAGGGTAAATCTAGCACCAACAGAGGTTTCACTCCCCACACCAACTGCAGCTGACGGGACACATCCACATGGGGGGTGACCGCCAGAATCGGGGTTTTGGGACGGAATTTTGACACATGGCGGGCGGTGGATCCGGTTTTGGTCAAAGACATAATGGCCGCCGCATTGAGGGTTTCGGCAATCTGGCTAACAGCACTGGAAATGGCATTGGGGATAGAGGTGCGACTGGCCTCCGCTTGGGAAGGATTGATATCTTCTTGTTCGATGCGCTCCGCAATTTTGGCCATAATAGCCACTGCTTCCACAGGAAATTTACCGATCGCCGTTTCGTTGGAGAGCATCACCGCGTCGGTACCATCGAGGATGGCATTGGCCACGTCGGATACTTCCGCCCGGGTGGGTCGGGGGCTGTTGACCATACTGTCCAGCATTTGGGTGGCAGTAATAACGGGAATGCCCAACCGGTTAGCGGTGGCAATGAGTTTTTTTTGCAAAATGGGCACATCTTCCGCTGGCAGTTCTACCCCCAGGTCCCCCCGGGCCACCATTACCCCATCACATTTTTCCAGCACCGCCTGCATATCCTTAATCGCTTCGTGCTTCTCAATTTTGGCGATTACCGGCACGGATTTCCCCGCCGACGCAATTAAGCCCTTAATCTCATCAATGTCCTGGGGATTACGGACAAAACTCAGGGCTACCCAGTCTACCCCTTGGTCTAACCCGAACATCAAATCTTCCTTATCTTTATCGGTCATGGCCTTAACCGAAAGGCAGACCCCCGGAAAGTTAACCCCCTTATTACTAGAAAGGGTTCCCCCCACAATCACCCGACAATGGAGATCCCTGGCCACGGTGTCCACTTCCTCCACCAACATTTCCAGTTTGCCGTCGTCGAGCAAAATCCTTGCCCCAGCGGGTACCTCATCGGCTAAATATTCATAGCTAATGGAACTAATGGTTTCCGTACATTCCACCGGACGACTAGTGAGAGTATAGGGGTCGCCATTTTTTAGTTGCACAGAGCCGGCATCATTAAGAAATTTGCCCACCCGAATTTTCGGCCCCTGTAAATCCTGGAGAATCCCCACTGGTTGGTTCAGTTCAAAGGCAATCTGGCGAATCAAACGGATACTTTGTTGGTGGTAAGCATGGTCTCCGTGGGAAAAGTTGAGACGGAAAGTGGTGGCACCGGCTTGGATCAGTTGTCTCAGCACTTCCTTGCTTTGGGTCGCAGGGCCAATGGTAGCGACGATTTTGGTACGACGGGGAAGGGGAGACGTTTGCATAATGGGCTGAAATTAGGGGCAGTTAAATATAATAGTTAAGGCCGTCTGCTTTTAAGCGGTGTTAGCGAAATATTCCCATTATCCGCCACGATCGCCGTTTCAGTTGCATCAGCTTAGAGGACCAACGGTGGTAACCTGGGCTGTGGGCAATTTTTCTGAACAGTTTGGTAGTTTTGCTATGGATGCTTCCCCTCAGTTGGCGTTGTTAAAGGATTACAGTCGTTTAGAAATCCGGATTCCCCAAAATGAGGAGGAAAGGGAAAATTTACGTCAAGCCATTGTCTGGATTTGCGGCCAGAGTGAAGCGGAAAACTTTGGTATTTGTGCCGATGACCAAGCCAGCGCAGAAAATGCTTTAGGGCAATATCTACGGGCGTTGGGTTACGGAGAGGCGCACCGCAAAGCGGATCTCTGCGAGATCGCCATGGAACCGGGTAAAGCCATTGAAGGGCCAGTGTATTTGAAATGCAATAGCCAATCCCTGCGCTTTTATCTCGACAGTTATGACGGGAATTATCGGGGAGTATTAATTTCTTGCCAGACCGAAGAAGATACTTTGGCGGGAACCTACGGCTATTTTCCGCTGGATTTGTTTGCTATTTGAGTTGGATTTAGAAACCCTTGCAACACTCCCATCCCTAAGCACAGGAATTTTTGTTCGTCGAGTCCCTTTGCCCGGCATTGTTGAAATTCTTCCTCGCTTTTGTCGCTGGGGAAGAAAATCCTAATCAAACAACCGGAAGTAGGGATAGCGCTTGGGAATACCCTTTTCTTTTTCCAGATCAAAATTGATCACCCGCCAACAATCATCCGCTGTGCCTGGGGGGCTGAATTCCACCGGTAAGCCGTAAAGACGGGGGAGGGGATTATCCTTATCTTCGGGATTGCGCCAGGTGCCTTGCCGTTGCAGATAAACACTCACCAAATCGTAGTAGCGGTGGGCGATGATTACCTTAGTGGCCCGGTAACCTTCGGTATAAAGCCGGTCCAAGGCTTCGTGGATTTCAAAGCGAATACCATCGGGATGGGTGTGCTGGCGATACCATTCCCCCTGCCACAAGCGCCAGTGGCGACCAGATTGTAAATGAACTAAATCTTCTGTGTCGGGATTAACTTCAAAGGCTCCATGGCGATTACAGAGGTAGGTGTCCGTCAAGGTCAAAGCGGGAATGGTTTGCCGACAATGGGGGCACTGAATTTCTGGGCCAAATAGGGGGTACTGTAAACCGAGATTTTGCATGGAAAACCTGAGCAATGAACGGTTGAGGCAAAGGCCCCCACATTATAACTAAGGGATCTTTTCCTAGGTTTCTGGCCCATAATCCTGACTACAGCATTGGTACCCAATCATGGTGAGTATGCCATCTTTGCCATTCCCAGCCATTCCCAATGGCGATAGCTAGTGGCAAGCTATTGACAATACTCAGACAGTGATTACAGATTTTAGAAGATGGGGACTTTCTACTTTTTCTGGTCAAACTACTCAACGCAACGCAAATTATTGGCTAGAGTTATGGCAGGAATTGAGATTTGACAAGCTTGCTGACCAAAATTCTGTTGAGGCTGTTACTGCCCATTTTCTGTTTGACCCTGGTGATCTGGGGCGGCTTTCCGGGGGGGGTTAAGGCAGAGACTCGCCTATTTTTGCCCCTTTCCTTAGAGTTTTTAGACAGCTACACTCTGCCCAAGCAAACACTGGAAGATTTACCCTTTGGTGGCATATCTGACATCAACTACGATCGCCAGCGGGATATTTACTATCTTGTCAGCGATGATCGGCGATCGCCCCGGTTTTATAGGATGCGTCTGACCATAGACAATGGAGCACAGGGCATAGGGATTAGCAATGGTGAGGTGGTAGATATAACCCGCCTTAAAACTGCCAACGGAGAAACCTACGGCCAGCAATTATTAGATCCCGAAGGCATTGCCCTATCTCCCCGCCGGACTCTTTTTATCAGCAGTGAAGGGGTTTTATCTAATCAAAGTCCCCCTTCGATAGCGGAATTTGACTTACAAACAGGGGAAGAGTTGGAGAAGTTGCCCATTCCTAGGAGATTTTTACCGCAGAAGGAACCGCCCCAGGGAATTCGAGACAATTTTGGTTTTGAAGCTTTGACCATTGCCGCTACCAGCACCCTAGCAGACGACCCTTTTCGTTTTTTCACTGCCCCAGAAAGCGTTTTGGTCCAAGATTTTGACCCCGATAATCCCCCCAAGGAAATCCCCCTGCGCTGGTTGCACTACGTGATTAATTCCGTCGGGCCGCCCGTTTTGGTCAGTGAAAATCTTTACCCCCTTGACCCTGCTCCAGCGGGTACCCTCCTCCACGGCCTGAGCGCCATGCTAGCCCTCCCCAGGGAAGGTTATTTCATCACTTTAGAGCGAACCTTTGGACTGACAGGATTCAATGGCAAGCTCTTTCAAACGGTCAATGCCAATGCCACGGACACCAGCCGCATCGCCAGTTTCCGAGCGGGTACGGGAGATATTAACCCCATGCGAAAACAGTTATTGCTCAACTTAGGGGATTTGGATATTGAATTGGATAATCTGGAGGGGCTTACCCTGGGGCCTCGATTACCGGATGGTTCTGCTAGTTTGATTGCCATCAGTGACGATAATTTTAGCGAGGATCAGACAACGCAAATCTTACTTTTCCGTTTGCAGGGAATTTAGCTGGGCCGCTAAATGGTCAATCACCCATTCCCTACCAATGGTTAAATGTTGAGCCAATTTTTGCGCTAGGGGCGGTACATAGACTAGGGGATGGGTAAAACCGGTGAACAAGACCAACCCGGATAAATGGGGAATTTCCCCCACCAAGGGCAGAGGTTTACCACTAAAGGCCACTAAACAATGGTGGGCGGTGAGCGGTAGTCGGGCAATGCGGGGCAGAATGTTAGCGATCGCCGTTTGTAATTGCTGTTGGGCCCAAGCTAGATCGGGGCGATAATGGGGGGAAGTGACCAGTTGACTGATCTGGCCAATGAATAGTCGGCCGTCGAAAAACTGCACTGCTCCCGGTTCCAAAACTGTGGCCACACAATGGTCATTGGGGTGATGCCAATCCAAGGTCGGGGCAAGGGCTTCTAAGTTGGGTCGCTGTTGTAGATCCGCTGGCATGATCACACAACGCAAATTTTCTTTGGTGGGGGCTGTTTGCAGAAGGGCGGCATGGGTGAAATAAAGGGGCAAATTTACCCCCTGACTAGTCAGAAGGGTGCGGCTTTGGCCCCCGCTGGCCAGAATCACTTTATGGGCAAAAAAGTTTCCTTCCCCACTGTGGACCCCTTGCACACGGTTTCGTTTAGTAATTAACCCTTCCACCTCAGCGATACGGACTATACCTCCCAGCCGGAGAAAGGCTTGCAGATAAGCATTAACGGTTTTGCCGCCGTGGACATGGCCCTGGGGCACCACAAACGCTCCGCCAATGCCATCGGGATTGAGTTGGGGTTCAATGGCGATCGCCGTTAAACGATCCACCTGTTGGGGTCGAATTAAACAATGGTTAAATTGCTGGGCCAATGCCCGGGGGTCATCTTCAGGACGAAGATAGAGAAGTAATTCCAGTTCCCGGTACTCCGTTTCTCCCCCTAATTCCTGACTGAGATGGGTCCAGCGGTAACGGCTTTCATGGCACAACTGCCTTTGTAGAGGGGTCGTGCCGGCCCAATAGATAATGCCACCATAGCTGAAGGTTGTGGCGTTGACAGGCTGACGATGCTTTTCGAGTAGCAATACCCGTTGCCCTTGGTTTTGTAATTCATAGGCGATCGCCGCTCCGGTAATACCGGCCCCGACCACAATGGCATCGTAATTTTCCATTAACCTTGATTGACAATTTGGCCCAACGCGGCAAAACCCGGCACCTTACCCGTCGAGGCGGAACCATCTTTCTCGGAAACAATCACCGCGCTGATCTGATCGCTCATAATGGCCACCTTTTTCTCCGTTTGCTTTTCGCAGGTTAGTTCCAACAGTTGGGGGCGATCGCCCTGCATGGCGGCAATGATAGTCTGATAGAGCGCTTCCGCCGCATCCTTTTCCTTGCGCTGTACGGACACGGGCATGGGGGAATATTTAAGGGTCAAATCAACGCTGATCATAGGAAAACCGTAAACAGGGAGTGGTGAAACAGTCTTGCGACTCTCCCTACCTAGGTTATAGTTTTTTGGCCAAGAAGGGGGCAAACCAACTTCTGCACCCTACCAAACTGGCATTAAATCTAAAATAAAATCAGCTAGTACGTCTTCCCCAGACAACTGCATTGGGCCATGGAGAACTTCCACCTGTTGGTTTTGGCGGTAAATTTCCACCTCTTGGTCTTGACGGTTAATAAGCCAACCTAAACGGGTGCCATTTTCCCTGTATTCCTGCATTTTTTCCTGGAGGATTTTTAGGCTATCATCCCTAGATCTTAATTCGATCAAAAAATCAGGACAAAGGGGCAAAAAACCCTGCTGTTGCCCGTGGGTCAAACCATTCCACTTCGCCATGGGAATCCATGATACATCGGGGGACTTATTGGCCCCATTGGGCAACTTAAAACCCGTTGAAGAATCAAAAGCAACGCCTAATTTTTTAGCTCGATTCCAAGCTTGCAATTGATAGGCAATTTCCAGGTTTCTGTTGCCGGTTTCCCCGCCGGTGGGAGACATAATCAACAAATCCCCTTGGGAGTTTCTTTCAAAGCGTAGGTCACGGTTATTTTGGCACAGTTGATAAAACTGCTCATCGGACAAGTTTAAAGGGTCAAGCTTAATGGTGAGGAAACCCATTTTCCGAGGGGACATTAATGGTGCCAATGCCCATGATTATAGTTCATTGCCCATGGGCTTCGATGGGTTCATTAACCCCATTAGGTAACATCCAGTAATCCTTGCTCTTTAAGTTTGGGATTAAACCGAATTTGTTGCCGCACTCCCCTGGCTTCTAGCTTGGCTAATATTTCAGCTTCTAGCCTACGGGCAATTTTTTTTAATAGCTTGGGTTTATCTCCCTCTTCACTTTTTGCAACGGTGGTAGCTTCCGCCGCAGTCCAATAATCTTGCACGTTAATGGATTCAGACCAGAGTTTTGCCTCACTGCCATTACCGGGAGGAAATTGACCTGTTAACCAATGGTTTTGAATTTGTACTAATAGCTGGCGATCGGGGCGGTCAACAGTGTGTACTTTTAGCCCATGGCAATGGTCGGGCTGGCGCACTAAATGTTGCAATAAACTAATGGCCAAATTACGGGAATAGCCAACATATTGCAGGGTTTGATGCTGGTCAAAAATGGCGTAAACCCCAATGCGTTTTTCGTAGCTGGGATCGATTGTTCCGGCTGTGGTTAAAAAAGGCAGGGGGGTGAGATCGGCTAAATCGGGAAGGGAATCCGCCATTGTGAAAGTTTAAGGTTTAACGAAAAAATTTGACTAGGAATAGCTGAGTTATGGATGTTAAAAAGGGATATCGTCGGTGTTGTTAAGGTCCACTGGTTCAAGTACTGGGGGAGGAAATCCACCGGCATTAATGGCATTTCCGCCATCCACCAAACTGATGCGGGCAGCGGTCAACTCAGCTCGTTTTTCCTTAAAGCCTTCTTGCCTTTCTACGGTGTTTATGCCCAACCGCCCTTCGATAATAAGGCGATCGCCGGGGTGGTAGGTTTCTTTGATGGTGTTGGCTAAATTGCCCCAACCCACCACTTTCAAACTTTCCTTAGGGGAATCGTCCCTTATGCCGGGAAACTCCACCAGAAATTCACAGACAGGGGTTTGATTATCTTTGGTAAAGCGTAGTTCCGGCTCCCGAATGACGGTGGCCATTAAAACAAAACTGTTCATAGGGATGGTGCCTAAATGCTAGGGTTAGTATAAATTGTCTCGATATTGGTTTAATATTGACCAGTGGAGACTAATGGGATAAAGATTGGCGGATTTAGAGGTCTCAAGATGTCTGTTTCGACCCAATTTTACCTTGATCGACCGCGGAAAGAGCAGTTAGAAATTACTGTTTTGGGAATTAGTCAACGGTGAAGCGAATAAATTTTTTCTTACCCACCTGAAGCACTTTACCTTCTAAATCCCCTGGCTGTGTGTATTCCCCATTGATATCTTCTAGGTGATCGCCATCTAAACGCACTGCTCCCCCCTTAATTTGGCGGCGACCCTCACTACTGCTGGGGCACAGGCCACTGGCACTGAGGAGGTAGGCTAGTTTAACGGGAAAGGTAACTTCCCCAAGACAAAATTCCAGCACACTGTCCGTATTGCCCGCTTTCCCCTGGGTAACAATGGCTTCGGCGGTTTCTTGGGCGGCTATCGACTCTTAATTTTTTTCCCTTTGTAAATCCCAGAACATGAAAATCAGTCGTAGTTCTAACTGAAATCGTTAGGAATCCCAGTATTGCAGAAAAACAGTGAGCCACGCTTTTAATGTTTGTGAACGTCGTTCAATTGTTTTTTGAGAAAGT
Organism: Synechocystis sp. PCC 6714; assembly: GCF_000478825.2. Taxonomy (NCBI): domain Bacteria; kingdom Bacillati; phylum Cyanobacteriota; class Cyanophyceae; order Synechococcales; family Merismopediaceae; genus Synechocystis; species Synechocystis sp. PCC 6714. Next base: position 925,002 of record NZ_CP007542.1, on the reverse strand, counting down.
GATGGACAAGTTGCCGTTAAAAATTGTTCTGCACTATCAGGATTAATCTCTGAAAGATCATTGGCATTTTTCCACAGTAGCCAAGCAGAACCAACATTAGAAGAAATAAATTGATAAGCAAGAAGTCTCATTTTTGTTTCTTTTTTAGATAAGCGAGACAAAGCAGAACAGACGTTGGTCGGATGCCCACGCCAATCAATAAGGTTAAGAATTTCAATTGCTCTACGATAATAAGAAAAATCCCTCGTTTTCGTTCCTCTTATTTCAAGAAACTTATCTCTAATAGTTTGAGCTGAAGATGGATATTGAACAAATAATTGTGAGAGTTCCAAAATTCTTTCAATATTATTAGCTTGTGGAACATCGCAAGAAAGAATTCTAATGTGTGTTCTTTCTTGTTCATTAGAATCAGTAGTTGCTCCTGTAGAAATATTGGCAAAATTCTCTGTAGAAATGGGAGGAATAATTTGTAGTTCTATATCTTTTGTGGAAACAGATAAGTTGATTTTAAAGTCCTTTTCACTAAGGACTTCTGCACATTCTCGCCAACTATCAATAGTATTTTGATTAATCTCACTTTGTCTGTGATTTTTTGAGGATAAAGAAGCAATTTCTGTTGCTAAAATATCAGCTTCCCTAGAAGTTATAGGAAGATTAAGAACCTGAATCCAAGAACCTTGAATTGATTGTATTTGATTAAATTTAGGAAATCCTAATTTGAAAATGCTTGATACTTCCTGAAAAAAACGCTCGATTCTATCTATTGCACTAGCTCCAAGTGACCATGTTATTTCCTGATTTAAATGCTCAATGTGTACTACGACAGACAAGCCTCTTCTAACAAAAATAGTTCCGATTGCAGCCAGAGAAGAATCAATTAATTTTAGAATATTTTTTTGAACTTGACGGTGCCTGTCTGAATATTCATCGTTATTTAAAATATTTATGGGATAAAGAATTTTAAGCAATTCTATTGAAGATGACCAAATGCGTTGATCCGAATACTTTGTTTTACTAGCAATATTGAAAAAAGAATCTAACCCTTCTGACCATTCTTCAAGAAGAATGGGTTCATCAACTTTTTCTAAGACTGAACGTGCTAAAGAATTGACCTTTGCAACTTGCTCTAAAGTACGAGGTGCTTGAGCATAATTTTCACCCCAAGTCGCAAGAAAATCTACAGTTTGCTCTGCAATCAAAGGGTCCCCATATTCCAGGCTGTTGCGTAAAAAACTATCTAATGCGGTAGCTAGTAATGCAAAAATAGGTGATCCCCAATTTTCAATACGAGATACTATTCCTAAAAGACTAATTCTTAAAGCACTGGTAGGTTTAATATTTGAACGAGACAAAACGGCTGCTAAAAGTAGCCAAAGAACTTCATTATTAACCTTATTGGGCTCATATCTCATTATTCCTCTAACTAATATACCTAACGCAATCTCAGCAATACTTTCTTCAGCAATTGCTAGTAAAAATGAAAAAATTCTTATATGTTCATCTACGACACCAAAATTAATAGAAATTTTGTCAAGCTCATCCCTTGCTCTATCCAAATTGGTAGAGTCTGACATTGCTTGAATTTTGGTATAAAGTATTGTCATTCCAAATTTTTAGCAGGAATAAAAGTCAAACCTTTGCGAATTTCAATATCAACACGAGCGTTTGGAACAGTACGTCTAGGATTTTGAAAAGGATGGGGTTGAGAATCTTGATTAACACCTCCAAGTTCACCAGCACTTTTAATAAAACGTCTAGCTTTAGCAAAAGCTATATTTCGTTGTTCTTTCTGTGACTCACTACATTGTCCCTCAATCTTAGCAAGAAATTCTAATCCTTCTTGATCCGTCACAGAAATATCCCGCGCCCAAGAGCGAGTATAACCCCCATCTTCTTTAATGTCGTCACCTTGAGCTTGTACAGCCCCACGAAACTCTGCTTCTGTGGTGGGCATATCAAATTCGTTTGATTATACTCATAACTCATAAATAAAAAACTTACTCATCATCATACTATCTAAGTTGGTTTACCCTATAATATTGCCATAGAACTTTGGCAATGTGTTTAGAGCACCTCGAAAAATTAGTGGTGCTTATTGGGAATAGCCTTTTGTAACCAGGTCTTTTTTTGCAATAAAATAATTGATCGAGGTGCCCTTAAAGTTCTTTTCAAAATGCTATCTTGTTTGTGAGTAGGATACTTGTCTTTTGTAAGAGTTGAGAAGATGATCACGGTTGAGATCAAGAAGTCAGACGAATAAATTTTTTCTTGCCTACCTGGAGTACCTTACCGTCCAAATCCTCCGGTTTTTGGTATTCCTGGTTAATATCCCCCAGGCGATCGCCGTCTAAACGTACTGCTCCCCCTTTAATCTGACGGCGACCCTCACTACTGCTGGGGCACAGGCCACTGGCACTGAGCAGGTAGGCTAATTTGACTGGAAAAGTGACTTCATTCAGACAAAATTCGGGCACACTGTCCGTATTCCCTGTTTTACCCTGGGTAACGATATCTTCTGCTGTTTTCTGGGCGGCGATCGCCGCTTCTAGACCGTGGAATTGGCTGGTAACTTCCCGGGCTAGGAGTTTTTGGCATTCCCTGGGATTATCCGGTAGTTGACCCAAATTTAAGTTAGTTAGTAGCTCGAAATATTCGTCCAACAGGCGATCGGGGGTTTTTTCTAGCTTGGAGTACATGGACAGGGCATCTTCCCGTAAGCCCACATAATTGTTCAGGGACTTGGACATTTTTTGTTGCCCGTCTGTCCCCAATAAAATTGGTAGCAGTAAACCAAATTGAGGAGTTTTGCCAAAATGCCGTTGTAAATCTCGACCCACAGCAATATTAAACTTTTGATCGGTGCCCCCCAGTTCCACATCAGCATTCACCGCCACTGAATCATAGCCCTGCATTAAAGGATAAAGAAATTCATGCAAAAAGATGGGATTTTCCTTCTGAAAGCGCTCCGCAAAACCTTCTTTGGCTAACATTTGCCCCACTGTCATGGTTGACAACAATTCTAAAATTTTACTCAAATCTAAATTGCTCAACCATTCGGAGTTGTAGCAGATTTCTAATCGCCCAGGGGTTTCAAAATCCAGGATTGGTTTCAATTGGGCTAGATAACTTTCTGCATTGCGCTTGACCTGTTCCGCTGTTAATTGTTTTCGTACCTCTGATTTCCCGGTGGGATCGCCAATTTGGGCGGTGAAATCACCAATAATCACCACCGCCGTATGGCCAGCATCCTGAAACGCCCGCAATTTACGGAAAGGAATGCTATGGCCCAAATGGATATCAGTGCCGGTGGGATCAATGCCCAGTTTTACCCGTAGAGGTCTGTCCTGTTGGGTTAAAACTTCCAAATTTTCCTGGGGATTTTTTGAGTCAGCATTATGGGGAAAAATTTCCGCTGTTCCCCGCCAGAGCCAATCGGGTTCAGAATTTATAGCCATAGACTACACAATAAAAATAAGAGAAGTTTTAATGAGAAATTTAGGACTTGACTGATCAAGAATTTGACTGCTTCTAAATCCTATAACTTTGGATAATCTTTTCTATTTTGCCTTCCATGCTCCAAGGGGAAAATCAAACAAAGTTCCCCCTGTATTTTTCAAGTTTGGCGGATAAATTAGGAAGACAAATTTAGAACTTTGCCAATGAGCTTTAAGCTTCATCAACAATGCCGAAAACTCGTTTGAATACCTTTTCCACCTTACTGCCAGAATCAATGGATTCTAGAGGATCCTTGCGTAAACGATGGCGCAAACAAAGTACAATTACCCGGCTAATGTCATCCACTGTCACCTCAGTGCGACCTTCAAAAGCGGCGATCGCCTTAGCAGCTCGGTTGGTAACAATATCTCCCCGCAATCCATCCACATCCAATTCTGCACAGACTTCGGATACTTTGACTCGATAGTCATAATCAAGGGTCACCTGGGGCAGTAAATTCTGGGCGTTAACAATTTTTGCCTGTAACGCCTCCTGTTCTGTTTGATAATGGTCGCAAAAAGGCTGGGGATTTTGGTCAAATTCCGTCCGTTGTTCGACGATTTTTACCCGCAATTCTGGTTCACGCACAGTGCGGATTTCAGCGTGCATCCCAAAACGATCCAACAATTGGGGCCGCAATTCCCCTTCTTCTGGGTTACCGGAACCAACTAAAACGAACCGAGCCGGGTGACGAATGGAAATCCCTTCTCGCTCCACCGTGTTCCATCCTCCAGCGGCGGAGTCCAACAGCACATCCACTAGGTGATCGTCTAAAAGATTGACTTCGTCCACATATAAGATACCCCGGTTGGCTTTGGCTAATAAACCAGGCTCAAAGGCTTTAACCCCTTCCGAAAGCGCTTTTTCAATGTCAATGGTGCCGCATACCCGGTCTTCCGTCGCCCCCAGGGGTAGGTCCACCATGGTGACTTTCTTCTTGACAATGGCAAGGGGCTCTTGGTTATCCACCCGGATCCGCACCTCCTCACTCATCATTTCTGGGTCGCTGGGGGAAGAGTTGAAGGGATCATTTGCCACCACTTCAATTTCCGGCAACAAGTCTGCCAAAGCCCTAATGGTGGTGGATTTTCCTGTACCCCGATCGCCCATGATCATCACACCGCCAATTTTGGGATCAATGACATTGAGCAATAGGGCCAACTTCATTTCATCTTGACCAACGATCGCCGTAAAAGGAAAAACAACGCGGCGGGTTTTGCTGGGAGTGGCAAGGGTGGCAGTCATGGGCAAAGGGACAATAATAAAAAATAATTAAAACTTTTAAACCAGGAATTAAACTTGGCTAGGGGGAGATTAGCCCCACCAAGGATAACCAAGTTCTAGCATTCCACTGGCAATGGCCAAAATCCGGCCGTTAACCATTCTGACACAAGGTTGGGGACGTTCCCGCAACGGTGAAACTCCAGCCTCTAAAAATATGGGAGAATAAACTTGAGTGCCTTGCTTGGGTGCGTAGCTCAGTGGATAGAGCATCCGCCTTCTAAGCGGACGGTCGCAGGTTCGAATCCTGCCGCACCCGTTATCCCCTCACCCTTGGGGGAGAATAATCAACCACTTACTCTGATGGGTGGGGGAAATCCATCCCCAGTGCCATCAAGTGCTGGTCACTTTTTGGTCTGTCAGTCCGCAGGTCAGCAAACGGAGGCCATATTCGATGCCTTCCACCACCGCTTGATAGGAAGCTTCTAAGATATTGCCCGATACCCCCACCGTAGTCCAACGGCGATCGCCCTTGCTGGATTCCACTAGCACGCGGGTCTTGGCGGAGGTACCGGCACCCCCATCTAGAATCCGCACTTTGTAGTCGGTGAGGTGAAAATCGGCAATTTGGGGATAAAAACGGGTTAAAGCCTTTCGCAGAGCTTGATCCAATGCAGAAACTGGGCCATTGCCTTCCGCCACTTCCAAAATATTTTGCCCGTTGACGGTCACCTTCACCGTAGCTAACGCATTGTGATAAGCAGGATTTTCCGCCGGAGTTAGTAGGTCACAGTGTACCTGGAAGCCCTGCACTAAAAATAGGGGTTGGCGATCGTCCATAGCTTGGCGCATCAGCAATTCAAAGCTGGCCTCCGCCGCCTCAAATTGATAACCCTGCTGTTCCAGATCTTTTAATGTTTCCAGGATGGTGCGACAGGCCGGATCTTGACGATCCAGGGCAATGCCGAATAACTCCGCCTTAGACAATATGTTGCTCAAGCCCGCCTGTTCTGACACCACAATGCGCCGCTCATTACCAATTACTTCCGGGGCAATATGCTCATAGGTAAAGGGATTGCGTTGCACGGCAGAAACATGGATACCCCCCTTATGGGCAAAGGCCGACCGCCCTACAAAAGGAGCATGGTCATCGGGAGCTAGGTTAACAATTTCGCTGATTAACCGACTAGTGCTGGTGAGATTAACAAGCTTTTTGGGTTCGATACAATCGAAATGAAGCTTGAGTTGCAAATTGGGAATCAAAGTACACAAGTTAGCATTGCCGCAACGCTCTCCATAGCCGTTGATCGTGCCCTGGACCATGGTGGCCCCCGCTTCCACCGCCATCAGAGAATTGGCCACAGCGGTGCCACTGTCATTGTGGGCATGGATGCCCAGCCGGGGTTGGTGGTCGCATTGAGCGTCTAGCCCCAAACCTTGCCTAACCTTGGTGGTAATTTCACTAATTTGCCTCGGCAAAGTACCCCCGTTGGTATCGCACATCACTAACCATTCGGCCCCGGCCTGTTGGGCGGTGGCTAAGGTAGCCAGTGCATAATCGGGGTTAGCTTGGTAGCCATCAAACCAGTGCTCGGCATCGTAAATTACCCGCCGCCCCTGACTCCGTAGATAGGCGATCGTGTCACTAATCATGGCCAAATTTTCCGCTAAGCTAGTTTGCAGTCCCTCCAGCACATGGAGATCCCAGGACTTGCCAAAAATGGTTACCCATCGGGTTCCAGCCGAGAGAATGGCCTGGAGCATTTTGTCTGTTTCCACTGCTTTGTGGGGCCGACGGGTGGAGCAAAAAGCCACAATTTCAGCCTGTTCCAAAGGCTCTTCCTGTAACTGCCAAAAAAATTGCACATCCTTAGGATTCGCCCCCGGCCAACCCCCTTCAATGAAAGGAATGCCCAATTGGTCCAGGCGGCGGGCAATGGTTAATTTATCAGTCAACGATAAAGAAATGCCTTCCCGCTGGGCTCCATCTCGGAGAGTGGTGTCGTAGAGCCAAAGGGGATTTTTGCAGACAGTCATGGGTGGTGGCAGTGGGGAATGGGGACAAAATTTTGTCCATTCCAATTTTAGATTAGTTTTCTAGTGTTCTTGAAAGAAAATCACGGACTTTGCAACCCTTTAGCAGACAATGTTTAACTCTGGCTTAAATTCACTCCTTCATCAAATCAAAGCTAATTTTTTTAGAAATAGACTCCTAGCACCCATTATTGGGGCCTTTAACACAGCATTTAAGATTGATGATTAATTAGAGTGTTACGCCAATTTTACCCACCACCGTAAAGGGTACTCCGGGAGAAACTCTCAGATTAAAATCATCAAAAAAATGGGTCTGAAACCCCGCCTTTCAAGGGGCTTTGTATTGGCATTTTAGCGATGCAACGAGAGGTCACCTAGACTAATACAATCACCCAGCCAACGGGCTCTCCGCCGTCCCAGGGCCCGCACCCGTGCCAGCAATTCCGGCATATCCACGGGTTTAACCACATAATCATCGGCTCCAGCATCTAAGCCCGCCAGTCGATCAAAACTACTGTCCCAGGCCGTCAACATTAGCACTGGGGTTGTTTTACCCCGGCGGCGGTAATCCTGGCACAACTCTAGCCCTGTACCCTCCGGCAACATCCAATCCAGTACCAGCAAATCGTAATCCTGTTCTGTGGCCAGCCACTCAGCGACGGAGTAGGCCATGGCTGTATCCACCACATGCCCTGCTTGACATAGGAGCGTATTGAGAGTTTCTAGCAATTCTAAGTTATCTTCGACGACCAAAATCTTCATAATGAGTGGGCTTTCGGCAAAATCTTAGAGCTGATAACTATGAGCGCAGCATATAAGACCGGAATAAACTCTATGCTAAACTACTGCTTATTATTCTCAACAGTCAATATGTCCAAGTTGTAGTTATCTCACGCTCCGGCTCAACTTTGCCGCTGGATACTGCTTCCCCTCGTAATGGGATTGCCAATTCCGGCTTTGGCACTAATCTTTTGGTTTGGCGGCCAGGGAATGACTCACCACCTGTTGAGCTACGCCTACTCCCCCACCCAGGCCCTTAAGTCCGATGCTCAAACACAAATTCAGGTGCAGGCGGCGGTACTGGCGATCGAAATCGAGGTCAAGTCGATCCCAAATTTCACTAAAGTCAGCGTTAAAACCACCGGCTCGGCCATTAAAACTCTGGATCTAGAGTTTTTATCTACCGATATGGCGGAAGTTGAAGCCTTAATTGCCCAAGAGCTAAATCTATCAATAGGTCAGGTACGCAAGCTAGCTCGTTATCAAATCAATTCTCACGGTACCGAAGGCAAGATAAGAACTAAATAACTTACATCCTGACCGAAAAGACCGCCATCCTTCGTGCTCCCTATTTTTTCTGGCCCTCTATCGCAATTAATGACCCTGATTTCCCCTTTATTCCCATGTTCGATCACCCTGATGCCATAACCCTAACGACCCGTAAACTCACCCTGGCCTACGACGGTAACGTAATTATTCGAGGCCTTGATTTAGCTATTCCCCACGGACAAATTACGACGTTGGTGGGGCCCAATGGTTGTGGCAAATCTACCCTACTAAGGGGTATGGCACGGTTGCTCAAACCCCAGGGGGGCACTGTCTATTTAGAAGGAGAGGCGATCGCCCATTTGCCCACCAAGGCATTGGCAAAACGTCTGGGTATTTTGCCCCAAAGCCCCGCCGCTCCAGAGGGATTAACAGTGCGGGAATTGGTGGCCCAGGGTCGTTATCCCCACCAGAACTGGCTCCAACAATGGTCAAAACAAGATGAATTAAAAGTGGAAGAGGCGATCGCCACCACTCACCTATACGAATTTGCTAACCGTTCCCTTGACACCCTTTCCGGTGGCCAGCGCCAGCGGGCCTGGATTGCCATGGCCTTAGCCCAAGATACGCAAACACTACTGCTGGATGAACCCACCACTTACCTGGATTTGGCCCATCAAATTGAAGTCTTAGACCTGCTCTATCAACTCAACCGAGCAGGGGGGCGGACCATTGTGATGGTGCTCCATGATCTCAATTTAGCCTGTCGCTATAGCCATCACCTGGTGGCCCTACGGGATGGAAAACTGTTAGCCCAGGGACAACCCCAGGCGATCGTAACCACGGAACTGGTGCGTCAAGTTTTCGGATTAGAAAGCCACATTATCCGCGACCCCATCACCGGAACACCATTGTGTATTCCCATTAGTCAATGCCTACAAGAATCGATTCCCTAGCCCTGGACTGAGCCCTACGGACATCTGCAAGGGAAAAGCAAAACCCTGGGGCGTGGTGCCACCGTACTCTGCAAAAAATTGATTTGGTTTAGAAAAACGATGAAAAGTCGATGGATAATCTTTGGCCTGTGCCTGATGCTGTGTGCCTGTGCTGGTCCACCGTCTAGAGTGGTTGCAGACAAAACCGTTCTCCCTGGGAACCCAGGCGTTACCCAGCGCATAATAGCCCATGCCAGGGGGGAAACAGCGGTGCCCAGCCATCCCCAGCGGGTGGTGGTATTAACCAATGAGGCCACAGATATGGTGTTGGCTTTGGGGATTACCCCGGTGGGAGCCGTCAAGTCCTGGGAAGGGGATCCCTACTACGATTACCTTGCCGATGCCATGGCCGAGGTACCTGTTGTGGGGGATGAAATGCAGCCCAACTTAGAGAAAATCGTGGCCCTACAGCCGGATTTAATTCTGGGTAGCCAGGTGCGGCAGGGACAAATTTATGACTCTCTCCAGGCGATCGCCCCCACGGTTTTTTCAGAAACTATTGGTGAATCATGGGAGGAAAACCTACGTCTGTACGGCCAAGCTCTCAATCGTGACGCTGAAGCTAAGCAACTTTTAGTCGATTGGCAAGCTCGTGTAGCCCAACTACGCCAACGATTTACTGAACGTAATATTCAAATTTCCCTAGTCCGGTTTCTCTCCGGGGGAGCCCGCATCTATTTAAAGGATTCTTTCCCGGGGCAAATTGTCGAGGAGGTGGGTTTACAACGGCCCCCCAGTCAGGCCAGCGGAGGCTTTGCCCAAGATGTTTCCTTTGAGCAAATTCCGCAAATGGACGCTGATGCAATGTTTTATTTCACCTACACCGGAGAAAACACCAGCCAAGCAGAAGGTAATAGGAGCAATCCGTGGTTGAGCCATCCTCTCTGGCAACAGTTGGGGGTTGTAGAAAGAGGAAAAACCTATGCCGTGAGTGATGTGGTCTGGACTACCGCTGGAGGTATCCAAGCCGCCCATTTATTACTAGATGATTTGGAGCGGTACTTGGACCCCTAAACCGATTACCACTCAAATGCATAGCCAATGCGTAGAAACCGACCCCGGGCGGCCGCATAACTCAATTCGCTGACCTGCAGCTGCGACACCACCGGAAAATAGTCAGTGTTCAATAGGTTAGCAATGCCGATTTCAAGCTTACCGGGACCAACATCAATCCTACTGATGTAATCTAGGGTGACGTAGCTGTTGACGGCGCGCTGGCCAAAGACAGTATCGTCCCCAAACACGTCACGATCGCCGGAATAGAGAAGCTGTAACCGATTTTGCCAGCCGGGAGTAGTTTGGTTCTGGACATAGGCGGTGAGTTTTACCGGTGCAATGCGAAAACCATCGAGGGGAGTATAGTTACCGTTGTTTAAGCGGTCAATTTCCCCAGCGGATAAGCTAAATGTCCCCCCCAACTGCCAACTTTCCCCCACTTTGGCATCCAGGGTGGCTTCTACACCATAAATTCGTTCTGGAGCCCGCAAAATTTCCCCTGGGGCTGTGAAGGTGGTACCCAAGTCAGAGGAGTTATAGAACCCGGCTAAGGAAAACTGGAGATCATTCCAATTGCCTCGCACACCGACCTCGTAATTATTGACCCGCTGGGCTTCCGGTTGCAAAGTAGCCAATGAAAACCCCGCAGGGGCATTACGAAGTACTAGGCCCACGTCGGCTAGGGAAAAACCTTGGGCAAAGCTAGCAAACAAGCTGACATTATCGGTGACATTCACTACCCCCCCCAGGTTAAAAAGTGTGGCATCGTAGCTTAAGTCCCCTCCCTGTATTGTATTACCCGCTAGGGTGGTGAAATCATCCACCGAGAGGCCCACCTGTTCGTGGCGGACGCCCCCCAGTAGGGTAAGCCAATCGTTGGCCCGCCAGTTTAATTGGGCGAACAATCCCAGACTGTCTTGGTCGAGGGAGGGTACCCAGGTACGTTTCCCGGTGTTGCGGTAGGTCAGGCCGCCACTGGTATTGAAAACAGCTGGGTCAAAAATGTTTACTGGTTGAGCAGTATTTTCATTGTTATAGTCAGCTCCCCACAGTAGTCGCAGGTTTTTTTCTCCAGTGAGGGGGGTATCCATTTGTAGCCTTCCGCCCCACTCGGTGGAGTCAATTTCGGACTGAAAAATGCTATTGCCCAAGCTAACGGAGGATCGTCCATCAAAGGGGAAAAAACGAGTTAAGTAGTCACGATAGTAGATTTGTCCCTTCAGTTTGCCATTGAGGACGTTGCTGTGGCTGTAATCAAGGCTGACTAAGGTATTGTTACTGGTTTGGGGAGTATCAAGGTCCAGCCCTTCGATCGCCTGGGATCTCTGCCGGCCGGCGATCGCCGTAATACTAGGATCAACGGTGAAATCAGTATTTTGGGTGGCTTGAAAATGGTTAATGGTGAGTTGTAGGCGCTGGTCTTCGGTGATGTCAATGCCCAATTTACCCAAAACATTGAAGCTGTCGGTGTCCGATACCCCCCCCTGGCCATTGGGATCGGGAGGAATGCGATTGCCTAACGCATCAAAGAATGCGCCAACGGATTCATAGGATACGGTAAAGGCGTAGTCACCGTGGTCAAGGGTTCCCCCCACATATTGCTCGACTGTCCCCCCTAAACTGTCGGATAGGCTGTCAAAATCAGCATTGATGGCTAGGCGGGTGCTGGCTAGGAATGGCTCAGGGGCAGGGCCACGGGTAATGATATTGATTACCCCTCCAGTGGCACCATCCCCATAGATTGCCGTTGGCCCCTGAATAACTTCAATCCTTTCAATGGCGCTGGGAGCAATGGTTTGTAAATCTCGGAAAGCATTGCGGTTGGTGGTTTGGGGCACCCCATCGATCAACACCAACACGTTGCGGCCTCGTAATGGTTGCCCAAATTGACTAGCACTGCCGGTGCTGGGGGCTAACCCTGGCACTAGCTGGCCCAAAATATCCGCCAGGGAAGAGTACACCTGGGTCTGTTGTTCAATTTCTGCCCGTTGAATTACCGTCACTGACCGGGGAATATTGGCAATTTCCTCCTCTGTGCGGGTCGCAGAAACCACAATTTGCAGAGCTTCTACTTCATCAACAGTGGCGGTTGTCTCGGCAACACCTGGGCGAATCACCAATTGCAACCCCTGCGGGCTGGACTTCACCTCCGCTTCGGGGGGGCCATTCACCCCTGTAATAGCTAACCGCACTTGGTTATCAGTCATTTGGGTAACACTGACAAAGGCAATGTCCGCAGTGGAGCTTACCTGCTCAAATCCCTGTCCCTCAGGCAAGACCAGCAAAGCATTGGGGATATCAATAATCAGAGCATTGCCCACCGTCTCAAGGTTCGGAGAGGCGATCGCCCCTCCCGCCGTCACCAAAAAAATTTCGACCCCGGTTTCCGTTGGCTCTAGTCGCACTTCCTGCACTTGCACCAAAGATGTCCCCTGATCCAGTTCCACTGCTGTAGATGGGGATGGCTCACTAATAATTTCTTGAGCTCCCAGGGGCATAGCCGCCAGTTCAATCACTATTCCAAAGGCGATCGTCCAGCCAAACTGCATCAATCTTGTTTGCATGTCACGTCCTCCTGTACGTCGATTCTTGTTGCAAATACTTCTTAATTAGCTAGGAGGAATTAGTGTAGGTAGTTGTAGGGGGCTTTGTCTATCCAAAAAACGGCCACAGTGATCCCAAAACGGACTTTTAGTTGAGAAAAATCCCTAAGCTCACGGGAAAAACCCTTTATTTGCTTAGCATCCATTGCTTAGGGCTTATACCAAACTGTTTGCGAAACGCTGCAGAAAAATGTCCTAAATGGGTATAACCGACGCTATTGGCAACTTCAGCGACGGTGTAATTGCCCTGACGGAGTAATTCTTTGGCCTGGTAAAGGCGCTGTTGCGTCAGATAACCAATCACAGATGTACCGAACAGTTCTCGAAAGCCACGGCGGAGAGTGCGATCACATAACCCCACCTGCTGGGCCAACTCTAAAACGGAAGATGGTGTTTCAAGCTGAGCCATTAGCCTTGCCCTTGCTTCATAAATACGCTCAACGGTAGCAGGTTTAAGGGTGGTGGGAGAGTTCACCATTCCCTGGTCGGCCATAATGCCATCTAGCTGAAGCGATAAAAGTTCAAACACCTTGGCCTGTAGAAAAATTCGTCGCGTTACCCCGTGAAATGGGCATTGAAACATTTGTTGGGCCACGGTCCGCATTTCAGCGGTGATGACGGGAAACCAAGCTGTTTTCCACTCGTCCGTTTTGAGCAAAGCTTGGCCTAGGGATGGGGATTGCCCAGCTAAAAATGGCTCTAAAACCTGGGGCTGAAGGTGTACATTAATGCCCTGAAAATGGCGCAATCTACCATACCGAGCTACGTAGCCGGGGGAAATGCCACTACCGGAAAAATAGCCCATTTTTGCGCCCAGGGTAGGATAGGTTTCGTCATAATCCACTGCACCGGACAATAAAATGGTGAACTGTACCAAATGCTCATGGGCTGGCATCTTCAGTGCCCAGGGCTGGGTAAATTCTTTATCAATTAAGTCCAACCAAATCCCCGAAGAAAGCTCAAAGCGCCGGGTGTGACCATGGCCTAAATAGGTAGGCAGTCGGCAATTAGTTTCGTAGTTATCCACCGGCTGACGGGCTTGACCCTCAAAACGTTCAAACTCAGGGGAGAGTTGACAAAGTTCATTGTAGTCTGACTCGGAAAGCAACAGGGTCATAGGCAGGAACTGGGTTAAAAGCGCTGCAGCACATCTAAAACAATGCATTGACTCATTATTTTACTTCTAATGAAAATTATTCTCAAATAAATTGAGCTATCAGCAGATTAAAACCATCATCAAAGTGTTCCGTAACCTGAATCATGACTGTCCCTATGCCGACCACTTCATTGCCCTGCGTTTGCGGTGTATGCCCATATTTCAAATCGTGCTTGAGACGATAACTCCACCTCCAATGAACCGTAGTGGTTATGGCAAAACACCTCAAACTCTTCCATTGCAAACTGAAATGCTTCATCCGAAAGGAGCCAGCATAACCCATAGGCTCGTGACCTATAGAAACCCAGTAATTCTTGAATCGGGTTGCTTACCGTCCATTCCTTGGCTATCCAGTAATTACACTTATACCCTTTATTCACTAAATATTCCTCTACATTAATTTCGTTGATTGTTTTAAGTGACTGTTGTAAGGTTTGCTGCTCTTGATATTTAGACAAGATAGTTTTGAAATGCTTCTCAAATTCCAGACGTGCGGGTGGAGTAACCCATTGAGCATTTAAATAAAAACCTTTTGGTTTCAGGACACGATCAATCTCATCCAAAAATATCCCTAAGTCGGAAACAGCATGAAGCATATGAACAGTTAGCACTACGTCAAAGCTTTTCTCAGGAAAAGATAGTTGTGAGGCATCTCCATAAATCAGTTTTAGATTCGGAGGAATGTGAGGCAACTTTTGACGAAACTGGTTAAGCATTTCCTGAGAAACATCAACACCAGTTACGGAATAGCCACGTTTTACCAAAGGAAAAACATTGAGCCCAGTTCCTACACCAGGCTCAAGGAAAGTAGTTTCGGGGGTTGCCTTCACTAAAGCAAGAATAAAATCTGCAACCTCTTCAGCGATGGGCTCTGTCAACCAGCGAGTTTGATCGTAAATATCGGCAATTTTGCTGTAATAAACATTTTTTTTCATTTTTTAAAACTCTATCTTGGATAATCAGAAAATTTCACAGCTACCGACGACGAGGCCAATGGTTGCAGTGAGTAAATTGAAGGGGCGGAGCACTAAAATTAGTATCCCCACCGCAATCAATGAGGCATTACAAAATTTTTCCTTCGGACGGACTATAACCCTCCAGAGAATTCGCTCCAAGGGACGGGGAATTCAACCCATTAGGCATTAAAATTTCACGCCGATTTTACCCACCACCGTAAAGGGCGCTCCGGGGTAGGTACTCAAGTCAAAACCATTGGATGCAGATAAATATTGGGAGTTAAACAGGTTTTCAATGTTTAATTGAAGTTCCCAGTTTTCTCGCCGGTAAAAGACAGCGGCATCGGTGCGGAAATAACTAGGCAAAACAAAGGTATTGTCCAAGTCTCCTTGT
The DNA here is from genome assembly GCF_000478825.2 of Synechocystis sp. PCC 6714. Taxonomy (NCBI): domain Bacteria; kingdom Bacillati; phylum Cyanobacteriota; class Cyanophyceae; order Synechococcales; family Merismopediaceae; genus Synechocystis; species Synechocystis sp. PCC 6714. The sequence goes on along the minus strand of NZ_CP007542.1, from coordinate 909,886 downwards.
CGTTGATCAACATAAAAGAGTCCCAACCCAAATCCCAGACCTTGTAAATCCCCCGATTGGATTTCATAGGTGCTCCAGAGACTGAACTGGTTGCTGGGAACGTTAGCCAGAGTATTGTCCACAATATCGGTGTTATCTTGGCTGACAAAAGCATCAAGGTAGCTATAACCGGTGACAATGTTCCAGCCCGGTAGAATTTCTCCCCCGAGGTAAAGCTCAACCCCTCGACTGGTTTGTTCCCCTGTTTGAATGGTGAATAAAGGATTGGCGGGGTCAATGGTGGGAACGTTTTGTTTTCTGATGTCAAAAGCGGAAAAAGTTACACTTAGTTTATCGGTAATATCAGCCTTAACTCCCACTTCAAATTGACGACCGGTTTGGGGTTCAAAAGTGGAACCGTCGGCGTTAAGGGAAGCGGCAAAGGAAGGATTAAAAGAAGTGGTATAGGAACCGTAAAGGGACACTGTGGGGATTGGTTGATAAATAATACCGACCCGAGGCGTTAATTTGTCATCTGTTTGGTTAAATTCTTCCCTGGGATCAGTTATGGATTGGGTTGAGCGATTTTGGGTGGCCGTGTCATAGCGGAGGCCCACCAATAGCTTGAGATTATCAAACAAATCCATTTGATCCTGCAAGTAAACCGCAAAACGTCTGACTTCATCATCCCGGAAAAATTCTGGGGCAATGAGGAAAGGGGTATTAGTATAGACCGGATTGAAAACATTAATAGGGGCAAAGGCGTTGCTGAATTGAAACTCCGGGGTTTCCGTATCGTTGCGGTATTCTACTCCGAATAAGACTTGATGCTTAATGGGCCCGGTGGTGAATTTTCCTACCAGTTCTGCGTTGGTGAAAAAGCGTTGATAGTTGCCGCCAGCGTAATATTCAAATCGGTTTAACTCACCGGTTTCTGCGTCAAAAAAGTCAAAGAGGGGCGCATAGCGAACGGGGGCATAGGCCAAGTATTGCATGGCATGGCGGAGCTTGAGATTTTCATTAAAGTCGTGATTAAACGTGTAACCAAGGAGATATTGATCCTGTTCAAATTGACTAAAACGCTCTCCCAAGAATCGATTGCGGGGCAAATCGGCAATTTCCGACGCGGGGATGCCCTCATCTAATGTTTCTCGATTGGCGGTATATTGCCCGTATAGGTTTAATTTGGTGTTCGGGCCGATATCCCAAGTTAATGTGGGCGACACAACCCAAAGATTACCGTTGACAAAGTCCCGAAAACTGCCTGAAGTTTCATAGGAAACATTGAGGCGATAATTAACTGTGTCAATGGCTTCGGGTAATAGTGGGCCGGATAAATCCACATCTAAACGATAGTCGTTATAACTGCCCAGGGAAACGGCGACATTGTAATAGGGCTCGTCCAAAGGTTTTTTGGAAATTAGATTAATCGATCCCCCAGGTTCCCCGGCCCCAAAGACAATGGAGGAAGGCCCTTTTAGCACTTCTATTTGTTCAATGTCATTGGTGTTTAAGGGGCCTAGGGATTGATAGGGAATACCATCGCGAAAAATACTTCCTTGAACAGGGAATCCACGAATTAAAAAACCAGGGCCAAAAACACTGGTGCCTCGACCACCATTGGGACTGACCCCTGGCACAGTTTGGAGGGCTGGCCCCAATTCGGTTACGTTCCGGTCTTGTAAGACCTGTTGGGGCACAACTTGAATGGACTGGGGAATGTCTAGTAGAGGAGTATCCAACCCTGTGGCGGTGGAGGCGCTGGGCACAAAGTAGCTAGATTCCTGTTGCCCTTCTTGGGTGGCCACCACTTCAATTTCCGCTTCTGGAGTTTCGGGGGCGATTGCCGTGGATGATGGGGTTAGGCTCAGCACCAAATTACGATCAGCAGAACTTACTTCCACTTCGGGAATGTTGTTGTCGATGCCGGTCACGGTAATGCGGACTAAGTTATTTTCCCCTTGGGCAATGGCGATCGCCGCAATTTGGGGGCTAGGGTTTTCCTGTTTAAATTCTCCGCCGGGAATATCCAACAAGGCATTGGTCAATTCAATGATCAGCAGATTATTTTGGGGATAGATGAGGGGCTGGAGCGGAGTGGGGGAATTATTTTCCAGTTTGAGTTCTAGGCCTTTTTCCGTGGGTTCAAGGTTAATCCCTGTGATCAGGGTTGAGCCCACCTGGGCTTGTATTTGGGGCACAACTCCAGGACGATTCACTTGGGCCAGCAGGGGCAAAGGCATTGCCAGCCCAGAAAATAGACACAATGAAGCTAGGTTTAAGTATACTTTTTTATTCATAGTTAGTCCTCACACACCAGAACAATAAATCTGTTAATTAGTCGGGTTCTTTATTACCCTTTAGTTTTTTGGCGTAGTGGCGATCGCCAGGGAAACCCCCTTAATTTGGCGAACTTCGTCCATCACCTGCACCACCAGGCCATGGTTTGCCTGCTCATCGGCTTTAATTACCACTAAACTGTTGGCATTACTTTTGGCTTTGGTCAGAATACTTGTCCCTAGATTTTCTATGGGTATAGATCGACCATCCAAGAAAAGCTCACCGGATTGTTTAACAGTTAAAATGAACTGAGGATTAGGTTTGCTTTCCGTGGTTTGGGCCGACGGCAAATTAACGGACAGGCCATCGGAACGACTTAAATACAAGCTAGAGATAATGAAAAACGCCAGAATCGAGAAAATTACGTCAATCATCGGGATGATGTTGATTTCGCCCTGACTCTCCGCTTCATCGGGAAGTCGCATATTCTTTTTCCTCTGGTTGATCATGGAAACGACGGTACACCAATTCGATTTGCCCGGTTTGCTCCTGTATTAAGGCGAATTGGCGCAGATATAGGGAACGGAAAACATTGGCAAACAAGAGGGTTGCAATGGCCACCACTAATCCCATAACGGTGGAGACTAGGGCCTCACTAATTCCCCCGGTGACCCCCGATGCATTGGCGGCCGTAGTATTGCCTAAACTCATGGAAGAAAAAGAACGCATTAAGCCTAAAATCGTCCCCAACAGGCCTAAAAGAGGGGAAACGGTGATAATTGTCTGAAATAGGGTATTAAATCGCTTTAAAAGCGGCAATTCAGCTTGGGTGGCACTTTCCAGGGCTAGACGAAATTCCGTTGGTGTGGCCCCTTCCAAACACAGAGCTTCGAGGAAAATCCGGGCCATGGGTAGGTCAGCATTCTTTTTGAGAAGGGCGATCGCCCCTGGGGGATTACTGCGATAAAGCTTAAGAACGTCGTCAACCAGCCGATTTTGTCGTAACTGGATTTGGCTCCAAAAATAAACACGCTCAATAATCAGGGCCACAGCTAATAGGGAAAAGCCGAGGAGTGGAATCGCCACAATTCCCCCGGTCATAAGAATTTTTACCAATGCAATGACCTCTTGGGTTTACTCAACATAATTAAGAGTAATTCTCATCTAGCTCCCTTGCCTAGCTAGAATAATAATTGATAACTATTTTCAATAAATTATACCAAGGAGCAATAAGCTTTGCTTAACAATGAATCAGTTTATCGGCTTAAACTCTTTAAATTAAGGGGTTTATCAGCTTTGTTTAAAGTAAAAAGGGGGGACGGGGATGTTTAATCTACCATGGGAGAGTCTATAATATCGTAGCTATTAATAATAATCTTTCACATAATAGATGCAGTTAAAGTGGAGCTGAGGTCTACCACAAATGTCTATCTATGTAAAAAAATCCATGTCAATGTCTCCTTTTTGCCTTACGCAACGGTCCCAGCAATACCAAAACAGCCAAAAAATTATTCTGGTTGGTTCCGCCTGTTCCCTATTGGTTCACGGGGCGATCGTTGGGTTTTGGCGATTTCCCTTGCCGGCTGAAGCCCCCACAGTGGAACCCATTGAATTTATTGTGGTAGACCCTTCCCCTGCCCTTGAACCAACGCCACCACCATTAACCAAGCCGAAAGTTGAATCCCTGCCAAAGATTTCTCCTCCACCTCCACAGGCCACCAGTAGTCCGATCGCCGCAACGGTTTCGCCGCCATTGCAACAGGCCATCACGCCCCCCCCTCCGACGGTCAATCCCGTACCCAATAGGGTCGTGGAAAATCCAGTACCTTTGCCTGAGCTACCATTACCAGCACCCAGCACTCCGATCGCCGAAGCTGTTTCACCACCATTACCCCAGGCCATTACTCCGCCCCTTGCGACGGTCAAGCCCCTACCAAATACAGTGGTGGAAAGTCCAGCCTCTTTGACTAGGGCACCCCAGAGCACCGTTCGTGTTCCTTTTACTGCCGTTGAAACACCGGAGTTTGCCCCCATTCCTGAGCAACCCGCCTTTGCCGCCGTCGGAGCTCGCCCCACAATCCCCCAAAGCCTAGCCAATTCATCAGCCCCACAACCCGTTTTAAGTCGACCTGGGGCCGCCGCTTCTCCCCAGAGCAATGCCGCCGCTAATCAGGGGCTATTTTCGGCGATCGCCAACATCAATCCAGTCAGCCAGGGGGCCGCGCCCATCAAACCAGGCACCGCCACTAAACCCATTGCTAGTTCCGGTAATCAATCCCGCCCCAAATTGGGTTCCGGTCAAGGCACCACAGAGCGCCCCGGCGATCGTAATTCCGGGCAAAACGTCGGCCCCATTGCAGCCAATCCTGTAGCTAGCAGTGCCCCTCCCAGGCCCCCAGCAACTCCAAATCCCCCGGCTAAACCAGAGCCCCTTAGATGTATTAGCCAGTGTCGACCCAGCTATCCCTCCGCACTCCAGGGGGAAGAAGGTAGCGCAAAGGTATTAGTTTCCGTTGATAATGGGGGAAATGTCACCAGCGTCACCATCACCGATGCCCATGCCAACGGCGAGGTTAACCGTCAGGCCCTCCTGGCCGCCCGACAAATGAAGTTTACGGCCCCCACCGGAGGTCAGTCCAAATCAGTCCCCGTGGTGATTCACTTTACCGTTGCTGGCTCAGACTTCGATCGCCAAGCCCGGGAGCGACGGCAACAACAAGAGGAACTGCGCCAGGCCGCCCGCAGAGCGGAAGAGGAAAAGGCCAACCAAGCCCGCCAACGGCAATTGGAGCAGGAACGTCAAGCCCGTCAACGCCAGTTAGAAAAGGAAAGGGAAGAAAGATTGAGGCAGTTATCGGTGGAGTCGGCCCCCAGCCCAGCGGCCAAACCATCCCCTCCTCCCATTCCTGAGGTGAAACCATCCTCTCCCCCTAGCCCTAAGGTTGAATCCTCTCCCCCTCCAGCGCCGAGCATTGAACCGGAAGTTCAATCGGAAAATTCCAATTCCGATGCGCCGGCAGAGCTCTGATCTTCCTTGGGATTCAGTCAATTTTTCCTCAAAGTTTCTGTCCAATGATGTCTAAATTTTTTTCAATTGGTTTATTTGTTAGTGCTATTTTCGTTCTCGGGCCATTCTCATCCCAGTCCTTGGCCGCTAACTTAACTCTCCCCGACGGTTCCAAGTGTGAAGGGGAAATTGCCAATGGTGCCCTCAATGGCCAAGCAACCTGTCAATTTGCCAATGGCGATCGCTATGAAGGGCAATTTATGAATGGCGAAAAAAAAGGTCAAGGAAAATATACCTTTGCCGACGGGGGCTACTTTGAAGGAATTTTTGAAGATGATCAAATTGGCGGCCAAGGAATACGGGTTTATCCCAGTCAAGACCGCTATGAAGGGGCATTTGTCCAAGGTCAACCCCATGGTCAAGGGATTTACATCACAGCGGAGGGTCTGCGATACGAAGGGGAATTTGTTGATGGTCAGCCCATGGGCAAGGGCACTTTTACCTACGTCAATGGCGATCGATGTTCAGGCACCGTTGTGGAGGGGGAATTGGACGGCCCCGGGAGTTGTGAGTACAACAATGGAGATAAGTATGAAGGCAATTTGAACAATGGCCAGCCGGACGGGGAAGGGGTTTTTCGTTTTGCCGACGGTGGACAGTACGAAGGGCAGTTCCAAAATGGACAATTTTCTGGGCAAGGCACCCGCATTTTTGCCAACGGGAATCGTTTCCAGGGGGAATTTAAACAGGGGGTCCCCTCCGGCCAAGGGCAATATAGCTTCGCCGATGGCAGTGGTTATCAGGGGGATGTTCAAGGGGGCCAGCCCCAGGGGCAAGGCATTTATACCTTTGCCAATGGCAATCGTTACCAAGGTCAATTCACGGCGGGAAAGTTTGAGGGCCAAGGGGCATTTATTTTCGCCAATGGCGATCGCTGTCAGGGGCAATTTAGCAATAACCAGCTTCAGGGCATGGCCACCTGTGACTATGCCAATGGCGATACTTTTGAAGGAATTTTTGAACAGGGCAAGAAGAATGGCAAGGGCGTTTATTCCTTTGCTGATGGTACCCGCCTAGAGGGGGTGTGGAAGGATGATCAATATCAAAGTTAGCTTTTGTCTGCTCTTGATCGTGCAGTCAGAGTTTAGTTTAAGCAACTGATTAAAGCTCAAATTTTTACTTCTATAGTCGTTTTTAGTAAGACTGAGACATTAAAATTCACCGAAAAGCTTGTCAATAAAGACTTAAGCAGTCTCGCAATTATTTGAAATGACTATATTACTTGTAAAAACTTTATTTCCATCATCTTTTTCTCCAGTTCCTCAACCCCTTTTTAATCAGCATTAATGTTGCTCTCACCCCAGTCTAATCGACAAATTTTAATGGCCTATCTGAGTCCCCAGTGGGGGCAAGTGTTGGCCTTGGCGAGCGCCTTGGGGGGGAGTATTGTCCTGCAGGTGCTTAACCCCCAGATTTTGCGCTATTTCATTGACACGGCCCTGGCCGGAGGGCCCCAACGGGTGTTAGTGGTCGCAGCATTGGGATTTATGGCGATCGCCGTTGTGCGTCAGGGGTTAGAAATTATTGCCACCTATTTCAGCGAAACCGTTGCCTGGACTGCCACTAATAATCTCCGCTTGAACCTGGCCCAACACACCCTAAACCTGGATCTGAATTTCCATAAAAGCCACAACTCCGGTGAACTCGTGGAACGCATCGATGGGGACGTGGATGCTTTAGCTCGTTTTTTCTCCCAATTTGTACTACAGGTTTTGGGCAATGGCTTGCTAGTTATCAGTGTTCTAGGAGTGCTTTGGTTTGAGCAATGGCAGGCCGGGTTGGGTCTGACTTTATTTGCCCTATTGGCCCTAGGCATTCTCAGTTGGTTACAGTCCCTGGCGGTGGAACCCTGGGCAATTTACCGTGGCATCAGTGCGGACTTTTACGACTTCATCACTGAATATTTAAGGGGATTGGAAGATATCCGGGGCAACGGAGCGGTGGGTTACGTCATGGACCGCTTTTATCGACTGATGGGAAAGTGGCTCAAGGCCTTTCACCAAGCACGGTTAACCAGTACTCTGCTGTGGGGGAGCACCGTCGGCTTATTTACGGTGGGCAACGCCGTCGCCCTTGCTTTGGGGGCTTACCTCTGGCGCGTCCAAGGTATCACCATTGGGACAGTTTATCTTTTCTTTTATTACGCCAGTCTGCTCCAGGAACCCATTGAACGTATTCGGGAAGAGCTAGAACAATTCCAACAAGCTGTTGCTAGTCTCCACCGTATTAAAGCTCTGATCCGCTATCCCCCCAAATCCAACTCGGGCAAAGCCAAGACCCTGCCGGACGGCCCCCTTTCGGTGCGGGGGGAAGGGGTCTGGTTTAGTTACCCAACCACCAAAGCTTTAACCCCAAAGGATATGGGGAAATTAGCACAGGAATGCTTCGACCCTGGCCAGGCGGACAATAATCAACATTGCCGTTACGCCCTACAGAATCTGACTTGGCATCTTCCTCCGGGGCAAGTTCTTGGACTTCTGGGCCATACAGGTAGTGGCAAAAGTACATTTGCCCGACTTTTACTCAATTTTTATGATCCTCAACGGGGTCACATTTATCTTGGCGGTGTCAATCTAGGGGAGATATGCCGCCAGGATTTCCATCACCGGGTTGGTTTTGTCACCCAAGACGTGCAACTGTTCCAGACTTCCATACGCAATAATCTGACATTTTTTAATCCACATATCCCAGACCAGAGGATTTTAGAAGCCCTTAGTTACCTAGGACTAAAGCCTTGGTTAGCCACATTACCCAAAGGACTAGAGACGGAATTGGGTACGGATGGCGGGGGATTGTCCGCGGGGCAAGCTCAATTGCTCGCTTTTGCCCGGGTATTCCTGAAAAATCCTGGTTTGGTCATCCTCGATGAAGCTTCTTCCCGGCTGGATCCTATGACGGAACAGTTAATTGATCAGGCCATCAATCGATTATTGGAGCATCGGACAGGGGTGATCATTGCCCATCGCCTGAAGACAGTGGAACGGGCGGACCAAATTTTGATTCTAGACCGGGGAAAAATCCTGGAATATGGCGATCGCCTATCCTTGTTGGCCAATCCCCAGTCCCATTTTAGGCAATTACTCAAGCACTCAAATCTAGATGAAATGAGGGGAAAGGATTGACTTCTCAAACATTACATTTGTTACGACACCGACTAATTTACCCGGCCATGGCTTTGCTGATGGTGGCATTGGTAATGGCCTGCCAAGGTCAACCCCCAGGGGAAACAGGGCAAAAAACAGCCGATTGCCCAATGGGGAGCCAAGCGGTGGACCAGAGTTGTGTACCAACCGAAATTAAACGTCTCATTACCTTAGATGGGGCGGCCTTCGAGTATGCGATCGCCCTTGGCCTGGAGCCGATCGCCACGGTACCCAGCAATTTTCAAACCCAACTGCCAGGTCTGATGAATAATGCTCAAAATATTCAAAATATCGGCAAGGGGGAGCAACCCAATTTAGAAGCAATTTTGGGGGCAAGTCCCGACTTAATCGTGGGGCTAGATTCCCACCAAAGTATTTATCCCCAACTCCGCCAGATTGCACCGACGGTACTAATTCCATTTGAACATAGTGGAGAGTGGAAAAAAGTTTTTGTCTCCATGGGCACCGCTCTTCACCAGCAGGCCGCCACCCAGTCAGCGTTGGAAGTCTATCAGGCTCGCTCGGCGGATTTTCGGGCCCAAATGGGCGATCGCCTTAATAATTTGCAAGTTTCCGTCATTCGCCTCTATCCCGACGGCATTAACCTCTATCTGAAGGATTCATTTTCTGGCACCGTGCTGCAGGATGCAGGCCTAACCCGTCCCCCGTCCCAAAATATCAGTGCCGCAGAAGCCCAGCAAAAGTTTGGTAATCCCATTCAGGCCAGAATTAGCCGGGAAGTGTTAGAGCAAGCTGATGGGGATGTAATTTTCCTTTGGACAGGGGAAAACACCTCCCAAGCCAATCAGGAAGCACAAAAACGATTGCAAGAACTACAGCAAGATCCCCTCTGGGGGCAACTTAAGGCCGTCAGAGCCGGCAAAGTTTACGAAGTGCCTAGCTATTGGATTGGCAGTGGACCGATCGCCGCCAACGCCATCCTCGACGACCTATTCAAATATCTTGTGGGAGAAAATTAACCCAATGGCAAAACATATTTTAGTGGTTTGTAAAGCCTGTGGTGCTAAAGCAGAAAATGACGATTCCAACTCTCCAGCAGACGGCATTTGTTTGCTAAATAAGCTCAAAGAATTACATCAACAGTGGCACCGCCAAGAGGAACTACAAATTGAGACCACTTCTTGTTTATGTATTTGTGACAGACCCTGTGCAATCGCCTATGTGGGCACCCATAAACCTACTTACCTTTTCGGAGATTTAGATCCAATCAATAGCGGTGAAGACCTAATTCGTGCTGCCGAACTTTATCTCGACAGTGAAGATGGCATGGTTCCAGCCTATAAGCTACCAGAAGGATTACGTCCTTGCCGGATTGCCCGCATTCCCCCTGCGCCCTAGCTATATTCACAGGTCTTTTTACCCACACTTTTTAACCCCTATGTCTTAATTTTTCTGCTCCCATGCCGTCCATCTATCAACTGCTCTGGCAGATGATCCGCTATGCCCAGAAACTTTATTGGTTAGACACCATATTATGGCTGTTTATTTTGGGATTGCCCATAGTGCCAGGATTACTGATTCGTCAGTTTTTCGACACCCTCACTGATCAAACCAAAATCCATGAATCTCCCTGGGTTTGGATTGCTCTATTTTTAGCGATAGGGTTAGCAAGAATGGCGGCAATTTTTAGCGGAAGAGTAACTAAAACCCAACATCGTTTTTTGATGAGTGGATTGGTGCGACATAACTTATTACGGGGATTATTACACCGTCCGGGAGCGGCATTGACCATGGAAGGCGTTAACGGACAAAAAATCTCACCGGGGGAAATTCTCAGCTACTTTAGGGATGATGCCTTGCAAATTGAAGACACCGTTGTTGGCACCAACGAAATCTTTGCCGCTGGGGTGTTTGCCGTGGTTTCTGTGGCCCTACTGTTGAGCGTCAATAGAGAAATGACCTTGCTGGTTTTTCTTCCCCTATGCCTGATTGCCGCCCTTGTCCACCAAGCTGAACATCGTCTAAAGGGTTACCGTCGGGCCAGCAGACAAGGAACCCAACAGGTAACCGGATTCATTGGGGAAATGTTTACGGCTGTGCAGGCTATCAAGGTCGCTGGGGCCGAAACTGAGATGTTAGAAGAGCTAAGAAAAAGAGGCGATCGCCGCCGCCGTTTAATGGTGCGAGACCAGGTTTTCAATGCTATCCTCAATTCCGGTTTTGCAAACACTGTTAGTATTGGCACCGGAATAATTTTACTTTTAGCAGCCCAAAGTCTTGGTCCCCAGGGCAATTTCACCGTTGGGGATTTCGCCTTATTTGTTTACTATCTTTCTTTTGTTACTGATTTTTTGACATTTTTTGGTGGTTTTCTTGCTTCCATCAAACAAAGTGAAGTATCCCTTGAGCGCATGGCGACCCTGATAAGTGGAGTATATTCATCCTCTTCGGAGATTAGTAAATCAAATTTATTTTCCCTTACCTCCCCCCAACCCCTTTACCTCAAACCCATCTTGGGTTCCCAACCAGCTTTACCGCCCCTGGCTCCCCTAGCCCCCTCTGACCCCCTGGAGGAATTAAGCGTAGAAGGACTTGTTTACCACTATCCAGGCACCAACAATGGCATCACTGATCTGAGTTTTGACCTACGGCGGGGAAGTTTAACGGTAATCACTGGACGGGTTGGGTCAGGCAAAACGACCCTAATTCGGGCTCTACTGGGTTTACTGCCCAAGCAGGCAGGCAAAATTGTTTGGAATGGCCTAGAAATCCAAGAACCAGCCACTTTTTTTGTCCCCCCTCGGGCCGCCTACACTCCCCAGGTTCCCCAGCTTTTTAGCACTTCTCTCAGGGAAAATTTATTACTGGGAATAGATGCTGAAATTTCACCGGAGCGATTGAATGAGGCGATCGCCACTGCTGTTTTTGATCGAGATTTGGCTATGATGCCCCATGGCCTTAATACCCAAGTGGGGACAAGGGGAGTTCGACTTTCCGGTGGTCAAAAACAACGGGTCGCCGCCGCTCGGATGCTGATCCGTGAACCGGAATTACTGGTGTTTGATGACCTTTCCAGCGCCTTGGATGTGGCCACTGAACAAAAACTATGGCAACGGTTATTCGACCGCACTAAAAAATCCGATCATTCTCCCCACTACACAGCAACTTGTCTGGTGATATCCCATCGTCCATCCATCATAGAGCGAGCCGACACCATCATTCTGCTGGAAGCAGGGCGCATTAGCTTTTCCGGTACCCCGTCCCAATTCAGCACAAAGATGAACCATCACAGGAAATATTTCTAAGATTTTTCCGAACTCCAGTGGATAGGGAAAAAGTGGGGAAAGCCCCGGGTTTGGCGGAAGACTATTCCCGTTTTCTCCTTTTATTGATAATATTTCTTAATAACTTCATTGCACTATGGGGAAGTATTGGAAACTAATCTAGATTATTCCTCCCCATTGAAATGAATGGTCCCCTCCCATCTGTTATGCGATCGCCCTTGTGTTTTCAGGCAAAATCTCCGGTTTATCTCTCATCAGGCCTTGTTTTAGGGGCACTGATTTTATTGGCATGCCTAATCTGCAGTATTCTCCTCGGAGCGGCCCATATTAGTCCCCAAACCGTGTGGCGGGCCCTGTTTCAATTTGACGGTTCCACTGACCATTTAATTATCCGCACTGTACGTTTACCAAGGGCTTTTTTGGCGATCGTGGTGGGGGCGTCCCTAGCCGTGGCTGGGGCTATTAGCCAGGGGTTAACCCGTAATCCCTTAGCAGCCCCCGATATCCTGGGGGTTAATGTGGGCGCAGCCCTAGCTATGGTCTTAGGGTCATTGATCGGTGGTGACGGTGGAAACCACATTGGCTTTGCCTTTGCCGGGGCGGCGGTTACTGCCATGGTTGTCTATTGGTTGGGATCCTTTGGCCGCAGTGGCCTGACCCCCATCAAACTGGTCATTGCCGGTGCCGCGCTATCCTATTTTTTAGGCTCCCTAACCACAGGCATTCTGCTCCTCAGTCAACGCACCCTGGATGATATTCGCTTTTGGTTGGCGGGCTCCCTGGCTGGGCAAGATTTAGACGGTTTACAAACTATTCTTCCCTACACCATCGTTGGGCTGATCGGTGCCTTGACCCTAGGACGACAGTTAACCCTACTAACCTTTGGAGAGGAGGTAGCCAGGGGACTAGGCCTGCAAACGGCCCGGGTCAAACTGGGGGCCGCCAGCATTTTAGTTTTGCTAGCGGGCAGTGCCGTTGCCATTGCCGGGCCCATTGGTTTTGTGGGTTTAGTGGTCCCCCATGTTGTGCGCTTTGGGGTGGGCGTTGATTATCGCTGGATTTTACCCTACGCCATGGTAGTGGGGGGAATTTTTCTTTCCCTAGCTGATATGGCCGCCCGTCTGGTAATTAGTCCCCAAGAATTACCGGTGGGAATTATGACAGCTATGGTGGGGGCCCCATTTTTCATTTACCTTGCCCGCTCACAAATTAAACGATGAAAACCGATCTCCCAACCCTTGGGGCCATTGCCCGAAGCCAACCGTCCGTTAAATGCCTAACCCATGCCAACCCCTAGACCCTGGATTGTTATCCGCCCTCGAATCTTGCCCCTATCCTTTCGCCTTGGGCGCCGTGTGCCGGCGGTGATCGGGGTGCTAAGTGCCCTGGCATTATTGCTATTTATAGTCAATATTAGTTGGGGGGAGTACCCCGTGCCTCCCTTGGCGGTGATGCAAGCAATCTTGGGTCTGTCCCCCAATGCTGACTATGGTTTTGTGGTCAACACCCTGCGATTACCCCGGTCATTGGTGGCATTGCTGGTGGGTATGGGTTTGGCGATGGCCGGTGGTATTTTGCAAGGTTTAACCCGCAATCCCTTAGCAGCTCCGGAGATTATTGGTGTCAATGCTGGAGCTAGTTTGGTAGCTGTTGCCCTAATTGTTTTACTGCCGGGGGTGGATCCATGGCTTTTGCCGGTGGCGGCCTTTTTGGGGGGTTTAGGAGCGGCGATCGCCGTTTATGGTTTGGCCTGGAACCGAGGAAGTTCTCCCCTGCGGCTAATTTTGGTGGGCATTGGCCTAGCGGCACTAGCCTCTGCCCTCACCAGTTTAATGATCACTTTGGGCGAAATTAATATCGTTAGCCAAGCCCTAGTCTGGCTGACTGGCAGTGTCCATGGCCGGGGCTGGGATCATTTATTGCCCCTACTACCTTGGCTCGGGATTTTTATCCCCCTATCCTTTGCTTTAGCCAGGGAATTGGACACCCTAACTTTGGGGGACAATCTGGCCCGGGGATTGGGAAGCCGGGTAGAGGTAATCCGGGGTCTTTTACTAGTCTGCACCGTTGCCCTGGCCGGTTCCTCGGTGGCTACCGCCGGCAATATTGGTTTTGTCGGTTTAATGGCCCCCCACCTTGCCCGTCATTTAGTAGGCCCTTCCCAGGGGGGACTAATGCCCGTTGCGGCCTTGGCCGGTGCCTGCATCACCGAATTGGCAGATCTTCTAGGAAGGTTACTTTTTGCCCCCATTGAAATTCCCTGTGGGGTAATTACGGCGATCGTGGGTGCCCCCTATTTTCTCTGGCTCCTTTACCGTAATCGTCACCAATGACTCTTTCATCTAATATCCATACAATGCCTGATCCCGGCAGCACCGTGGCCATCTCCCCCTACAAACTGACCCTAGCCTACGAGGGTAATCAAATTATTCTAACCCTGGATTTAGTCATTCCCCAGGAAAAAATCTTAGAAAATAATGTGAACGACTCTTTAGCGACCCCATTGCAAATAGTTAATCAGTATCAAAATTATGTATTAAGTTAGTGAATAATAATCATTACCCCCAACCCCCGTCGGGGGCATTAATGGAAGTTGATTTGCAGGAGAATGGTGGGGGAGTGGGGACAAAAACCCTGGATGGCTGGGGAAAAGGCTAAGATTTGTTAATGTCTCCTCCGTTTTGACCCATGACCTTTTCCTCCATTATTCGTCATCTGCAAACTCTCCCCCTGAGCAAAGACCTGCGGGAAAAATTGCAAAAGCGGGGCAACGTGCAACTGAGTGGGCTACCCCGGTTACCGAAAGGCCTAATTGTTTCCAGTTTGGCCCAGTCTCTGGAGAAAAATTTATTGGTCATCACCGCCACGTTGGAGGAAGCGGGGCGCTGGACAGCACAGTTAGAACTGATGGGTTGGCAAACTGTAAATTTTTACCCCACCTCCGAAGCATCTCCCTATGACACTGGGCGGCTCGAATCGGAAATGGTTTGGGGGCAAATGCAAGTGTTGGCAGAATTAATCCAGGGTAAACAGCTGAAGGGCAAGGCGATCATTGCCACAGAAAAAGCTCTGCAACCCCATTTACCGCCTGTGGAAACTTTTCAGCAATATTGCTTGACCCTACAACGGGGTCAGGAAATGGACAGCAAAAGTTTAGAGTTGACCCTGGCTCAATTGGGCTATGAACGGGGGGGAACCGTGGAAACGGAGGGGCAGTGGAGTCGGCGGGGGGACATTGTTGATATTTTTCCCGTATCGGCGGAGCTACCGGTGCGACTGGAGTGGTTCGGCGATGAGCTGGAAAAAGTGCGGGAGTTTGACCCAGCTAGCCAACGTTCCTTGGATAACCTTGCCGGTTTGGTGTTGACCCCCACCAGTTTTGATCAGGTGATTGAACCAGCGTTAAATGCCCAGAATATTGATCTGACGGCTTGGGGAGAAGACCCAGAAACGGAGCAATTATTTGGCAAGGAGGGATTACAACGATTTTTGGGTCTAGCTTTTGCTGAACCCGCTTGCTTACTGGATTATTTACCGACGGAAACCCTCTGTGTGCTAGATGAGCCGGAGCAATGTGCCGCCCACAGTGAAAGGTGGTTTGAGGCGGTGGCCCAGGATTGGCAGGGTTTACAGTTGCCGGATTTGCCCCAGTTGCATCGGGATTTTTCTACCCTTGGCGATCGCCTGAGGGAAAATTTTACCCATATAACCCTGTCGGAAATCCACGAAGTTAATACCGATAGTTTAGATATTTCCGCCCGGCCCATCCCCACCATGCCCCACCAGTTCGCTAAGTTGGCAGAAATTTTACGGGGGAAAAGGGAAATTTATAGCGGTTTGACGTTGGGACAGTACAGTACTTGGTTGATTTCAGCCCAGCCCAGTCGTACTGTTTCTTTATTGCAGGAACATGATTGTGCGGTGCAATTTATTGCTAATCCGAGGGATTATCCCGCCATTGAAAAAAGTCAGATTCAACGGACAGCGGTGGCGCTAAAATATGCCGGCATGGCGGAATTGGAAGGGTTTATTTTACCCACCTTTCGTCTGGTGCTAGTCACGGACCGGGAATTATTTGGACAACATGCCTTAGCCACACCGGAATATGTGCGGAAACGACGGCGGGCTACGTCTAAACAAGTTGATATTAATAAACTTTCCCCTGGGGATTATGTAGTCCACAAAAGCCATGGCATTGGTAAATTCTTAAAGTTGGATGCGTTGGCCAATCGGGAATATTTAATGATCCAATATGCCGACGGTATTTTGCGAGTTCCCGCCGATAGTTTAGACAGTTTATCCCGCTTTCGCCACACGGGCACTAGACCGCCAGAACTGCATAAAATGGGCGGCAAAGTGTGGGAAGCCACCAAAAATAAAGTCCGTAAAGCGGTTAAAAAGCTAGCCGTTGATTTGCTCAACCTTTATGCAAAACGGGCAAAACAGGTGGGTTATGCCTATCCCTCCGATAGTCCTTGGCAACAGGAATTGGAAGATTCCTTCCCCTACCAAGCCACCCCCGATCAGCTAAAAGCAGTACAAGATGTAAAACGGGATTTGGAAGGCGATCGCCCGATGGATCGATTAGTGTGTGGCGATGTGGGTTTTGGCAAAACAGAAGTGGCGGTGCGGGCCATTTTTAAAGCAGTAACTAGTGGCCATAAACAGGTGGCATTACTGGCCCCCACTACGGTGCTCACCCAACAGCATTACCACACTTTAAAAGAAAGATTTGCCCCCTATCCCATCACCATTGGCCTATTAAATCGCTTCCGTACCGCTTCCGAGAAAAAAGAAATTTTAGCCAAATTAAAAAGCGGTGAATTGGATATTGTGGTGGGTACTCAACAGGTACTGGGCACATCGGTAAAATTCAAAGATTTGGGCTTATTAGTCATTGACGAAGAACAGCGGTTTGGGGTTAATCAAAAGGAAAAAATTAAGACATTGAAAACAGAAGTGGACGTGCTAACTTTAACCGCCACCCCCATTCCCCGCACCCTTTATATGTCCCTCTCCGGCATTCGGGAGATGAGTTTAATTACTACACCGCCCCCGTCCCGTCGCCCCATTAAAACCCATTTATCCCCCTACAATCCCGAAGTAATTCGCACCGCTATTCGCAACGAGCTAGACCGGGGTGGCCAGGTTTTTTATGTGGTGCCCCGCATTGAAGGCATTGAAGAACTGGGGGGACAACTACGGCAAATGGTTCCCAGTGCTCGCATTGCCATTGGCCATGGTCAAATGGATGAATCTGAACTGGAAAGTACCATGCTAGCTTTCAACGATGGTGAGGCAGATATTTTAGTCTGTACCACTATCATCGAAGCAGGATTAGATATTCCCCGGGTAAACACAATTATTGTTGAAGATGCCCAAAAATTTGGTTTAGCGCAACTCTATCAACTGCGGGGCCGGGTGGGGCGATCGGGTATTCAAGCCCATGCTTGGTTACTCTATCCCAACCAAAAACAATTAACAGAAAAAGCACGATTAAGACTGCGGGCACTCCAGGAATTTAGCCAACTTGGTTCCGGTTATCAACTGGCCACCAGGGACATGGAAATCCGGGGCGTAGGTAATCTTTTGGGGGCAGAACAGTCGGGGCAAATGGAGGCGATCGGGTACGAATTTTATATGGAAATGTTGCAGGATGCGATTAAGGAAATCCAGGGCCAGGAAATTCCCAAAGTGGAAGATACCCAAATAGATTTACCCCTCACGGCCTTTATTCCCAGCGATTACATTCCCGATTTAGAAGAAAAAATGGCTGCTTATCGCCGTATTACTAGTATTGATTCCCTTGATGAATTACCGAAAATTGCCTTGGATTGGGGCGATCGGTATGGTATGTTACCAAGTCCGGTGGAGCAATTATTTAAAGTGGTGAAGCTGAAACATCTGGCTAAGTCTTTAGGCTTTTCTCGCATTAAAGTGGAGGGCAAACAAAATCTTGTCTTGGAAACTCCCATGGAGGAGCCTGCTTGGAAATTATTGGCGGAAAATTTGCCCACCCATCTCCAGTCCCGCTTTGTTTACAGTGCAAAAAAAGTGGTGGTGCGGGGTTTAGGAGTGTTGACCCCGGCTAAGCAAATGGATAATTTAATTGATTGGTTTGGCAAAATGCAAGGGGCTTTACCGGAGACAAAAATGGAAACTTTAGTGGGCAAATAGCCTTCAGTAAAATATTAAAAACTTGACGTGAATGACGTAAAAACTGTCAAATATTTTTTGATTTCTATAATTTCTACAAAGGGTGGTTGTTAGGTTGCAAAACGGATTGATGGGCAAAGTGTATTTAGTCGGAGCGGGGCCTGGGGATCCCGGCTTGATGACCATTAAGGGTAAAGGTCTGTTGGAGAATGCTGAGGCGGTGGTCTATGACGCCCTCGTAAGTCCAGCTATTTTAGCGATGGTTAATCCCCAAGCCGAATTAATTGATGCAGGTAAAAGGCGGGGCAGACACACCAAGTTACAGTCAGAAACCACACAGTTATTGGCACAATTGGCTGAAAAACACGCTGTAGTGGTGCGCCTGAAAGGGGGAGATCCTTTCATTTTTGGCCGGGGGGGGGAAGAAATGGAGGATCTAGTCAAAGCCGGCATTGACGTGGAGGTGGTGCCGGGCATTACAGCGGGCATTGCGGCTCCCGCCTATGCTCAAATTCCTCTCACCCATCGCAACTACAGTTCTTCTGTCACTTTTGTCACGGGCCATGAAGCGGCGGGGAAATATCGACCGGAGGTGAATTGGGCGGCGATCGCCAGGGGATCGGAGACCATTGTGATTTATATGGGGGTGTATAGTTTGGCTACTATTTTGCCCCAATTGATGGCGGCGGGGTTGGGAAAAGATACCCCCATTGCCCTGATCCGGTGGGGAACCTGTCCAGAACAACAGGAACTGGTGGGCACTTTTGCCACCATTTTGGCCCAGATCGAAGCAGAAAATTTTCAAGCCCCGGCGATCGTGGTCATCGGGGCGGTGGTGAATTATCCGGCTAATCTCCGTCAGCAATTGCAACCCATGTTAAGCAACCTGTAGCTTTTTGAGCTTAACTAAACTAATTACTAATTCGGTTGGGTTTCACTGTAGGCAGGGAAAAGATCCCGGGGGAAATCCTCCGCCGCTAGACAAGTATTCATGGCCTTTTGGGGCGTGAAATCGGAAACTTCCCGACTCAGGGCCAGAACACATTCCGAATGGCGGCCGGGCAGTAAACTTTGGCGGCAGGTGTTAAGGGCGGCCATGGTGACATCTTCTCCTTCTGGGGAACGATTCCGTCCCACTACGCCCCGGTCAATGTCCACCACACAATTGCCTAAATCCACCGGGCGGCGCACTTGGAAACAGGATTGCAAAGCTACAATGCCGGTGATGTTGGTGTTACGGCTAATCATATTGACGCATTGGGACATTTCCTTGGGGATAATGGCCTGGGAACAACCGGAAGCAGCCGCGTCATCACTGACTCCATTTCTCTTCAGTTCCGTTACACAAACATCAAACTGGTTCCAGTCCCCAGCTACGGCGGCGATCGGGGCAAAAACCATGCCACTGGCCATCAACAAGCCACAACCAATGGGGGCAAAGGGACGACGGAGTAGTTGAAAATAATTTTTAAAACTTTTGGAATTATGTTGAGAGCCGTTAGAACCGATAGAGCTAAGCATACGGGTTAACACCAAGACTGAATTGACACCATCACCAGACCACTGGATTGTAATCAGAGTTGCAAAGAAGATCAAGCCGCTGGGGCCACTCCAGGGGGTTGTTGGCTGTGGATATCAACCCGTAGAAAGTGAACGCACAGCAGAAGAGTAATCACGGTCTTCCACAGTTTCATCTAACGGTGCAATGCCTGCTAATCTATGGGGAGGTTATTTGCCCTTGTTCCTGCTCCGATTATTCCCCATTCCGAGAGATTAATGTTGACTGATAACCGCTTGGGAGAAGCGACCTTGTCCCCATCTATCCATCCAACGGCCATCATCCATCCCCAAGCCCAGTTACATGCCACAGTTCAGGTGGGGGCTTTTAGTGTGATTGGGGAGAAAGTCACTATTGGCGCTAATACGGTCATCGGTCCCCATGTGGTGGTGGAAGGACCCACGGAAATTGGTACGGGTAATCGAATTTTTCCCGGTGCAGTGATCGGTTGTGAACCCCAGGATTTGAAATATAAGGGCGGAGAAAGCTGGGTTAAAATCGGCAACGATAACCAAATTAGGGAATATGTCACCATTAACCGGGCGACGGAAGAGGGGGCTGTGACCCGTATTGGCGATCGCAATTTGCTAATGGCCTATGCCCATGTGGCCCACAATTGTGTGATCGAAAATGAAGTAATCATCGCCAACTCTGTAGCTTTAGCAGGGCACATCTACATCGAATCCCAGGCAAGAATCAGTGGTGTTTTGGGTGTACACCAATTTGTCCACATTGGCCGGTTGGCCATGGTGGGGGGCATGAGTCGCATTGAAAGGGATGTGCCTCCTTTCACCATTGTTGAAGGCAATCCTTCCCGGGTGCGTTCCCTCAATTTAATTGGCCTGCAACGTTCCGGCATGTCAGCGGAGGATTTGAGTGCGTTAAAACAGGCTTTTCGCTTGATTTACCGTTCCAATACCCCCTACCAACAGGCTTTAGAAGAGTTGGGGCGATCGGCCGCCCATCCCTACGTGCAACATTTCCAACGCTTTTTGCAGCAATCTAGCTACGATGAGGGGCGACGAGGCCCTATTCCCGGCAAAAAGTAGGTCAGTGCCATTGTTATGACCGGATCCCATTTGTTGGTTAATCTTTCTTTTTTATTGGCCCAACCGACGGGATTGAGTGTCTATGCTGGCAATGTTTTTCCCCATCTCAAACCCCTCAAGCCAACGCTACTAACTTCCCAGTTGGTGGCGGATTTTCCCTGCCAAACTGTACCGAATAATCTCACCCCAGCCCAGGGCAGTCGGGGCCATTTTAATCGCTTAGTTTGGACCCAGTTTCAGCTAACAAAACTCTACCGACAGTTGAAGGGTTCGTTGCTTTTTTCCCCCATCCCGGAGGCTCCACTTTGGGCTGATTGTCGCACAGTGGTTATGGTGCATGATTTGATTCCCCTCCGGTTTCCCAACTGGAAGTCACCCCTGACTAGCTATTGCAAGTTTTATCTGCCTTTGGTGCTAGGGCAAGCAGAACATATTTTGTGTAATTCCCAAGCAACGGCCGATGATGTGATTGACTACTTCGGGATTTCTGCTAATAAAATAACCCCGATCGCCTTGGGATATGACCGGCAACATTTCCAACTGGGGCAAGACGATTTAGCCCAAAGGAGGAATCCCTATTTTCTGTTTGTGGGCCGCCATGATCCCCATAAGAATGTGGGCAGGATCATCCGAGCCTTTGCTCAATTTGTGCAAAATATCAACGTCCGGGACATTGACTTGATTCTGGCCGGCCCCACCGATCGCCGTTACACTCCCAAATTAATGGCCTTGGCGGCAGAATTGGGGGTTGAGACCCAAGTACATTGTTTAGACTACGTTAGCTATGATCAACTGCGACAACTTTACCGTCAGGCGATCGCCCTGGTGTTTCCCTCTTTATGGGAGGGATTCGGTTTTCCGGTGCTGGAATCCATGGCCTGTGGCACTGTAGTTATTACTTCTTCCATTTCTTCCTTGCCAGAAGTAGGGGGCGATGCCGTTCTATTGGTCGATCCCTACAGCATTCAAGAGATTTACCAAGGGATGGAGCACGTCTGGAAGGATGAAAATTTGCGGCAACATCTGCAACAAAAGAGCTTAGCCAAGGCAAAGGAATTTTCCTGGGAAAAAACCGGTAATTTAACGATGGAAGTCTTGGCCAAATACCTCTAAGCCGGGCTCAACGGCGACGGGGCAAACGTCTCTATCCCCAGGAGCGCAATATCCTATAATTGGGTGGTTGGCACGGCTCCACGCCTCGGATTTGAGTGAATTTGATTTGGCCAGTGTTGTCACAGCCGAAATTGCCCTGGAAAACTTGATTCTGCTCCGGTTTTCACTGGGGGCAAAGGTCCACCCTACCCTTGTTTTGCCATTTTGCCCATGTCTAGCAACGCCATTAGCCAGCTTCAGCCCGCCGACAAAAGGGATGTCATTGTTTACCAGCCCTACTACCCAGACAAAAATAAACAGAAGTTACTACCATTGCCCCTTGCTCTTTATCAATTGGGGCAGGTGGAGGGGGCTCGGCGCATCGAGGGGGGCGAGAATCTCTCCTTTGTAGCCACTTGGTTTGTATCCCGTTTACCGTCGGAGTTAACCCGGTGTCGCATGCAATTCGATGGGCAAGCGGATTTGAGTTATGAAATGACTGTCCTTAATTCGGAATTTATGGACTATTTGATTGACTTAATTGCAGGGTACGAAGAAAACAAAAGCATTGATTTTCCCCAAAACTTTTACCGTAAACTTTTACGATTGGATGACGCTTCCTCGGTCTAGCCCATGGGATGGGGTGGGGATTAACTTCCTTCGTCACCATTAATCAACCTGATTATCTGGGCAATTGACTGCATAGTGGGACTCCGTTAAAACCCCTATTTCCAACTCCCATAAAATATTGAACAGACATTAAACACTCGGTATCGGTCAAGCCAGTTTTTAACTTTAAATCAGTCAAACAGTTCAGTTTTTCCGCCTAGTCCATTAGTTCATATAGTTAGGAGCGTTCCAGTGGTCAATTCACCCCAATGTTTATTAGTCGGGTCTTTGGAGCCCTATAGCGGCAAGTCAGGAATTATCCTTGGTTTGGCTCGACTTTTGCAACAACAGGGAATGGCGATCGCCTACGGCAAACCCATTGGCACAGCCATGACTAAGGCGGCGGCGGAATTGGAAGAGGCGGACATTGAATTTATTAGCCAGAGCTTGGAGTTGGCACCGGCCCAAGTCCGTAAACCGTTGGTATTTTTGGATGAAGATACCATCAACCGACGATTGAAGGGGGACGATAAAACTAACTATGCGGAAGCGCTCCAGGCATCCATTCAGGATTTAAAAGCGGATTTGGTGTTACTGGAAGGTCCTGGTAATCTCTGGGAGGGTAGTCTCTTTGGACTTTCTTTTTCCGAGTTGGCGGCCAAAATTAACGCGGCAGTTCTGCTGGTGGGTCGCTATCATTCTCCCTTAGTGGTGGATGGCCTGCTCAAAGCCCGACAAACCCTGGGGGATAGCCTCAAAGGGGTCGTAATTAATGACATTCCCCTGGAGGCATTGACGGAGACAAAGGATTTGGTCAAACCCTTTTTGGAAAGTCAGGGCATCCCAGTGCTTGGGCTGTTGGCGGAGGATCGTCTACTTAGAAGCGTAAGTGTGCGGGAACTGGCCCATCAGTTGAACGCCAAGGTGCTCTGCAGTGAAGACCATTTGGATTTGATGGTGGAGAGCCTCACCATTGGAGCAATGAACGTCAACTCTGCCCTGGAATATTTCCGTCAAGGGGAAAACAAAGCTGTGGTTACCGGCGGCGATCGTACCGATTTGCAATTAGCGGCCCTGGAAACCTCCACCAGTTGCCTAATTCTGACTGGCCATGCGGGCCCCCAACCTTTAATCATTAGTCGGGCCAAGGACTTGGAAATCCCCATTCTTTCGGTCAACCAAGATACCCTCACCACTGTGGAAATTGTTGACCAAGCCTTTGGCAATGTGCGTCTCCAAGAACCGGTTAAAGTGCAGTGCATTCAACAATTAATGGCCACCCATTTTGATCTGAAAGCTTTTCAAGCGGTGATGGCCAAGCTTTAGTTCCGCTTATTTGTACTCATAAAAATTGTGCAACGGAAACTGCTTCATCATTGGCGAATAAATAGTCCAAAAAAGTTTGAGAAACAATCGATAACTGCTTAGCTTTTTGGTAAACAATATACCAATGTTTTTGCAGGGGAAAACCTTCCACATCTAGTACTGCCAGGGGGCCATTGAGTCCTTCCAATGCCAGAGAGTATAAGGATAAAATCGAGATTCCTAAGCCACCATACACCGCTTGCTTGATGGCTTCATTACTGCTGATTTCCATTTCCACATTCATTGTTAAGCGATTTTCATCGAAAAATTCCTCCACTGCCATTCTCGTGCCAGAGCCGGATTCCCGCATAATTAATGGTTCCTCAATCAACCTTACCAAAGAAATTTTCTTTTCGTTAACCAAGGGATGCTGGCGGGGAGCAATGACCACCAGGGGATTCTCTAAAAAGTGACGAATATTGATATCAAGATTAGAAGGTGGTTTACCCAAAAAATACAAATCGTCTAAGTTATTAGCCAAACGCTCCAAAATTTGTTGACGATTGCCAATTTGTAAAGAGATTGAAATGCCTGGATATTGTTGACGAAATTCTCCCAAAAGTCTTGGCACGAAATATTTACCGGTGGTGATGGTTGCTAGGCGTAAATGACCCTTTTTCATGCCCTGGAGGTCGGCAATCACTTCCTGCAATTGATCCAGACAAACACCAATATTGCGGCTAGCCTTTAAAACCGCTTGCCCCGCTTCAGTTAAATAAATTTTTCGGCCAATTTGTTCATACAAGGGCACTCCGATCGCCCTGGTGAGTTGCTTCATCTGCTGGGAAACGGTGGGCTGGGTCAGGAATAACTCCTCCGCCGCCTTGGTGAAACTGCCTGTTCTGGCGATCGCCGCAAAGACTTCGAACTGATGGAGAGTGGCATTTTTCATGGCCGACGTTTTTATAGATAGATTCTATTGATTATATATAAAATTGGATCTTTATCTATTTTTATCTTTCCTTAATAATCTAAACATTCAAGTCCCCTTGGATTAGTCATTGTCCTCGGGCAGACAGTCTCAAGCGTCCTCTGGTTTACCTAGCCTAGGAGCCCCAGTGCTCTTCTGTGAACCAGGGATATCCATGGCGCTTATCACCATATTCTGTCTGCCTTTTTTCATAGAAAATATCAATCAAAATTATGGGTTCTCTCAATCGACGCAAATTCCTAATCACCTCCGCAGCCTCTGCCACAGGGGCTTTATTTCTGAAAGGTTGCATGGGCAATCCCCCCGATACAACGGGAGCGGGAAGTACCGCCAGTCCATCTCCAGGTACCACCCCAACTGCATTGACCCCAGAAACCACCCCGGAAACCACCGCAGTCAAATTAGGCTTTATCCCCATTTTTGAGTCGGTACCCCTGATTATTGCCAAAGAAAAGGGCTTTTTTGCCAAATATGGCATGGCAGACGTGGAAATTTCCAAACAGGCCAACTGGGGAGCTGCTCGGGATAACGTGGAAATTGGTTCCGCTGGGGGGGGCATTGATGGGGGCCAGTGGCAAATGCCCATGCCCTATCTAATTAGTGAAGGATTAATCACTAAAAATAATGTCAAAGTCCCCATGTATGTGTTGGCCATGCTTTGTACCCAGGGCAACGGCATTGCGATCGCCAAAAATCAGACTGGGAAAAACATCGGTTTAGACACCAGTAAAGCCAAAGATTACATCACTGGTCTAAAAGCCGCGGGAACTCCTTTCCGGGCCGCCTACACTTTCCCCAAAGTAAACCAGGACTTTTGGATCCGTTACTGGCTGGCCGCTGGGGGCATTGATCCCGACACCGAAGTCAGTCTGCTGACCGTACCGGCCGCCCAAACCGTGGCCAACATGAAAACCGGTTCCATGGACGGCTTCAGCACCGGAGACCCTTGGCCCGCCAGGATTGTCAAAGACGAGATTGGTTTTATGGCCGCCATCACCGCTGAAATTTGGCCTTCCCACCCGGAAGAATACCTCGCCATCCGGGCCGACTGGGTAGATCAAAATCCTAAAGCTACTAAAGCCTTACTTAAGGGAGTGATGGAAGCCCAACAGTGGTGTGACCAACAGAGCAACCGAGCTGAATTGGCCCAAATTGTTTCCGGTGCCCAATACTTTAACGTGCCCGCCACCATTTTAGAGCCAATGTTAATGGGCAATTATGTCATGGGAGATGGCAAACCGGATATCAATGATTACAAAAAAGCCGTCCAATATTGGAAAACCGATAAAGGCAATGTTTCCTATCCCTATAAGAGCCTTGATTTATGGTTCTTAACCGAAAGTGTGCGCTGGGGCTTCCTGCCACAAAATACCCTGGATACGGCCCAGGCTTTGATCGACAAAGTAAATCGTTCTGATCTATGGAAAGAAGCGGCCCAGGAAGGGGGCATAGCAGCAGCGGATATTCCCACCAGTGATTCCCGTGGGGTGGAAACCTTCTTTGATGGAATAACTTTTGATCCCGCCAATCCTAAAGCTTATTTAGATAGCTTGAAAATCAAAAAACTCGCCTAAAGCTTTTAATTAGCTTGCTCAATTATCGGACAATAAACTATTTACCTTGAGGAACTAAAATGACTATCAGCGTCAGAAAATCCCGCCCTGCAAATAACAATTTCAATAAAATTTGGCGCAAATATGAGGACAATATTATTCCTCCCATTGTGGGTATTTTAGGTTTTCTTTTAGTTTGGCAATTAGCATCGGTCATTGGCTTAATTAAACTGCCTCCTCCTACGGATTTAATTACTAATGAACGGACTCGGGTTTATTTAATGTATCCCTTTTTTAACCGGGGAGGCACCGATGTCGGTCTATTTTGGCAAGCTATGGCCAGTTTGCAACGGGTTTTAATTGGCTATAGTTTAGCTGCCATCGTGGGCATCAGTTTGGGGATTTTGGTAGGACTGAATGTCTTTCTTAATAAAGCTCTGGATCCACTATTTCAGTTTTTGCGTACCGTTCCTCCCCTAGCTTGGGTTCCCCTAGCTTTAGCCGCTCTCCAGCAGAATCAACCAGCGGCATTATTCGTTATTTTTATCACCGCAGTATGGCCAATTTTAATTAATACAGCGGTGGGAGTTCAACAAATTCCCCAGGACTACATTAATGTGCGTAAGGTCCTGCGCCTATCACCGAATAAATTTTTCTTCAAAATCTTAATTCCGTCAGCCTTACCCTACATTTTCACTGGTTTACGCATTGCCATTGGTTTGGCTTGGTTGGCAATTATTGCGGCGGAAATTGTTATGTCTGGCATTGTCGGTATTGGTTTCTTCATCTGGGATTCTTACCAAAATAATTACATTAGCGACATCATTCTGGCGTTGATTTACATCGGAGCTATTGGTCTAATTCTTGACCGCTTTATGGCTTGGTTACAAACTTTAATTGTGCGGGATTAGATGATGGCCACAGTGATAATTGGGTGAAATAGATTAACCCATTTCTTTGAAGGTAATACCAACTATTACAGTTGTGGTCAGAGATTTTTGATTATTGAATATTGATTGGAGACAAAGTCATGGGTGTTTTTGTTGCAGTTGAGCAAATTGATAAGGTTTTTTCCCTCAGCAATGGCGGTGAATACATCGCCCTTAAAGGGATCAATTTAGAAATTAAAAAGGGGGAATTTGTTTCCCTCATTGGCCACTCCGGCTGTGGTAAGTCAACTTTGCTTAATATGATTGCGGGGTTAGATTTACCCAGTGAAGGCATTGTTACCCTGGAAGGTAAGCGGATCAGCCAACCCGGCCCGGATAAAATGGTAATTTTCCAAAATTATTCTCTTCTGCCCTGGTTGACGGTTAAGCAAAATATTGCGCTGGCGGTGGATGAGGTAATGAAGGGGGCATCGGCGGCGGAACGAAAGGCCATTGTCGAAGAACATATTAATTTGGTGGGTCTAGGTCATGCGGTGGATAAACGGCCCGGTGAATTGTCCGGGGGCATGAAGCAACGGGTGGCGATCGCCAGGGCTTTGGCCATTCGACCCAAATTATTGTTACTGGATGAACCCTTTGGGGCGCTGGATGCATTGACCAGGGGCAATTTGCAGGAACAATTAATGCGAATTTGTGAACAGTATCAAGTCACGGCGGTAATGGTTACCCACGATGTGGACGAAGCAGTGTTGCTCTCGGATCGGATTGTGATGCTAACCAATGGCCCCGAATCGAATATTGGTGGCATTTTGGATGTGGATATTCCCCGCCCCCGCAAACGTATGGAAGTGGTGGAACATCCCAGTTATTACAGCCTCCGCAGTGAAATTATTTACTTCCTCAATCAACAAAAACGGATTAAAAAGTTACGGGCGAAAAAAACCACGGCGATCGCCAGGCATGGATTGGAAAAGGTCAATTTGGAATTGGGCTATGTGCCCTTGGTGGCCTGTGCGCCCCTGGTGGTGGCCCAGGAAAAGGGATTTTTCGCCAAACATGGGTTGGATGAGGTCAGCCTAGTGCGGGAAACCAGTTGGCGGGGCATTGTAGACGGCATTGCCGGAGGCCATTTGGATGCGGCCCAAATGCCGGCCGGGATGCCCACCTGGTTAACCACAGGGGGTTATCGGGAACAATCTATTCCCGTAGTGAGCGCTTTGACCATGACCCGCAACGGTAACGCCATCACCCTCAGTCGAAAATTGTACGACCAGGGCATTTATACCGCTGAGGACTTTCGCCAACTATTGCTGACCTCCGATGGCGATGCCGAAGGCACACTGCGTGCCCGCCATACCCTGGGCATGGTGCATCCTTCTTCTATGCACAATCTACTGTTGCGCTATTGGTTGGCCGCCCACAACATTGACCCGGATCGGGACGTAACCTTAAAAACCATTCCCCCCGCCCAGATGGTGGCAGATCTGAAAGCCGGGAGCATTGACGGCTATTGTGTCAGCGAACCCTGGAATCTCCGGGCCTCCATGGAGGGGGTGGGCTTTAGCATTGCCACCGATTTGGAAATTTGGCAGAATCACCCTGGCAAGGTTTTGGGAGTCAAGGAAGATTGGGCGATCGCCTACCCCAATACCCACGTCGCTTTGGTTAAAGCCCTGTTGGAAGCCTGTGCCTACTGCGCCGATCCCAACCATGAACCAGAAATTCGGGCATTGCTGGCGGGTCGTCAATACCTCAGCACTAATATTGATTACATTCACCTGGGCGATCCGGAAGGGCGCACCTGTAGCCTCGGTAACCCCGTGGATTATGCCCACCATCTTTTCTTTGGCGATCAAGTCAATCGTCCCATCCGCACCGAACATCTTTGGATGATGACCCAAATGGCCCGCTGGGGCGAGATTCCCTTTCCCCGCAACTGGGTGGAAATTTTGGAGCGGGTCTGTCGAGTGGGGGTATTTAGCACCGCCGCCCGGGAATTGGGCTACGAAGTGAATTATCAACGGCAACCGATCGCCCTTTTTGACGGGGAAATATTTAACGCCGATGACCCCATTGCCTACCTCAATCACACCGCTATTCATAACAACTTCACCATTGCCGAAGTCCACCTCAGCAATCCCAGTTATCCCCCCATCGCCGCCTAGCTCAGGGCTGTTATGAGGACAATGAAAATGCCCTCCGTCGAACCAGTGCCACCGCAGCTTGGGGCCATTGAAGACTTTTCAGATCACTAATTAGCTTCTGTTTACCGAGATTACGCCATGCAAACCACCATTTCCCAAACTTCCATGGATCCATCCTTCCAGAGCGCACAGCCCAACCAGTACCATTCCTTTATCACCATTGAAAACGTTTCTAAAGTTTACGCCACCACCAAAGGCCCCTATACAGTCCTGGAAAATGTCAATCTCAGCGTCAATGAAGGGGAATTTATCTGTGTGATCGGCCACTCCGGTTGCGGCAAATCCACCCTACTTAATATGGTGTCTGGTTTTTCCCAACCCACCGCAGGGGTGGTCCAGGTCGGCGGTAAAGTGATCAGTGAGCCCGGCCCCGATCGCATGGTGGTGTTCCAAAATTACGCCCTCTTACCCTGGTTAAGCGCCTTGGAAAACGTTTACATTGCTGTCGATGCAGTGCACCCCCAGAAAACAGAAGCGGAAAAGCGGGCGATCGCCAAGGACCATTTAGCCATGGTGGGATTAACCGATGCCATGGACAAAAAACCGGGGCAGATCTCCGGCGGCATGAAGCAACGGGTTTCCATTGCCCGGGCCCTGGCCATTCGTCCCCAGGTACTAATTTTGGACGAACCCTTCGGAGCGTTGGATGCCATCACCAAGGAGGAATTGCAGGAAGAGTTACTGCAAATTTGGAATGAGCACCGCTGCACAGTGTTAATGATCACCCACGACATTGACGAAGCTTTATTCCTAGCCGATCGCCTAGTGATGATGACCAATGGGCCCCATGCCAACATTGGGGAAATTATGACCATTCCTTTTCCTCGGCCGAGGGACCGGGACCGCATCATGGAAGACCCCACCTATTATCAGTTACGGAACTACGCCCTCGATTTTCTCTATAACCGTTTCGCCCACGACGATGTGGCTTAGAGTCAACAAATCAAGTTGTAAATCCCCCCTTAAGGCTTTGGGGGGAAACCATGGTGAACTTACTCCTCCCTGCTAAAGCGAGGAAGGAATTTCCTACCCAAAGAACTGCTCTCTATTCCGAAAAACAGCAGGTCTTACATTCTGGCGATAGGCGGAAAACCCTCATTCCGAAGGCCACAAACTTTTTCTTGCAACACTGCCTGTTTAGCTTGGTTTTCGCTTAGGGAGACGTGCTCAAGACTGTTCTATCCCAGCAGAAGTCAGACTCGCTTTCATCCTCTCTCTGCTTATCGCCGTAAACCTACATGCGAGGAAGGGGAATTCCCGCTCGTATCAGTTAAAACAATTGCCAATCCGTCGAACCCAACTGTTGCAATGTCTCTAATCTTCGCTTGAAGTAGCCACTGTGGAGCCGACTATAGTCCGATAACTTCAGCGTTTGCACATGGATAGCCCAGGACCAAATAAAAGCTGTTTGGGTTAAAGCCTGGAGGCAGTTTTCTTCCAAAACAGTCAGGGGAGCAATGGAGTTATATCCGCTTAAAAAAGCGTCCCGAATGTTGCGCCCCAGGCCAGATTGCATAGAAACCTGAAGAAATTTGGCAATGTCGAAGGCCCGCCAGCCCATCCCACATTGGTCAAAGTCGAACAGCATCATCTGATCTTCGGCGGTGAAATGCACATTGCCGCTATGGGGATCTCCCCAACAAATGGTCCAATAGGGGACGTGGGTGGGAATAGTTTTTAGCTGGGTTTTGATAGCCATAGAAATGTCGATCAGACAGCGCCATTCCTCCAGTCGGTGGTGTAGAAAAGGAGCAATAACATGGAGGGAATCGTCCAGCAAATAGCTGAGGGTGAGGGGAGGACGGTGGGCAGAAGGTTTGAACCGTTGGGCCGTTTGATGCAGTTGGGCCAGCATTTCCCCCAACAAAAATCCTTGGGTTTTATTCAAATCACCGATCGCCACGCCACCGGGGGCATAGGGAAACAAACTGGCATAACGTTTACCTTCCGGGGCATTAATCTCCAGGGCATAACCTCCATCCCGATGCCTTAGGGGGGCCGCCACCGGCACATCCCGATCCGCTAAAAAGTTGAGCAAATCCAACTCAAACTGAATTTCACTTTCCGTGCGCCAATGTTGGTGGGAAATACGCAAAATATAGTCGTCCGCTAGGGTTTCCACCAAATAAACATCGCTCAGACCCCGATGCCAAAACCGACACCCCTTGGGCACTTCAATGTCGTAATGCTTAAACACCAAGTTGGTCAGGGCATGGGGAGCCAAGGTGGAATAGACACTGGGGAAAGCATCCCCCCCCACCGTCGATTTCGGGGCCGGATTGGGGGCCGGAAAATCCACCACTGGATTAATGTCCGGTAGGGCGGAAAGGGAGCGGAGGAGCTGCAGAGGGGGCATGGGACCAAGGGGAGGTGGAGGGCGCAAATTAGCTTTCTTTTAGCTTAGAAAAGTAGGGTAAGGGGCTCCGTATTCTAAGCTACACTTCAGTTAGAGATTGATTAAGTCTTTGATTATCGAATAATTGTCCCGGGAAAAATCATGGCCAATCGTACCCAGAGCCGTTACACCGATGTCCAAATTTCCACCTGGTTGAGGGGATTGTTGACCATTGCCTGGAGTGATGGGGACTTCAGTGAATCGGAGCAACAAATGATTACCGGCCTTACCCAGGAGATGGGTTTTGGCAACAAAGAGGATGAAGTTTTATTCAAGACCATTACCCCGGCGGAATTATTGGAAGGTTTGGGCAATGATAAGGAAACAGCGGAAAATTTTCTCCGCACAGCGGTGTTGGTGGCGATCGCCGACGGTCTTTATTCTCCGGTGGAAGGACAACTATTGCGGGAATTTAGTCAAGCCCTCGGGATAAAAATTGACGCTTTGGAGTCATTGGAACATACCATCTGTGATCCCAACGGCGATCGAACTGAAATGGAGGAACATCCCCATCCCGATCTACTTCACCCTGTCAAGGATTGGCTAGACGGCATGGCCATCCATGACCCCCGTTTAGCCCATTTCATTTGTCATCTGGTGCCCCCCCAATGTCCCTTCGAGCGGGATGTTAAACTGTTTGGGCACAAAATTGTCCATATTCCCCCCCTCTGCAAACTTAACCCCCTCTATGAACAGCTAATTGGCCTAAGGTTCCGGGCCCTGTCCTACCTGGCCGATGACTGCAAAGAAGACATCACCCCCTACATTTGAATCCTATCTAACCTTTTTTTCATCTTCGATTACCCGGATCTTCCGTTGGGTTAAATCTCGGAAGTTTTTCTAAACTTGCCGTTGCAGGGCCGCAATTGGGCCCGTTTCTCTCCGTTTTTTTGTACTTAAAAAATTCACACATTACCAATTAAAAATCTCCCCAACCTATGGAAGTGCAATTTCGGGAAGTAAATCCCTTTGATTTTTGGATTTGGCTAGAATTTGAAACTAATCCCTCTCCGGCGGAGCAACAATACGTCGAAGAACTGTTTGCTTCCTGGTTTTATTTGGGCAAACTGGGGGGCTTCAATGCGGAAAATCTTCAGGTACAGGACACGGGCATAGATTTAAATTACTTGGACTACGACAGCGCTAGTCTTTCTAGTTCCATGATGGCCCCCATGCACAATATGGCGGATTTTCAGTACCAAGACCATTGGGGTCGCTGTTGGTTTGATTTGGGTACTAGTGATCTTATTGCCCTGGACGTGTTGATCAACGCGCTGTACCAGCTTTCCCTGGATTACGTCTCGATCCGGCGTCTAATTGTGGGGGGAGTGAACGAAGACTGGCCCATTGGCGATCGCCAGGATGATCGTTTCGATCAGTTCGAAGATTTTGCTCAGAATTAAGCTCCCCGTGTCCCGATTATTTTCCCCTATGCATCCATCCCTATCCCTGGGCCGTCGGCAATGGTCTGTGCCAGCAAAATCCGGCTTTTCCCTGCTCTGGTTAATTGTGCTTGCCGCTTTGATTGGTGGTGCCCTAAACATTGCTCCGGTCCAAGCCCAGGGTACCCCCTATATTCCTCCCCCTATCACTCCGGAGCCCCTCAGCCCCAGTGAAAATCCCTTTGACCCCAGTCTTTTTCCCACCGATCCCCTTATTCCTTCCGGAGAAAACCTCACTCCCTTGCAACGGCGACGATTGAAGGAAGCCGTGGATGCATTGGAAGCAGAAGCGCTTGTTTTGGATCAAGCGGGCCAGGGGGACCAAGCTTTTGAGGTGCGTTACCGCAGTTTACGAGGACGACAACGGTTGGGAGATTTGGCGGAAATTGAGGCTCTGGGACGTATTGGGGCGATCGCCTGGGAGCAAGGGCGCAACCAAGATGTAATGGCCATCGGTCAGCGTTTGGAGGATTTACAACTCTCCCTGACCAAAGACAAGGCCATGAGCCCGGAACTGTTAACGGCCTTTGCCAAAGCCTACGATCAACTCCATAGTCTGGATGCGGAGATCGCTGTTTATGAACAAATTCGTCGAGAGGCCCAACAACAGGGGGATTATCGCCGGGAAAACCAGGCCCTCTCCCTGCTGGGGGAATTATATCTAGCCAAATTTAACTACCCCGCCGCCGCCGAAGTTTATGAAGTCCTTTTAGCTCGGGCCACCAACGCCCGCAATAGTTATTACGAAGGTATTTACCTACAAAAATTGGGGGAAATCTACCAACAATCTGCCCAGCCAAATAATGCCATTCGCATCAAAGAGCAACTGGTGCAAAGAAGATTGCAGGATGGTAAACCAGAGTTAGTACCAGATATTCAAATTGCCATTGGCGATCATTATCTGGAATTGGAACAGGCGGAAAATGCGAGCCAAACCTATCAAAAGGCGTATACTTTGGCATGGTCTATCCGCCAACTGAGCACGGCGGCGATCGCCTTGGATAAATTAGGGGACCTATATCTGCTCAGCGAACAAGCCAACTATGCCTTGGAAATTTATAAACAACTTTTGCAGGTACAACAGCAGTCCTATAACTACTATGGCATGATGATTACCTACGAAAAAATTGCCCAACTTTATATCAATGCCCAGCAACCCGGAGCGGCCTTAACTGCCTATCAACAAGCATTATCCTTGGCCCGTTCTTTGAAATACAGCACCAAAGAAAATAGTATTCTCAATCAGATACAAACTATTTCCGGAGGCACTGGTTCTTAGTTAGGGTCTAAAAATTGCAAATATGAAAAATTAGCTTGATATAGTCATTTCAAATAATTTCGAGACTGCTTAGGTCTTTATTGATAAGCTTTTCGATGAATTTGACTGCCTCAGTCTTACTAGAAACGACTATAAATCCCATTGCTAAATTTTTTAACCTAATAAAACTCCCAACTCACATGGATCTTGCAAAAAATAAATCCCCCAGATATACGATGCGGAGGGAGATTGAGAGTCAAATTCAAGTTAGGTTGCGAAATCGAATATGAAATTCTGATGGCTGACTAGACAAAATTATATTTAACCGAGTCTGGGGAAAAACTAAGCTAGTAGGCCCAGGGTTTTGCCGTTGGATTTGGCCAAACGGATTAAATTTTGGCGCTGTTTGGCATCGATGCCCACCCAGTTACAAAAGTTGGTGATGGTCTGGCAGTGTAGGGCGATCGCCTTGCCGCGGATCTGATTGAACTTAGCTTTGCCTAATTGTTGACGAACCAAGATAACGATGGGGGCAAACATGGCAATAATTCCTGCTAACAACAAAGAGAACTAATCATTCCTGGGGGCATTGGCTTGCTCTTGGGGGAGACTTCCTTTGCCTTATGTAAATAAATGTAACAGCTTTGTAAATTTTTGTAAACTAAAGTTGACAAAAAGATTTTTGCCGTCATCGGTCACGATAAAAAAGGAGCCTGCTTAGGGCTCCCTTGGTATTTGATACTGTTTGGCTTGGTTAATTGCCGGATTCACCTGAGTTTTCCGGTGGGCTGAGGGTATCCTGACTGTCCTCCGGTAAGTCAATGAATACCCGTTCTCTAGGCTCTAATCCCCCCAGAATCTGGGTTTTGTCGTCTAATACCAGGCCGATGGTCACCGGTTTAAACTGGGGTTTATCCTCCCCATCAGGCACCATCACACCGGTTCTGCCCCCCACAGTCACAATGGCCACGGTGGGCACAGTTAAAGCATTGGTCAACTTGTCCCCCTTAAAAACCACATCCACATTCATTTTGGAACGTAATTGTTCTTGGCCAGTGGCTAGGCCGATGGTTACTTCAAAGGACGTGACGTTATTTTCCACAATGGCTTCGGGGGCTACCCGAATTACTCGGCCAGTAAAAGTTTCATTGGGAAAAGCATCGGCTACAATATCCACCATCTGTCCTGGACGGAGGGCAGAAATATCCACTTCGGGCACCCTGGCCACCACTTCCAAACCCTGGGCCAGGGCCACAATGGACGTGGACGTGGCGGAGGCAGTGTTAGAGGCGGAGGTGGTGGGGGTAACAAAGGCTCCTACGGTGGCAAATTTTTGGGTGATGATGCCGTCAAAGGGGGCCAAGATAAACGTATCTTCGTAGGCGATTTTGCTCCGTAGTAGTTGGGCTTCGGCTTGGGAGGCCGCCGCCTGGAGGGTGGCTAATTCTGTTTTAGCGGTGTCCTGTCGTTCCCGCAATTGGGACATTTGGGCGGCTACCCCCTGTTCCGCTTCGGCGATCGCCCCTTGAAGTTGACTAATCTCTTGCTGAATCTGTCCCACTTCGGGGGAAGCGGTGGTTTTGGCATTGTTCAAACGACTTTGGGCTTCAAACAGACTAGCTTGGGCATTTAAAAATTCGTTGGAGAGTTCTTCATACTGATCCTGGGTGATGGCCCCTTCCTGGAGTAAAGATTGATTACGGTTACGGCGATTTTCCGCCAGCTTGAGACGGGATTGGGCCGAAGCCACCTGGGCTTGGAGTTGGTCAATGTTACTGGGAATACGGGATTGGGCCTGCTCTAAACGGGCTTGGGCACTGGCCAGTTGGGATTGGGCCTGGGCAATGCGGGTACGACCTTGGTTGACCTGGGCCCGCAGTTGGTCAATCTCGGCGGGAATGCTGATGCGAGCTTGTTCGTATCTGGCGATCGCCTCCTGTAAACGGGCTTCCGACTGCTTCCCGTCGGCAAAAAATTCCTGATTTTCCATCACCGCAATGCGATCACCTTTTTTCACCATGTCCCCCTGTTCCACAAACAACCGCACCAAACGACCGGGGGCCTTGGGACTGATATTGACGGTTTGTTGGGGTTGCACCGTGCCACTGGCCTTAATTTCCACCTCTAGGGGGGATTCCGTCGCCATAACGGTGTATTTGTCCAATTCCGACTGCCGGGGCGGGCCATAGGCCGAACGGTAGGCAAAAATTCCCACCACCAATATCCCTAGCCCCAATAAACTGAGCAGAATAGGCAAGGGTTTTTTCATTGACTGGGCAAAGGGCATGGCCATGGACGCTAAAAAATTGGTCTGTTGTTTTTAAAGGTGATCTACTTAATTCCCCAAACCTTTTGGTCCGGACAGATTAGAATTCGACTTCCGTTTCTGTCTCTGGTTCCGATAGTTCCCCCTGGGTGGGTTTGACCCGCTCGAAATAACGACCACTTTTGGGCGGCAAAGGCAAACCCCTTTCCTGGTGGAAGTCCTGTTGCACTTTGTAGGTTAAACGGGGGGACACCTGGCGAACTATTTCCGTTAATAGGCGATCGCCGGTGGATTGGATCAACTTCATGGGCAGTTTGTAAATATAGCTAGGGAATTGCACCGCCACAGCCATTTTTAAATCCCATTCCACCTGGGTAATCACTTCCGGCCAGGGAATTTCCGCCTGCTCAAATTGTTTTAACGTCTTTTCCGTCAGGCGATCGCCATTGACCTGATGCAGGGTCATATTGGACAAAAAATCCACCTCGTAACCCAGATGGGGGCCATTGGGAAAGGGAACCGTATGCATCAGATAGTTGCCATCCTGGGGCGGCTCCAGTACCACTGCAATTTTTGGCTCCACATCAAAGCCCAAAGCGCCAAACTTACCAATGGTCAACACATAACCGTGCTCTCCCAAAGGTTCTGCTTCCATGGGCTGGGCACAGCGGCGGAACCAACCCTGGTGAGCTTGTAGATAATCGTCCACCTCCGGGCCAGAGGCAAACATCTCCATCTTGCCCTGGAAATGGGTTTGGAAATTTACAGGGGGAAAGCCATTGTCCTGGGGGTCAACGGGTAGGGGTTGGGAATTATTGGTCAAAACTGATTCAAATCCTAGTTAAATGAATTAGCTCACAATCCTAAAGTTTGCTGTAAATCATTGGAGTTTTGGCATGATCGTTTTTTTCGGCAGAGCGATCTCACCAAGGAAGATAAAGTATTTGTCCTTCCAACTCTCCAGTTTGACCACACTCCACCAACAAAAGAAATCATCAATAACTCTACCAATTACAGCAAGTGTATTGACTTCAATTACCCCCGGCATGGGCTGATCCTTTCTGATTCGCTCATAGGCATATTTGGTGATTGTAGCGACATCATGGGTTAGTAAAATACGACCTTCCTGGGCTGCCTACTCCAAAATAACCGGATCCGCTTGGCCAGAAAGTCCCACATCCTGTATCCGGAGAATATCAAGGCTTGCATTACGGCGAAATAGACCCCGC
Organism: Synechocystis sp. PCC 6714; assembly: GCF_000478825.2. Lineage (NCBI taxonomy): Bacteria > Bacillati > Cyanobacteriota > Cyanophyceae > Synechococcales > Merismopediaceae > Synechocystis > Synechocystis sp. PCC 6714. The sequence goes on along the minus strand of NZ_CP007542.1, from coordinate 872,175 downwards.
AGAATTGTATTGTCAAAGTTTTCGTCGGCAAGAAACCTTAACATCTCTAATAGTCTGTTTTACGAGCCAGCAATCGATCCCGCAAAACCTTCGAGTCAAATCTTGTTTGATTCATTACTCGAATCTCTTGCGATTGCCGTCGGCGCTTTTCTAGGTAAATTTCTACCTCCTCTTGATGGTTCAGGTAAAAGGAGATGGTGCCATAAACGTCAGCCAGATTCAGTGAAGGATAGCGACAAACAATCTCCTCCGCTGTCATCCCCTGATTAAACACAGTAATTACAGTGTCCAATGGGACACGGGTGTTGCCAACCAACATTACGCCGTCATTCTCCCGCAGAGGAGCAGTTTCAGCCACAACTGTTAACGTCATACTCGTTTTCGTTTTACTGATTTAACAGGGGATAAGCACTAGCTTTTGCTCTTAAGCTCCCAGATCGACCTGAACTTCTCCATTTTCCACCCGCACAGGGAACACGGGCAAGGATTTTTCCGCGGACATTTTGCCCATTAAGCTACCCACCACTGGCGGAAAAGGACTCCATTCTTTGACTGCCCCAGAACAAAGGTCAAAAGCACTACGGTGAAAGGGACAAACAATGGCTCCATCCTTAATCTTGCCACTTTTCATCGGTAACTTGAGGTGGGGACACTGGTTACTGACGGCGTGGATCGTGCCCCCCTCATTGAGCAACAAAATCGCCTGTTGGTTCAGTTTAACCACCTGACGACTACCGGGGGGGAGATCACTTTGGGCGAGGGCTTTGGTCCAAACCATAATTCTAATTAATTGTTAGGGATTGACGGATTTATTAAGGGTTTTGTTAAGGATGAAAACAAGCGCAAAACTAAAGGGGCTTTGCCTCCAACATCCTAAGAGTGTAGAAGAAAAGCCCCCGTTTGTCCTAGCAATGGGTGTTTATTGGGGAGGGGCGCTGGGCAGAGCACCAATGGTGACGGTCAAATTTTGCCGTTGGCCGTTGCGGAGAACGCCTAGTTCTACTTGATCGCCCACCGCCAGTTTAGCCACTAGGGATTGCACCTGTTCTGAATTTTCCACTGCTTGGCCTTGGAGTGATTGGAGTACGTCTCCCTGTTGGAGGTTAGCGGCCGCCGCTGGGGAATTGGGCATTACCTGCATAATCACCACCCCTTTATCCACAGGCACATCCATGCCGGTTTCCTGACGAATCTGATTTTGTAGTTCCGGGGTCATGGTCACCATTTGAATGCCGAGGTAGGCGTGTTCCACTTTGCCGGTGGCAATTAACTGTTCAGCAATTTCTTGGGCTTTGTTAATGGGAATGGCGAAACCAATGCCCTGGGCATTTTGAATGATGGCCGTGTTCATGCCAATCACTTGGCCGTCGGCATTGAGGAGAGGGCCGCCGGAGTTACCGGGGTTAATGGCCGCATCGGTTTGGATAAATTCCACCCGTTTATCGGGCACACCAATTTCGGCACTACGCCGGCCAGTGGCACTCAAAATACCTGTGGTTACTGTATTGTCCAAGCCCAATGGGTTGCCAATGGCTATCGCCCATTCCCCCACCTGCAGGCGATCGGAGTTCCCCAGGGCCACTGTGGGTAAATCATCCGCTTCGATTTTGACCACCGCCACATCCGTAGAAGGATCAGAACCCATCACCCGACCGGGGAAAGAACGACCGTCCTTAAGGGTTACGGTCACCTCATCAGCTCCATCCACCACGTGGGCATTGGTGAAAATTTTTCCGTCATCACTGACAATGAAGCCGGAACCAGCGCCCCGTTGTACCCTTTCATTGGGCATAGGTGGCATTTGGGAACCAAAAAATCGTTGGAAAAAGGGGTCGTTAAGGCCTTCAGGCACTTGGGTTTTGATGGTTTTCTGGGCGTTGATGCGTACCACCGCTGGCCCCGTCGATTGCACCACGTCCACCACAAAATTACTAGGTTCCCTAGGAGCTAAACGACTTTGTAAATTCTCCGCTACACTTTGGGTTTCAGTGGTCTGGCCCTGACTTGTTACTAAGGGGGAGATAACGGTATTGTCCGCCAGGCGATCGATCCATTGGGGATTGGTTAAAACGAAAGTCCCTCCAGCGCCAATGCCCATGCCCACCAGGACTAGCCCCAGATAGGCCAAGGAAATTTTAGAAGGGGTTTGTTTAGAGGGATGGAGGGAAATATCTTTCATGGCTTGATGGCACTTATTGGCTGAACTATTGCTGAAAACAAATCTGGGGAAAAAAGTCAGCCCGGTGAGGAGCAATTGGGAAAACGGCTTGGGCTGACATTTATTAATGTAGGGGACGGGTATGGCAGGGCTGTGACGACAATATGAAATTTTTGTGTCAGTTTTTCAGGACAAGGTCATTGTTTTAGAAAGCTTTTTTGTATTTATTCTGATTCGGGGAAAAAGTCGGGGTCTAGGAGCTGAGTTTGGGTGTATGGGGATTCTTTGGGGAAGTTGTCGGGGGCTAATTTGGTTTCCTGGGCTGCATCCTTTCGGGCATCTTGGTAACAATCATCTAGGACCTGTTGCAAAAAAGGCTTCAAGCTAGGGCTGTCTTGCAGGATTAGCTTGAGTTGTAAGCGTTGCTCTTTGATGGTGTAGATCCAGCTATTGCTCTGTTTTTCGGGTTGGTGTTGCCATTTCAGTAGGTGAGTCATGAGGATAATTAACCGGCTTCGTACTTCCCTTTTGTTATTCCGTCCCATGGATTCTATTTCTTCAATGAGGTTGTCCAAGTCTAAGCGCTTGATGTCACCGCTTTTGAGTTGGTTGACGGTCTGCTCTATCCACAGGTTGAAGTCGGTTTCATATAGTGTTGTCATGCTTTTTGCACTTCCTTTTCTTCCACTACGACATCGGGGAATTCCATCATAATGTCCTCCTGGATGTGTCCATTTTTTTCAGTCAGGGTCAATCAATTATTAATTATGTCTCCTAATAGCTTTAGCGGGCCGGCAGGTTACCACCGGAAAGTTTTAGATTAATCACCGAAAAAATAAAAATGACCAAAAATAACGCCAGCCCGATCGCCGAAGCATAATTCATTTCCAAGTCCTGAAAGGCCCGCTCGTAAACGTAGTAAACCACAGTTTTGGAAGCGTTGAGGGGGCCGCCCTGGGTCATGATATAGACTTCTTCAAAAACCTTAAGGGCAGAAATGGAAGATAAAACCCCGACTAAGAAACAATAGGGCCGCATGAGAGGAATGGTGATGTCCCAATGTTTTCGCCAACCGTCTGCTCCATCAATTGCCCCGGCTTCATAGAGTTCCTGGGGAATAGCCTGGAGTCCCGCCAGGTAAATGACCATGTAATACCCCAATCCTTTCCACACCGTCACCACCATCACACTCCAGAGGGCTAAATTGGGGCTGGTGAGCCAGGGAATTCCCTTGCTAAAACCCACGAGGGATAGTATTTGATTAAGGATACCATTGGAGGCATAGAGTGCTTTCCAGGCAATGCCCGCCACCACAATGGAGATAATCACTGGGGTGTAATAGGCCATGCGGAACCAGGTGATGCCTCGCAGTTTTTGGTTGACCAAAATGGCTAATCCCAGGGGCAACATGATCAGTAAGGGTACTACCCCCACCAGGTAAAGCAAAGTGTGACGAAAGGTCAGCCAGAAAACTTTATCCCGCCAGAGCCGCTCAAAATTAGCCAGTCCCACCCAAGCTGGTACTTTGGTCAAATCCAGTTCATATTGGGTAAAACTGAGGGAAAAAGCCTGTAATGCTGGCAAAAAAACGGTCACTCCCAGCAGGAGTAAAGCAGGTAACAAAAACAGGTAGGGGGTGGCTCCCCTAGGCCATTGGCGATCGGACCCAGAAGCGGTCATAGGAAAACGGGATAAAACTAGACCAGGTTAACATACCCATTGCCATGGCTTGACCCGTTGCCTAGATGGAAAAATTACGGTTGCAATGGTTGCCTGGAAAAGACCCCCTGGCCCTCCAATTCCAGAGGAAAAATCTTCATAGTCCCCCAAACTTGCCGGAGCTTTAGAAAGGAAATTTAGGGGAAGGTCATAACTTTTAAAACAAGCTCTAAGGTTTACCCAAGCTCGAAAAGCCTACGGCTCCTTTGGCTCTCCTTCAAACTGTTTGCGCTCTTCCTGTACCAAAGGATCTTCTTCCAAACTAGGAAAAGTTGCCAACTGGGGTTTACCCCGGAACAAATTCCGTAATTGCACGATACCCCGTTCTTGCCACCAACCCACAATGCCGTTGGGAAGAACAGTAACCACAATCAGGAACAAAGCCCCTTGGAAAAAGAGCCAAACCTCGGGAAACTGCTCGCTCAAACTGCTCTGGGCTAGGCGCACCAACAGGGTTCCCAACACAGCCCCCACGAGGGTGGCCCTGCCCCCGACGGCAACCCAAATGACCATTTCGATGGAAAATGCCACATCCATAATGCTTGGAGTGATAATCCCCGTTTGCACTGTGTATAGCCCCCCCGACAGACCGGCGATCGCCCCGGAAATGCCAAATACCAATACCTTGAAGCCGGTGGGATCATAGCCCGTAAATCTTACCCTGGTTTCATCGTCCCGAATGGCTATGAGGATACGGCCAAAGCGCCCACTGGTGAGCCAACGACAGAGAAGATAAACGAGTAACAACGCTAATACTGTCAATTCATAAAATACCAGTTGGGCTCCATCGGAACTGGCGAGATAGCCAAAGATTCTTTCCGTATCGGTTTTTAGGCCATTGGTGCCATTGATTAGTTTCTGTTGTCCGTTGAAAAAGTTGTAGAACACCAACAGGGCCGCCTGGGTCAAAATCGAAAAATATACTCCCTTAATACGGTTCCGGAAAATTAGATAGCCCAACAGGGCGGCGATCGCCCCTGGCACCAACACCATGGCCAGCAGAGTTATCGGTAGGGAATGGAATGGTTGCCAGACAAGGGGTAATTTGTCCACCCCATAGAGACCGAAGAATTCCGGCAATTGGCCCTCCGGCAACTGGAGGTTGAGGTACATGGCAAAGGCGTAACCCCCCAAGGCAAAGAAAATGCCATGGCCTAAACTTAGTAATCCTGTGTAGCCCCAAATTAAATCAATGCCCAGGGCAATAATGGCGAGGGAAAGGAAACGCCCCATCAGCCGCAACCTTAGAAAGGGGAAATTTTTTAATAACCACTCACTCAAAACCCCGTCCGACAAAGATAAAAGGGCGATGATCAGAGGAATACAAGCAAAAACTAGCACCGCCCCAAACAGGGCATAGTCGCTCCAACCCAACTTTTTCAGCAGTTTGGCCAGGGGAGAACCAGAAGGAGGGGCAGAATTTTGCATAGGGAAAATCAGAGGTTGCTGAAGCTAAATTTAGTTATTGATTAGGTCAAAGAGTAAGTCCAGACAAAATCGGGCGAAAGAAGAATTTCCGTTCTCCCCGGAGGATTATAATTCCGCCGTCCTGCCTTTAGGAGGAAAAATACCCGCTGGCTTGATTTGCAGAAAAAGAATAATCAGGGCAAAGACTAAAACCCTGGCCATACTTGTGGTAGCAAAAAAGGTAAAGAATTCGTACAGGGGTTGCAATGCTCCCTCTGGGGGAAACAGACGAATCAGGGTGCCACTGCCGATCAAGTCACTGGATACACCGATCGCCAAGGATGCAATGATTGTCCCCAGCAGGTTACCTACGCCCCCTACCACCACCACCATGAAGGTGTTGATGATGTAGTTTTGGCCAATGTTGGGCCCCACCGCCCCCAGAAAACTAATGGCACAGCCCGCAATGCCCGCTAGGCCGGAACCAAGGGCAAAGGTCAAAGCATCCACCTGGCCTGTGGGAATGCCCAAACAGGCACTCATGCTCCGATTTTGGGTCACCGCCCGGATTCTTAGGCCCCAGTTGGAGCGATAAAAAATCAGATACACCGCCAGTAAACAGAGTAGAGTCAGAAAAATAATGAAAATACGAGTGTAGGGTACCTGGAAAGTACCGATGGCAAACCCTCCCCGTAACCAAGTGGGGGCGCTGACGTTGACGTTTCTGGCCCCAAACCAAGCCCGATTCCACAGGGGAGAATTGGCCTGGGCCACCACAAAACCACCAATGCCGGCGATCGCCGCTGAGAGGAAGAAAAGAATGACCTGGGCTTTGCCTAGCCAGGGTTTATCCCCGGCTTGCCGCTTAATTAACCAAGTGCCGCCGAAATATAAGAGCAAAAATAGACCCACCACCAAAACCATAATCCAGTTCACACTGCGGACAAACTGTTGCAAAATCAGGCTCACCCCCCAGGTGGCCAGTAACGTTTCCAGGGGTCTACCGTAGAGATAACGAATAACCTGCTTTTCCAAAATTAAACCGGCGATGGCCGCCACCAGGAAAGCAATGGGCAAAGCGGCAAAAATGTAGAGGTCAAACCAGGGGTCACCAAAACCCTGGAAAATGTTCTGCACCACAAAGGTGCTGTAGGCCCCCAACATCATCAACTCCCCATGGGCCAGGTTAATTACCCCCATCAGACCGAAGACGATCGCCAACCCCAGGGCGGCAATCAGTAACACTGAACTTGTGCTTAAACCGTTAAAAATGCCTTCTAGGAGTACTGACACAATGTTTTCTAGAATTGGAGAAAAGTGGGCCTAATCCAGGCTCAAACCCACCATTTCCGATGCTCAGGCCGAAAATGCTGTGGGGAAAACCAGGTTAGCCTCTATAGTTAACCTTGCTCTGTTCCATAAATTTGTTATCGGTGATACCAAGAGCAAGCCAAACCACCAATGATTGATGGCCATTCAGGGACCAGAAGCTTTGGGGCTGACCAGCCAATTACGGCGGAAAAAACGAGCCAAGGAGGATTCGTCCAAAGCTAAGTAAATGGGTCGGCCGTGGGGACAGGTGTGGGGATTATCACATTGTTGCCATTGCTCAATTAATTTATTAATGGCACTACGGTCCAATTCCGTACCATTTTTAATGGCACTACGGCAGGCGATCGCCGCTTGGGCGGTGGAGAGGGAAGATAGCTGACTTAGTTCTTGGAGAATGGGAATAATTTCCGCCTGTCCTTGCAATAGGGCCGGCAAACTCCGCACAGCCCAAATATCTTCCCCAAAGGGGTCTATCTCCAGCCCTAAATTTTGCAACCGTTCCACCTGTTCTGGGTTAAACCCTTGCAACACCAAAGGTTGATCTAGAGGCAAACACTGCCAATGTCGTTGCAACTGCTCAAACAAAACCCTTTCATGGGCCACATGTTGCTCCACTAACCATATTCCCCGTTTATGTTCCACTAGGATGTAGGTTTGACAAACCTGGGCGATCGCCTTAAAAACATTGGCATGGCCCAGCACCGTTTCCGTGAGAGAGGTGGAAGCTTGTAGCTGATACACTCCCTTGGGTTCAGCGGCCTTGAGTAATTGATTCAGGCGGGGAGTGGCACCATTATCTACAACGGCCAAACTCTGGTGCAAAAGGGCTTTAAGTTGCCCTTGCCAATGGGGTAAATCCTGGAGATAAATTTCTGTTTTAGCGGGGTGACGATGCCAATCAATGCACTGGGGCGGCAATTGCCAATGGACAAAACAGAGGGGATAACGCTGCCGGGGTAGGGTGCGGTGAAAACTGGCCATGATGACCTGGGTTAATTCCGGTACATTCACCGGTCGACCATTAATGGCAATAACTAACCAATCTGGGCGGGGACGATGACAGCGGTCAGGATAGCCAAAAGTTACGCTTAACTGGGCCGATGTTGCCTGATTTTCCAGATCAAGGGGGAGGGGCAGGGATTGCTTAGTGTAACCAAGGTGGCCACTGCGGAGGGATTTAAGACATTGCAACAAAATAGCTTTGGGATTGGGACTGGGACTAATATTTAGCCGTAACCGTTCGTCCTGCCACAGTTGCCAGGTTACCTGGGGATGACACAGGGCCATTTGTTGGAGGTAGTTAACCATCGGTCGCCAAAATTGTTGACTTTTGGCAAAGGCCTGCCGGCGTTGGGGAAATTCAGCAAACAGTTCCCCCACTTCTACCCGTGTACCTACGGCGATCGCCACCGGCTCAATCTGCTCTGGTTGACCCTGGGGGCTGTAGATAATGCGCCAGCCGCAATCCGGAGCGGCCAGACTACGACTACTGATGGTCAGCTGGGCCACTTGGGCCAGGCTATGGAGGGCTTCTCCGCGAAATCCCAAAGTTTTAATCCTTTGTAAATCTTCCTGGGTACTAATTTTGCTGGTGGCGTGGGGCAAAACACTAGTTTTTAATTCCGCCAACTCCATGCCCTGGCCGTTGTCCAACACTTCCAAGCGCCATTGCTCCCACCAAAGACGAATCAAAATCCTGTCAGCCCCGGCATCCAAGGCATTTTCCACCAACTCCCGCACCACCGCCAGCGGAGAATCTATCACCTCCCCCGCCGCAATTAAGTCCACCAATTGGCGATCGAGAACCTGAATCATCGAATTTTCTGCAATGCCCATAAAAAAGAGGGTAGATGATTTTTCTCCCTCTCCGCTCAAAAGCTTGTTAGTAATGTGTTGAAAGCCGAAAATACCAAAGCATTGGCCTAATTGAGACCTATTTGTTGGGTTGGGGGGTCAGACGTAAATAAGGTTTGATTTCTTCCACCCCTTTGGGGAATTTAACCTTAGCATCTTCGGTGGAAATGGAGGGCACTACCACGCATTTGTCGCCATCTTGCCAGTTAGCCGGAGTGGCTACTTGGTGATAGTCGGTCAACTGGAGGGAGTCAATTACTCGCAAAATTTCATCAAAGTTCCTGCCAGTGCTAGCGGGATAGGTGAAAGTTAAGCGTAATTTTTTGGCGGGGTCGATGATGAAGACAGAACGCACCGTCAAATTATTGAGGGCATTGGGGTGGATCATGCCGTACAGATCCGACACCTTTTTGTCGCCGTCGGCCAAGATTGGATAATTAACAGTGGTGTTTTGGGTTTCGTCAATATCACAAATCCAGCCTTTGTGGGATTCTACGTCGTCCACACTTAGGGCAATTACCTTAACGTTGCGCTTATCAAATTCCGGCTTAAGCTTAGCTACGGTGCCCAATTCAGTGGTACAAACCGGAGTGTAATCCGCAGGATGAGAGAATAAAACAACCCAGCTATCGCCGGCCCACTCATGGAAAGAAATGGGGCCTTGGCTGGATTCTTGGGTAAAGTCGGGGACAACATCACCGAGTTGTAAGGCCATAACAGATAGTTCCTAATACAATGCAAAATGGGGATCTTCTTCGATCATACTGCCATATTAGATACAGAATTTCGACGAATTGTTAGAAAACGCAAAATTGTCAGGAAAAGATTGGCATTGGCGCAAAAATCATTGACCTGATCAACAAGACCTGCCCAGTTAGTCTAGGGTAAGGCGATCGCCTTAGGTCAAAGGCAACTGAAAATGGCCGGCCACTACTCCAGGGACAGTAATATCCTCATCTAACTCTTCCCAGCGGAGGGCATAACCATTCACTTCAACTTTGACCTTTGCCAGTTGTTCATTGGTAGCTTCTTTAAGGATACGGAAGCGATCGCCAGGAAAGCCAAAGATCCGTCCATCACTGAGTTCAACATATACCATTCGTTTCTCCGCCCATGCTCTAACCGCAGTGGGTTCAATAACAATTTTGGAATCAACGGTGATGGAATTCATGGTAAGCGTTCCTCAAAAAATGATGATTTTCATAAACTAATTTCTCTACTTTACGCAACTAACGCACAGGAATACCATGGTTAGAAGATAGCAGTATTGCTGGTTCAAGCTAGAATTTACATTCACCATCAGGAGAGCGAACATGAATGTGTGCCGGTTCCAATCCCTCGTCTGAGTAAAAATGAAAACGAAATTTTGCAATCCTAATTACTGTGGGCATTTCTTGGATTTTTAGAGGTGGTAGCATTAATAAACCTTGAGGTTAAAAATTATTAAAACAAAATCTTAAAACTATGCTGACTTCCACAACGGATATTGTTCAAGGCCGGACCATTGCTCGCTACCATGGCATTGTCACCGCCGAAGTGGTATATGGCACCAATGCTTTGCGGGATTTTTTTGCAGGCATTCGGGATTTAATTGGCGGTAGAACCGGTAGCTACGAACAAATTTTTGAAAAAGGCCATCGAGAGGCGATCGCCGAATTGACTGAAAGGGCCCAAAAATTGGGAGCCAATGGGGTCATTGGGGTGGCAGTAAACACCGGAACAATCAACATTGACGACCGGGGAGCATTGTTGTTAATCACCGCAACGGGAACAGCGGTAACAGTCGATTAATCTCAACCCAACCTAATTTGGTGCTTCTGGGTACTCACCTTCTTTGATAACGCATACCCGGCTGTTGACTGATCAGACCGATAATTTCCAACTGTAACAATCCCGCAGAAACTTCCCCGATGCCCAGGGCGGTGACGCTGACGATTTGGTCTAGGGCCGTAGATTCACCCTGCACTGCGGACAGAATTATTTTTAGCTTGGGGTCTAGATCCTTGGGGGGTTCGGTAAAAGATTTATTAGTCACATTGCCATGGGGACTGGCAAGGGTTGCGGCGGAAAAATACTCTTGACTTTGCCAGGACTCTTGGGATTTTGGACTGTGTTGTCTGCCATTGACATTGGCTTGATCCGACGACTGATCCAGTAAAGGTATCGCTCCCAAGCTGGCCAACAATTGATTTTCTGACAGAATTACTTCTGCCCCCTTGTGGAGTAGGTGCAAACAGCCGTGGGCCTCTTGAATATCGGGGGAGTTGGGCAAACTGAACACATCCCGGTTGAAGTCGTTGGCATAATCTGCCGTAATCAATGCTCCAGATTTGGGAGGAGCTTCCATAACTAATATTGCTCGACTTAACCCGGCGATGATGCGGTTGCGGGCGGGAAAATTACCCCGTTCTGGTTTCGTTCCCACGGGATATTCACTTAAAATTAGTCCTTCTGCGGCAATTTGCTCGAACAATTGCCTATTTTGGGGCGGATAAACTAAATCTAACCCAGTGCCTAAAACGGCGATCGTGCGTCCATTGGCCCGGAGGCAACTACTGTGGGCATCGGCATCAATGCCAGCGGCCAAACCGGAAATAACTGTAAAGCCTGATTTTGCCAATGCCTGGCTAATTTTTCTGGTCCAGCGGCTACCATGCTCGGTGGGGTAACGGGTACCCACAATACCTACCCCGGGAATTTGCCCCCGACTTTCCTGGCCATCAAGACGGCCAAGATAGTACAAAACCGGCGGCGGACTGGGAATTTCCCAGAGTAATTGGGGATAATCAGGGTCGGCGGGGGTGAGAAATTGGGAATTTTTTTGTTGATGCTGTTCTAAGAATTCAAATGGGTCTAATTTATGTCTTTGTTCAAGAATTTTGTCAATTAGTTTATGGCCAAAACCCTCCACTTCCCCCAGGGCAATCGGCCTAGCTTTCCAGGCATTTTCCAGTAACTCAAAGTGTTGGGCCAGACGTTTGAGTAGGATCGGCCCGACCCCCTTAATTTGACTCCAGGCTAACCAGTAGGCCCGTTCAGAATTTGCCATAGTCAACTAAAAGCTCTGTTAAAAGATTTGCCATGTCAGACCTGTTTTCCGCCTCGGTAAAGAAAGGTGAATATCCCTGCAACTTGACCGCCCTAGAGAATAGTTTAAAACCTTTTACTAATATTGGCATACTCCCAGTGCTAAAAAGGTTACAGACAGGAATTATACAGAATCACTCTAGGGATTTCCTGTTCCACAAACAGTTAGAACTTTCCAGTCTTGCCTGAACTTACTGACCGCCATACCAGCGCATTAATACCCTTGCTAACCTTTGGGGGTCATGGCGTACCTGATGACTTTTTTCGTCTTCCTGCATCACATTGGCCAGTACAATGCGACATCCTTTTTGGATAACTGCTTCCCGATCAAGATACACAGGATGGGAATTTTCAGCGGCATATTTCTCCAACACCGGCGCAGAAGGAGGGTTTCTTTGCACCAACACTGCGTCGTATAGTTTTTCCGGAGATACCTGGTCGATCGCCGTTAAGTGATCTGAGACGGTGTAATTATCTGTTTCCCCTGGTTGGGTCATCACATTGCAAATATAAATGCGGGGCACCTGGGCCTTGGCGATCGCCGTTTGAATTTCGGGGATAAGTAAATTGGGCAGAATACTGGTGTATAAGCTGCCCGGGCCGATGATAATGTAGTCCGCCGCCCGAATGGCCTTGAGCACCGCTGGTAGGGCCCTAGGGGATTCCGGTAAACAACCGATGCGACGAATGCGTCCTTGGGCTTCGGGGATGTTGGATTCCCCCTCCACATAGCGGCCGTCCTCCATTTCTGCCCAGAGTTTGACATCCTCTAGGGTGGCCGGTAGCACCTTCCCCCGTACCGCCAACACCTTCGAGCAGGCGATCGCCGCCATTTCCAAATCGCCGGTAATTTCCGCCATGGCAGTGATGAACAAATTGCCGAAACTATGGCCTGAAAGCCCATCTCCCGCCCTAAAACGGTATTGAAATAGTTCCGTTAGTAACTTTTCTTCGTCCGCCAGAGCGGCAATGCAGTTGCGAATATCCCCTGGGGGTAACATGCCCATTTCCCGCCGCAAACGCCCGGAGGAACCGCCGTCATCGGCCACGGTGACAATGGCAGTAATGTTAGCGCTGTAATGTTTCAGGCCCCGCAGTAGGGTAGACAAACCCGTGCCGCCCCCCACCACCACGATTTTTGCTCCTTTGTTAAGGCGACGGTGGGCCAACAGCACATCCACCAATTCCTGGTCATTGTCCGGTTGCAACACCTCCGAAATGTATCCAACGGTGCGGCTTTGGCCCCAAAAGACAAAAAAAAGCCCTAAGGCCAAAATTAGCGGGCCAGACACATAATTGGGCAAAAGATTGGTCAAAAAGCCGAGGGTGTCGGAAACAAATTCCGTAATGCGAAAAATTGGGGTCAACTTAACCCAGATGGCTAAGCCCAAAAATATTAGAGTCAAACCAACGGCGCTGATCACCATCCAACGTTTGACAAACAATCCCGGAGCCATCCATTTAAACCAACGATTAACCCTAGGGGGAGTCCGCTGGGAAACCCGATTGCCCAACTTCCGTTGTTCGGTCTTGAACTTTCGCATGGCGGACTTAGCGGACTTGAAACGGCTATGGCTCATGGGCTATGGAAGCAGATGGGGAGAAAAAACAGCAATGGGACGGTGAAGCAAATTACTCCTTAACGCATTAGGGGAAACCAATCGCTACCGATTTTACCCCCTCTCCCCATGCCAACGTCTAGATAGACAAGATAGAATGGGGTTCTATTTGTGTCTTTTTCACCCTTGAAAAGGTGCGTTTATTATGAGTAGTCCTGCCGATCGCATTTTGATTTTCGACACCACGCTTCGGGATGGGGAACAGTCCCCCGGAGCCACCCTGACCGTGGAAGAAAAACTATCGATCGCCAGGGCCCTAGCCCGTTTAGGGGTAGACATTATCGAAGCGGGCTTCCCCTTTGCTAGTCCTGGGGATTTTGAGGCGGTGCAAAAAATTGCCCAAACCGTAGGAACAGAAACTGGTCCGGTGATTTGTGGCTTGGCCCGGGCCACCCAAAAAGATATCAAAGCGGCGGCGGAAGCGTTAAAACCGGCGGCTAAACACCGTATTCACACCTTCTTAGCTACCTCGGATATTCACTTGGAGCACAAGTTAAAGAAAACCCGAGCGGAAGTGTTGGCGATCGTGCCGGAAATGGTGAGCTATGCCAAATCCTTAGTCGATGACATTGAGTTCTCCCCGGAGGATGCGGGGCGCAGTGATCCCGAATTTCTTTACCAAGTTTTAGAAGTGGCGATCGCCGCTGGGGCCACCACCATTAATATCCCTGATACGGTGGGTTACACGACCCCCGCGGAGTATGGGGCTTTAATCAAAGGCATTGCCGATAACGTGCCCAACATTGACCAGGCAATTATTTCCGTCCATGGCCATAATGATTTGGGCTTAGCGGTGGCTAATTTCCTGGAAGCGGTGAAAAATGGCGCTCGGCAACTGGAATGTACCATCAATGGCATTGGCGAACGGGCTGGCAATGCGGCCTTGGAAGAATTGGTCATGGCTTTGCATGTGCGCCGCAGTTATTTCAACCCCTTTTTAGGTCGCCCCGCCGATTCCACCGAACCTTTGACCAACATTGACACCAAGCATATTTACGCCACTTCCCGCTTGGTGTCCGAGTTAACGGGGATGATGGTCCAACCCAATAAGGCCATTGTCGGGGCCAACGCCTTTGCCCACGAGTCCGGTATTCACCAGGATGGGGTGCTGAAGAATAAGCTCACCTACGAGATTATGGATGCGGAATCCATCGGTTTAACCAATAACCAAATTGTGTTGGGTAAGCTGTCCGGCCGCAATGCCTTCGGTACTCGCTTGAAGGAATTGGGTTTTGACCTGAGCGATACGGAATTAAATAACGCCTTTATTCGCTTTAAGGAAGTGGCGGATAAACGCAAAGAAATTACCGATTGGGATCTAGAGGCCATTGTTAACGATGAAATTCGCCAACCCCCCGAACTCTTCCGTTTGGAACGGGTACAGGTTTCCTGTGGCGAGCCTTCTGTGCCCACCGCCACCCTAACCATCCGTACCCCTGCCGGGGAAGAAGAAACCGCTGTGGCGATCGGAACGGGCCCTGTGGACGCAGTTTATAAGGCCATTAATCAAATTGTGCAATTACCCAATGAGTTACTGGAATATTCCGTCACCTCCGTCACCGAAGGTATTGATGCTCTGGGGAAAGTGAGCGTTCGTCTGCGCCATAACGGGGTGATTTATACTGGCTATGCGGCCAATACCGATATTATCGTCGCTTCGGCCCGGGCTTATTTGGGGGCACTAAACCGTCTCTATGCGGCACTGCAGAAGTCCCAGCAAAATCCTCCAGTGGTGGCTTCCCTGTAATTTATCAAGAGAATGGGTCCAAAAGGACGGCTTGACGAGATACGGTGGCAGTGGTGACGGACCCCCCCCCCGAGGCGATGGATTCGGACAACCTAACAAGCGGATTCCAGTAAAGCTGGCGGCGCAGACAAATGGGTAGACTGGGAAAAAAGGATGGGGCAATGGGCAGTCCATCCCTTGAATCAACCAATAACAGTCTTTTTGTTAAAAATCGACACCCAAGAACCCCAGGGCTTGGGGGGACAGTCTGGCTCGCAAACGTAAGGCGATAAAACCCCTGGAGAGTAGAGGCCGTTGCTACGAAGCAGCAACCTAAATCGTGAGGTTTAGGAATGCCTCTACTTTACGGAAGGGATGATGTCAACTGAGTGGATACCGGATTAACCTTCCTAGCCTGGGTGGATTGGATTCGGGGAAACTCCTCCTGATGTCAACCAAATTACCGAGTTTTGGGAGGGAAACTTGGGGCTTTTCCAGGACTGCCCAAAACCGACTCCTAGTTCACCCTAAATGTTTGGTAGCAAACATCACAATTTGTTGCTAAACCACCCCTGATCCCCATGGGGGGAGGAGCCAAGACCTATAATTTAGTTATGTTCCCCGCAGGTATGATGGCCCCGGGGAAGATTTTTTTCGCTCAAATGTATTGAATGAATATTTGGTCTCTTTTCAAGTTTCCTCCGGTGCCTTGGTGGGTTGCTAAACAGAGAAGCTTGGTAGAGTCGCCCCTTTCCCATGGTTTTTGGACCCTTGGGCAAACTCATCAACATCAACAAAAACAGATTGCCACTAATTTGGAGCATCCACAACAACGGGAAATTGAGCATCTCAAACGACGGTTAGCAGCAACGGAGGCGGCCAGGGAAGAATTAGCCCAGGAACTGAGCCAATACCATAGACAGAGATTGCCGTCGTCCCCGTCCCATGCCTCTGGTCTACAGAGAGCCCTAGCCCGTTTGGGACAGTGGGGCATGCTGAGCCGGGATTTGTACGAGTTTTTTGACCAAGCTACAGAGTTGATTTGTGCCACTCTAGGGGTGGATTATTGCGGCATCTGGGAATTGTTGCCAAATCGTTCAGCCCTATTGCTCTGCGCCGGGAATGGTTGGGAGGAGTCTTTGGTGGGCAACTATACCATTGATGCCACTAATCGTTCCTATGCTGGCTATACCATTCAACATAATGGCGATCGCCGGGTGGAAGAGTATGAGCCTATTATTGAACTAGATTTAAGGATAAGTCAAAAGTTTCGAGCTTCTCCTTTACTACATAACCTCGGTATTATCAGCGGCATAAATTTAATGGTGGCGGGGCCCCGGACTGCGTTTGGGGTTTTGGGCGTCTACAGTCTGACTATTCGTAAATTTACTGAGGAAGAAATTGAGTTTTTGACGGTGGCTAGCCATATCCTTGCCGCGGCCATCGACCGCCAGGAGTACGAAGAGAGATTATTGCTGTTGCAACAGGCCATTGATGCCAGTTCTAACGGCATTTTGATCGCCGATGCCCTGGGCTCAGATAATTTGGTGGTCTATGCTAACCAAGGCTTTGAAACTATTACCGGTTTTAATCGGGAGGAAGTGATTGGGCAAAACTGTCGTTTTCTGCTCAATGAAGACCGCCAAGGGGAACAAAATAAACAACTAGAAAAACTCCGCACGGCGATCGCCCACGGACAGGAGTGCGAAGTAGTGCTGAAAAACTATCGCAAAGATGGCGCATTTTTTTGGAATCATTTATACCTTTCCCCTATCTATAATCAGCAAAACTTCCTCGTTAATTTCATCGGTATTCAAACCGATGTTACCCAACAAAAATTAGCAGAGCAACAGCTACGGGCCAGTGAAGAATTCTTCAGTAGCATGATTGTCACCATCACCGATGGGCTATTAATTGTCGATCAAGAGGGAATTATCCAATTTGTCAACCCGGCTGCCAAAGAGATGTTTAAACGGCGGGAGCATGAACTACTCCAACAACCCTTTGGCATACCTTTTGTGGCCAATCAAGTTACCGAAATTACCCTCACTCCCCCCGACGGTAGTTTGGTGGTCGCGGAAATGCGAGTTTCTTCCATCCATTGGCAAAAGGGCAAAGCATTTTTGGTTTCCCTACGGGATATTACAGAACAATACCAAGCCCGCCATGCCCTGGCCGAAAGTGAGAAAAAATACCGCCACATTGTAGAGCTGACTTCCGAGGGCATTTGGATTTTAGACCAAGAGCAGCAAACTATCTTTGCTAACCAACAGTTGGCCGATATGTTGGGATATTCGGTGCAGGAGATTTTAGATAAAAACATCACTGCCTTTGTGCTGGCCATCCACCATTTGCCGGAGTCAGAACAGGAGCATCAGGAATGCCTCCAATCTTTTCCCAGTTGCGTGTTGCCGAACCATTACCAGGTTTATGATGTACAACTCCAACGGAGGGATGGCAGTGTGCTCTGGGGTTTAGTGTCCCGCAGTGCTTGGTATGACGAATGGGGCAACTATCGGGGCGAGTTGGTCATGTTAACAGATATCACCGCCCGGAAATCTGTGGAGCAGGCCCTTTCCGCCAGTGAGCAACGCCTAGAAGGCATTTTAGGTTCTATCCAAGATGTGGTTTGGTCAGCGGATGCGGTCAGTTTTGCCACCCTTTATCTCAACCCTGCCACAGCCATTGTCTATGGTCAGTGCCTCCAAACCTGTTACCAGAGTAAGAATTTTTGGTTTGAAGGGGTCCATCCCGGCGATCGCCCTTTGTTGGAATGTCATCTGCAATTGCTGATGGAAAAGGGCCACACGGAATTGGAGTATCGTATTATTCAACCGGCGGGCAAGGAAAGATGGCTCTTTCGCCGTAGCCAATTGGTGCGGGATAACCAAGACCGTCCCATCCGCATCGATGGCATTGACAGCGACATTACCGAACGGAAATCAGCGGCGGAAAAACTCCACTACAACGCCAACCACGATCCCCTAACTAATTTGCCCAATCGGCTACTCTTTCTCGACCGCCTGGGCCATGCTCTACAAAGGAATTTACGCCGTCAGGAGTTTCGTTTTGCGGTGCTGTTCCTGGATTTGGACGGATTTAAAATTATTAACGATAGTTTGGGGCACAGCTGCGGAGATTTACTACTCCAGGGCATTGCCCACCGCCTGCGTCAATGTTTGCGCCCGGAAGATACCCTGGCTCGGTTGGGGGGGGACGAATTCACCATGTTGATTGAAAACATCACCTGTCCCGAAGATGTGGTGGCCATTGCCCAAAGAATTCACTACGTACTACAAAAACCCTTTAACCTGAAGGGCCAGGAAATTTTTACCAATACCAGCATTGGCATTGCCCTTAACCATGCCTACTACCGTCATCCCCAGGATATTTTGCGGGATGCGGACACCGCTATGTATCGAGCCAAAGCCGCAGGGAAGGGCCGCTATGCCATTTTTAACCAGACCATGCACCACCATGCTGTCCAGAGGCTCCAGCGGGAGAATGATTTGCGTCGGGCGATCGATCGCCATGAGTTGAGGTTACATTACCAGCCGATTGTGTGCCTAAAAACAGGGCAGTTGCAAGGAGTGGAAGCCCTTTTGCGCTGGCAACATCCCGAAGAAGGTTTACTCTTGCCCGGGGAATTTGTGGCGATCGCCGAAGAAACAGGGTTGATTGTGCCCATGGGGGACTGGATTCTCTGGGAGGCGAGTCAGCAAATACTGAAACTGAAGCAGCATTTCCCCCGGCTGCCCTACCTTCAGGTGAGTGTCAATGTTTCCGTGCGTCAACTACGAGATCAGCGAATTATCCAAACGGTGGACGAAATTCTAGCCACCACCAATTTGGCTCCCCAGGACCTCAAACTGGAAATTACAGAAAGTTTATTGATTGACAATTTAGATCTAGCTGCCGACGTACTCTTGAATCTGCGACGCAGAAATATTCAAATTTCCCTCGATGATTTTGGCACTGGCTATTCTTCCCTCAGTTATCTACACCGTTTTCCCATTACGACCCTTAAAGTTGACCGCTCCTTTGTTAACGCCATGGAGCCCAACGACCAAAACACCGCCATTGTCCACACCATTGTTACCCTAGCCCACACCCTAGGATTGGACGTAATTGCTGAGGGCATTGAAACGGAAAAACATTTGACCCAACTGCACTGGCTGGGGTGTGACGGGGGGCAGGGTTATTATTTTGCCCAACCCATTCCCTCAGAGAAGTTAATCGATTTTTTAGCACTCCAAATGCCCCAGTGGCTGATTCCGGCTGTGGCTGAATAGCATCTAGATAGGCAAACCTAGGTTTATTAAACAGTTTGGGGTTGTTGCTGGGGTTGGAACTGGAAGAGGGAATAAACCACATTGCGACGAATGTCGATCATCATTTCCAGGAACATTTCGTAACCTTCCTGCTTGTATTCAATCAATGGATCTTTTTGCCCATAACCCCGTAGTCCAATGGACTCCCGGAGAGCCTCCATGGACTGGAGATGTTCCCGCCAGAGATTGTCGATCTGTTGCAAGATAAAATACCGTTCTGCTTCCCGCATTAGCCCCGGACGCACCTTATCCACCTGGTTTTCCTTGAGGTCATAGGCTTTGCGGACTTCTTCGTGGAAAAAGGTTTTCATTTCCCACACGGTCATATCCCCCAGATCCTCCACTGTTAGATCTTCGAGCAAATAAACGAACTGTTTAGCCTTATCAAGCATATTTTCCACGTCCCATTCCTCGGGGGGTAATTCCGGATTGACGTAGGCATCGACAATTTCATCCATGGTTTTTTCGGCATAGACCAATACCTGTTCTTTTAGATCCAAACCCTCCAGCACCCGACGGCGCTCCGCATAGATGGCCTTCCGTTGGTTATTCATTACTTCGTCATACTCAAACACCTGCTTACGGATGTCGTAGTAATAGGTTTCCACCTTTTTCTGGGCCCCTTCTAGGGAGCCGGTGAGCATTTTCGACTCGATGGGCATATCTTCTTCCACCCGGAACATATTCATCAGTCCCGCCACCCGATCGCCGCCAAAAATGCGGAGTAAGTTATCTTCCAGGCTCAGGAAAAAGCGAGTGGAACCGGGGTCCCCTTGGCGACCAGCCCGCCCCCGCAGTTGGTTATCTACCCGACGGGATTCATGGCGTTCCGTACCAATTACGTGTAATCCTCCCAATTCCACCACTTCTTTATGTTCCGCCGAGGTCAATACTTCGTACTCTCGACGAATTTGGTTGTACACTTCCCGCAGTTTGAGAATGACCGGATCATCGGTGGGACCCTTCTCCGAGGCGATCGCCAATTTATCTTCCGCTTCCAGTTCCGTCAAACTTTGCAGTCCGTATTGGTCCACCGCAAACTTCACTGCTTTTTTGAGCAATTCCTCCGTTTCCTGGCTAATGGTGGTGGGGTAAATGTCCGGGGATACCTGCCAGGTTTTCACCTTTTTCTTGCCATTTTGATTGCCAAAGCCCTGGGGTTTTTCCCGGCCGCTCACCCAACCTGTTACCCCAACTCCCAACTCATCATCTTCGGGACGGACAATTTTCGGCATCAAATATTCCCGCACCTTAAGGCGAGCCATATAGTCCGAGTTCCCCCCCAGAATAATGTCCGTACCCCGACCAGCCATGTTGGTGGCAATGGTCACCGCCCCCTTACGTCCTGCTTGGGCAACAATTTCCGATTCCCGTTCCACATTCTCTGGCCGGGCATTGAGCAAGTTATGGTGAATGCCACTGGCCTGCAACAACCGAGAAATAACTTCTGATTTTTCCACGCTGGTGGTACCCACCAGGATGGGACGACCCTGCCGATGGAGTTCTTCACACTCCAACGCCACCGCTTTCCATTTCGCTTCCTCGTTCTTATAGACCACATCGGGCCAATCTTGACGGCTAGAAGGACGATTGGTGGGGGTGATGGTCACCTGGAGGTTATAAACCTTTTCCAACTCCGTTTCTTCCGTTTTGGCGGTCCCCGTCATGCCAGAAAGTTTGGGATAAAGCAAAAAGAAATTTTGATAGGTAATGGTAGCCAAAGTCTGACTTTCTTTTTGAATTTCCACCCGTTCCTTCGCTTCGATCGCCTGGTGCAGACCGTCACTCCAACGGCGTCCCACCATAATCCGGCCGGTGAATTCATCCACGATTACCACTTCCCCATTACGGACAATGTAGTTCACATCCTTGAGGAATAATTCCTTCGCTTTGATCGCATTGAAAATGTAGTGGGCCCAGGGATCATTTTTATCAAACAAATCAGTGGTTTTTAGTAATTGTTCCGCCTTCTCAAATCCTTCATCGGTCATCAGTACATTACGCTGTTTTTCATCCACTTCATAATGGATTTCCGGCTCTAGCTGGGCGGCAATGTCCGACGCCTGCAAATATTTTTCCGTGGGCCGTTCCACCTGACCAGAAATAATCAAAGGAGTACGGGCTTCGTCAATCAAAATCGAGTCTACTTCGTCGATGATGCAGTAGTTAAAGGGACGCTGTACTACTTCAATCATGGCGGTGGACATGTTGTCCCGCAAATAATCAAAGCCTAGTTCGCTGTTGGTGGTGTAGGTGATGTCGCAGGCGTAATTCTTTTTCCGTTCCTCCGGAGTCATACCAGATTGTACTAGACCCACTGTCAAGCCCAAAAAGCGATGAATTTGCCCCATCCATTCCGCATCCCGCCGGGCCAAGTAATCGTTCACCGTCACCACATGGACCCCTTTCCCCGTTAAACCGTTCAGATAGGAAGGCAGAGTGGCCACCAACGTTTTCCCTTCCCCGGTTTTCATTTCCGCAATTTGCCCTTTGTGGAGAATGATGCCCCCCAGCAGTTGCACGTCAAAGTGACGCATACCCAGTACCCGCTTGCCCGCTTCCCGCACTACGGCAAAAGCTTCGGGTAAAATTTCATCCAAGATTTCCTCTGTTTCCGCATCGGTGCGGGCCCTATCCAACGCTCCCCGAAACTCGACGGTCTTATACTTCAACTCTTCGTCAGACAGCTTTTCAATGTCCTCTTCGTAGAGATTGACCTCCGCCACGTAGGGCTGAAACTTTTTCAGTTTGCGGGTATTGGGATCACCAAAGAGGGTTTTAAACATGGGACTTGGGGTAGGGAACCGATGGGCAGTCTAAATGGGGAATTTAATGGTCTGGCGATCGCCGTTCTCTCGACTTTTTGCCAAGAAGGGAGCAATCCTTCAACGACCTATCTTAACATTCCGTATCGTTCCGGTCGGTAGAGGAATTTGATTCCATCAGTGGTAATGGTTGGTCAACGAATCCAAGCCCTAAGCAACCTTGGTCCACCAGGAAATCGCAGCAAATAAGTAAAATAAAAGACCACCGATCAAAGTCACTGTTTTCTCAGAAATACGCCCTGCCACAAATTTTCCTCCCATCACCGCAATCACCGCACAGATGGTATGACCAAGAATGGCCCCTGCCGATACTCCCCAAGCGTTATTGGACGCCGCCAAAGCAATGGTCGCAATTTGAGTGCGATCGCCCCATTCCGCTACAAAGGTGAGGGCAAAGCTTTCCACCACAATGCCCCATCCCCGGGGTACGATTTTCAGCTTTTTCTCGCCGGAGGCAATGGCTTTTTCCGCATCTTCCATTTCCTCTAGATTTGCCGTGGCTTTCATCCAATAAGCATCCCACAATAACTTTGTGCCAAAAATCAAAAAAAGAGCTACCTCGGCATAGTTGATATATCTAGTGGGCAGAAAGGTAAGAATTTGTCCCATTAACACTGACAAAATGGTCATTGTGGCCAATGCTCCCACTACTCCGACTAACACCCAACGGCGGGGATAGCGCATGGCTAAAATCATGGCAATAAAAAAAGTTTTATCCCCTAATTCCGAGATAGTTATCAACAATAAACCGGCAGTAAAAGCAGTTAGCATAAATTGCCCAATGGCATATCGACACGGTGAACCACTGCTCAATTTATCATAAACTAAGCTGTTTCTCTTTAGAAAAATCAAACTTTTCTGTCAATCATTTACTCCAAATTAATTCATAATTTTTTCATTTTCTCTTCATTTTTATTTCATTATTTTTTAGTGCTTACTTTAGTAATTGTATAGGAAAAAGCTTCATTAATCAAAACACTAATACTATAAATATTCGTTTTTTCAACACCCCTTAACCCCATATCCGTCAGGCGATCGCCTCCAAATAACTGAACCTAATCCCACCACAGGAAAACTGCTCGGTCTTGATGTAGAGAATTTTTCAATATGGTTAGGCCAAAATCGGGATCATTCCAATCCACTCCTGTCAGCAAAGCCTCGGTTTCTGGGGGAACTTCCTGGCCAGAAGCCATCATCATCGGGAGGGCATCGTCAAAACAGCCAAACCCCTGGTCAATGACGTCAGGGCAAAACTCATAGATTTCCCGAGCTAGGGCTTCTAAATCCCCCGGTAAGTTCTCAAAGCGGACTATGAGACTGTCAAAGGAAACTTCACTGATTTCAATGCCATATTGCTTATCCCACTCTCGAAGTTTGACAATCAAATCTTCCGTGGTGATATCGTAATTGATACCATTGGTTTGCTGATCAATAATTGCTGTTAGGTCGAGCATAAAACAACTGATGGGCTAGGATTGCAGCAAAACCATCACCACTAACTATTATCTCAGTTCCCCTGGATATTTTTCCAGATCCAATACTTTAGTAGAATCTGATAGTGCTTCTCCGAAATCATCCAATCCGACGATTGATTGCCAAGCCCCTAATTTGTCTGAGTTAGTTATCAGGACAATGGACCTAAAGTACAAATTAAGGTCGGTGTTCCTCTTCATTCCACTGCCGAATTAAGGGTCAAGGCGTAGGGTTTACCGCTCACCTCCACTAAATTCAAAATTAATTTTTGGGTAGAAAGTTTTGGGGTAGAGCGATTAGAATCAGGGCTGAACTATTTAATGCCCCCCTAGCTCTCACTTTTACCGTCTGCCCTTTGCATGACTGAACCATCCCCCAATCCTAATTCCACCGTTGTTTCCCGTCGCACTGCGCTAAAACTTTTAGGGGTAGGTACCCTGGGGGGCGCCATTGGTTATTCCCGCTTAGCTAAGCCCCAACCTGCCCGGTACGACACCGATCGCCTGGATTTGCCCCAATATTTGTCCCAGCCCAAGTCGGTGGTGGTGGTGGGGGCCGGTTTAGCGGGTTTAGCTTCGGCCTATGAACTGAGTAAACGGGGTTTTAAGGTCACCCTGTTGGAGAAGTCCCCGAATTTGGGAGGCAAGGTGGCGGGTTGGCCCATCCAGGTGGGGGAAGAAACTTTCCAGATGGAGCACGGTTTCCACGGTTTTTTTCCCCAATATTACAATCTAAAAAGCATTGTGAATGAGTTGGCGATCGCCGACAATTTCCGGTCTTTGGATTTCTACTCCCTGGTGTTTAAAGAAGGCTACGAGCCGGAGGTGTTTCGTCCCAGTCATTCTGCCTTTCCCTGGAACATTGTTGACCTGACCATTTCTTCCCCCAATCGTCTGCGCTGGGGCATTAATTTAACCAAGCCATCCCATTGGCAGGTATTCCGGGCTATTACGGGGTTCCAGATTCCCAAAAGCTATGATCAGCTAGACAGTATCACAGTGAGCGATTGGGTAGCCAAAGGATTTCCCAAGGGCTTATATGATCTCTACTTTTTGCCCTTTGCTAAATCTAGCCTTAATGCCCCCGATGTTTTGAGTGCGGGGGAATTGATGCAATTTTTCCATTTCTACTTTTTCGGTAATCCCGAAGGCCTGGCTTTCAACGGCACCAAGGACGATATGGTCACCAGTTTGGTGATGCCCATGGTGCAATCGATTCAAGCTAACGGTGGGGAAATTATCACCGAAGCCACCGTCAGTGCCATTAATTGTGACCAGGGGAAAATCCAATCCCTTCAATATGTCCAGGGGGATGATCCAGTTAGCGATGTGCCTTTCACAGTAACTCGTAACGACCTGTTGGCCCGGGCTAATCCCGGAGATAATGTTTATTACGGCGCTGGCGATCGGGTTTATTGGGCTAAGCCAGAAGGAAAAGAGGCTCTATCCCTCACCTGTAGTCACCAGGGTTGCACCGTTGCCAAACAGGAAAATGGTCAATTTGTCTGTCCCTGCCACGGCGCCGTGTATGACAGCGATGGAAAAGTAGTCCAGGGCCCGGCTAAGCGAAATTTGGCCAAGTTTGCCATTCAACCGGGGGGTAATGGAGAAGAAGTACAGTTAGTTTCCCGCACCCAAAATAAACCACCGACGACAACGTTAAAGGCGGATTATTATGTGTTGGCAGCGGACGTGGTGGGTATGAAAAACCTGGCCGATCGCCTGGATGGAGATGTTAACCCCCAATTTGTCCAGCAGGTGAAAAATCTAGCAGTGGCTGATCCCTTTGCGGTGGCTCGCTTCTGGTTTGACCAAGACTTTGACTGGCCCCACAGTAACTTCGCTTCCCTATCCGGCTATCGTCTCACCGACAGTATTACCCTCTATCACCGCATCCAAAATCAATTTATCGCCTGGGCCGAGCGCACCGGGGGCAGTGTGGTGGAGTTACACGCCTATTGCTACAAAGAAAAAGAATTTCCCACCCAAGGGGATTTGCTAGCCACCTTTGAGCAGGAATTGTATGAAATTGTCCCTTCCTTGGCTACGGCCAACCTGTTGCACCGGGAATTGGTTAACCAGAAAAATTTCTCCGGTTTTCCCCCCAACAGCTACGGCGATCGCCCGGAAACCGCAACTCCAGTGGCGAACCTATTTTTTGCAGGGGATTGGGTAAAAATGCCTTTTCCCTGTGGTTTGATGGAGCGGGCCATCAGCAGTGGCTTACTGTCCGCCAATGCCATTTGTCACCAAGAAGGTTTGCAACGGCGGGAATTATTAACGGTGATGCCAGAGGGGATTTTGCAAATTTAATCTTTCGTAACAGGATTGGGGCTAACTAATTTGAGGTTGCAATACTCTCGCAATCTGGGTTTCGAGTCCTGATCAGTATTTCCCTCTCGCTACCAATATTGTCCCTAACTTCCCCACTGTTTCCCCTTAGATCATGGCAGATTCCCGTTCCCTTTCCGCAACAACCAGGCCCTATTTCGCCACTGTGGCCCGGGGATTAGAGACGATCGCTGCCCAAGAATTGAGCCAATTGGGAGCAGAACAAGTAAAACCGGAATTTGCAGGGGTGGCTTTCACCGGCGATCGGGCTTTGTTATACCGCATTAACCTTTGGTCTCGCCTAATTTACCGGGTGTTGATGCCCATTGCCACCGTTAAAGCTTTTAACGCCCAGGATTTACACCGCAGTATCAAAAAAATAGATTGGGACGAATATCTCAGTCCGGAGCAAACCCTACAAATTAATTGCACTGGCAAAAATCCCCAGCTTAACCATACCCATTTCACCGCCCTCCAGGTAAAAAATGCCATTGTGGATCAACAGCGCGATCGCCACCAACGCCGTTCTAGCATTGACCTTAGTCAACCGGACATTGTCATCAATGCCCACATTCACCAAAACCATTGCCAATTGAGTTTGGATAGTACTGGGTTTAGTTTGCACCGTCGGGGTTATCGCCCGGCCATGGGTCAGGCCCCCCTCAAGGAAACCCTCGCTTCTGCTTTGTTAGCCATGGCGGAATGGACCCCTGAGCAACCCCTTTATGATCCCCTCTGTGGCTCCGGTACTTTTCTGTTAGAGGCAGCCATGGCGAGTTTAAACATTGCCCCTGGTAAATTTCAGCCTGGTTTTTGTTTCCAACAATGGCCCGATTTTGATCCAGACCTCTGGCAGTGCCTCCTTGATGAAGCTAGGGCTAAGGAGAAAGATACTCTTCCTGCTCCCCTGTGGGGCAGTGACGGCGATCGGGAGACAATTCAGGAAGCAAAAAGCAATGCCCAACAATGCCAGTTGGCAGGAAAAATTGATTGGCAATGGCTTGATTTTGCCGAGGTTGAACCGCCAGCCGCAGAAGGGATGCTGATTTGCAATCCTCCCTATGGGAAGCGCATTGGCCAAGAAGAAGCGTTGGGGGACTTTTATCAGCAAATAGGCGATGTGCTCAAACAGAGATTTAAGGGCTGGACTGCCTTTATTCTCAGTGGCAATAAAGCTTTGACAAAAAGGATTGGATTGAGAACCTCCGCCCGTTTTCCCGTCAATAATGGCGGTTTGCCCTGCACTCTGCTGAAGTACGAACTTTATTAGTACTTAAAATCTTTTAGAGATTGGATAACCAACTTGACGTTGAAGGGACTTTAGCGTTCTAATCGATGTGGTGGCTTCTCCGGTGTTGTCCCGGTTGAGCAGTCCTCTTTTTTTCGTAAATATCATGACGGTTAAAGTTCTTATTCCCACTCCGCTACAAAAGTTCACTAGTGGTCAAGCCACCATTGACTGTGAAGCTGCTGATGTGGGGCAGTTGATCGATGCCCTGGAAACCAATTGCCCAGGGATTAAGGCTCGCCTATGTGACGAGGAAGGTAAGCCCCGCCGCTTTCTCAATTTTTATGTTAATGAGGAAGATATTCGCTTTTTGCAAGGTACGGATACGGCTCTGAGCGCGGGGGATGAGGTAAGCATTGTGCCCGCAGTGGCCGGGGGCTAACGATCGCCTGAAACTTAATCAAGCAAAGAAAAAAGGTGGATTAAATCTCCACCTCGTTTGTGTTCCAGAAGGTTTTTCCGGGGGTTTTGTTGTGGGAGCAATGGGGCTCTAACCCTATAATCTCTCGTTTCCCGGTGTCTAAATCGTTTTCGTGCGGATTTTCTGCATTAATTTACACCGTTGCTAATTGGGGCTCTGGGCGTTTGCTATTGCGAACTCCGGCGATCGCCTCGGCGTAATCGGGGGCATTGAACACAGCAGAACCGGCCACAATGGCATTGGCCCCAGCTTCGAGGACTTGCCAGGTGTTATTGGGTTTGAGCCCCCCATCCACTTCAATCCACGGATCTAGACCCCGTTCGTCACACATCTGACGGAGGGAGCGGATTTTGGGCAAGACTTCAGGAATAAAACTTTGGCCGCCGAAACCAGGGTTGACGCTCATGATCAAAATTAGGTCGCAAACTGGCAACACGTATTCCAGAAAATCCAAGGGAGTGGAGGGGTTGAGCACAGCCCCAGCTTTTTTGCCCAATTCCCGGATCTGACAAAGGGTGCGGTGCAAATGGGGAGAAGCGTTGTGCTCCACATGAACGGAGATAATGTCAGCGCCGGCCTTGGCAAAGTCTTCCACATATTTTTCCGGCTCAACGATCATCAAATGAACGTCCAGAGGCTTTTGGGTTAAAGGGCGGATGGCATCGACAATCAGGGGGCCAATGGTGATGTTGGGCACAAAGCGGCCATCCATCACATCAACGTGGATCCAGTCAGCCCCAGCTTGGTCTACGGCTTTGATTTCTTCACCTAAACGGCTGAAATCCGCTGACAAAATGGAGGGAGCAACGACGATATTTTTGGGCATGGAAGGGTTCTCTAGGTATTTCAACGCATGAACAAGGCTTGAAGTTCAGTGTAAACAATTACGGTCGATTGTAGTAGGCCCCCAAAAGCTGGGCTTTAGAATAGAAATTGAACTACTAAAAAAATTCGCATTAAAATTTGAATCTCAAATTTAAGATAATTACTGGATGTTTGACCCAAATGTGCCCGCATCTCCAGGAAAGGCGGAGGCTTGGTATAGCTACGGCATTGAAAAGACCCTGCGCCAGTTGACCACCGCCCCCAGTTGGGGATTGGTGGAAAAGACTGTGGTAGAACGACAGCGCACCTATGGGCTGAATGAGATCACCGCGATCGCCGGACGTAATAATTGGCAGATTTTGCTCGATCAGTTCACCAATGTAATGCTCTTGATGTTGATCGGGGTGGCAATTATTTCTGGGGTGCTAGATCTGATCAGTTTGCGGTTGGGGGAAGAAACCATTGAGGGTTTTCCCTTTAAGGACACGATCGCCATTTTTGCCATTGTTATCCTTAACGGTCTATTAGGTTATTTCCAGGAAAGTCGGGCGGAAAAAGCTTTGGCAGCTTTGAAGAAAATGGCTTCCCCAAAAGTCCAGGTACTGCGGGATGGCGATCGCCAGGAGGTCAAGGCGGCCAGCTTAGTGCCAGGGGACATCATTTTGCTAGAGGCCGGTAGTCAACTCTGTGCCGACGGTCAACTTATCGAAGCGGCTAACTTACTAGTGCGGGAATCGGCCCTGACCGGGGAAGCCCAACCAGTGGAAAAAATAGTTAGCAACACAGGTTTA
Source organism: Synechocystis sp. PCC 6714 (assembly GCF_000478825.2). NCBI lineage: Bacteria > Bacillati > Cyanobacteriota > Cyanophyceae > Synechococcales > Merismopediaceae > Synechocystis > Synechocystis sp. PCC 6714. Next base: position 842,989 of record NZ_CP007542.1, on the reverse strand, counting down.
CCTCTCCATACTCCCCTAGGCGATCGCCAGAATATGGTCTTTTCCGGTACGGAGGTAGTCCAGGGTCGGGGCAAAGTGGTGGTGACCAACACCGGCATGGCCACAGAATTAGGAAAAATCGCCCAGATGTTGCAGGCGGTGGCCCCGGAACCTACTCCCCTACAAAAACGGATGGCAAACTTAGCCGGGGTCTTGGTGTCCGGTTCTCTCCTAATGGTGACCCTGGTTATTATCCTTGGGGTTTGGCAGAGTGGTTGGGGGCAACTACGGCAATTGGTGGAAACGTCCCTCAGCATGGCAGTGGCAGTGGTACCGGAAGGACTGCCGGCGGTGATTACCGTTACCCTGGCCCTGGGCACCCAACGTATGGTTAAACGCCATGCCCTGATTCGCAAATTACCGGCGGTGGAAACCCTCGGTTCCGTCAATGTGATTTGTTCCGATAAAACCGGCACCCTGACCCAAAACAAAATGGTAGTGCGGGAAGTGTTGACCCACGGCGATCGCCTCGGCATTGGTGGAGAAGGCTACCAACCCCAAGGAAAAATTATCGACTTAGCGGATGGTGGAGCGAAATCCACTGGGGAAGCTTGGTCCCTGGCGGTGCAACTACTTTGTCTTAACGCTGTTCTCTGTAACGACTCCGATCTTAACTGTGACCCAGATAATCCCCAGTGCCAAGTTATTGGTGATCCCACCGAAGGAGCATTGCTGGCCTTAGCGGGTAAATTTGGTTTTAACCAAGGGCAATTGCGGCCAATGTTTACCCGTCGGGGGGAATTTCCTTTTTCCTCGGAGCGAAAACGCATGGGGGTAGTGGTGGCTGTACCGTCCCAGTGGGGAGCATTCCCGGGAGATTTGGAAGAAATTTTACATAGCTTGGCTTTGTCCCCCGCTCCCTACCTAATTTTCTCCAAGGGCTCACCGGAGCTACTTCTGCACCAGTGTAAGCAAATCCACATCGATGGCCATGCCGTGTCCCTCGCCCCCCAGCACCAAGAACAAATTTTGAGTGACAACAATCTCATGGCCAGTCGGGGTTTACGGGTATTGGGCTTTGCCTGTAAATCCCTCCGCCAAATTCCCAGTACTCCAGATTTAATTGCCGCCGAGGATAATTTGATCTGGTTGGGTATGGTGGGTATGCTAGATGCGCCCCGACCAGAAGTACGCCTAGCGGTAGAAAAATCCCTCGCTGCCGGCATCCGCACCGTGATGATTACCGGGGACCATCCCCTCACCGCCTTGGCGATCGCCAAGGATTTGGGCATTAACCAAGCCGGCGATCGGTTTTTGACAGGTCAGACCCTAGAACAGCTATCCCAAAAGGACCTGGAAGCCCAGGTGGAAGAAGTCAGTGTGTTTGCCCGGGTTTCCCCCGAACATAAACTACGCATTGTCAAAGCTTTCCAAGCCTGTAATCGTTTTGTGGCCATGACGGGGGATGGGGTTAACGATGCCCCGGCCCTCAAGCAAGCGGACATTGGCATTGCCATGGGCATCACCGGCACCGATGTGAGCAAAGAAGCCAGCGACATGGTTCTATTGGACGATAACTTTGCCACCATTGTGGCCGCCGCCGAGGAAGGACGAGTAGTTTATAGCAATATTCGTAGCTTCATTAAATATATTTTGGGCAGTAACGTGGGGGAAGTAATCACCATTGCTTCTGCTCCCCTACTGGGCTTATCCGGAGTTCCCCTAACCCCCCTACAAATTCTCTGGATGAATCTCGTCACCGACGGTTTACCAGCCCTAGCTTTAGCCATGGAACCAGGGGAACCAAACATTATGCAGCGCCGCCCCTTTAACCCCCAGGAGAGTATTTTTTCCAGGGGACTAGGAGCCTACATTATCCGCATTGGGCTAGTTTTTGCCGTAGTTACCGTCACCCTCATGGTCTGGGCCTATCACAGCGCTGAGCTAGCCGGTGTGCCCGGCAGTTGGAAAACTATGGTTTTTACCACCCTCTGTATTGCCCAAATGGGCCACGCCATTGCGGTACGCTCCAGCCATCGCTTAACCATAGAGATGAATCCTTTGACTAATCCCTACCTCTGGGGAGCAGTAATTATTACCACCATTCTCCAGTTGTCCTTAGTTTACTTTGAACCCCTCAGACATTTCTTTGGCACCGATTGGCTCAGTCCCCATCAACTACTAGTCTGCTTTGGCTTTAGCAGCTTAATGTTCGTCTGGGTGGAATTGGAGAAGTTATTTACTCGGTTAATTAGGTAGTTTCAGCAATCAGCGACTTTGCCGTTTGCTCTAGGTATCAGAATCGTCATGACTAGACCCAACAAGCATAATAGGAACGCAAGTAATCCGCAGATATGAGTTGGCTCCCAAAAATGAGTAATCTTCCCCATCAATGTGAGCAAATTTTTCTCTTGGACGGTGGACTGGAGACGGACATGATTTTTAATCGGGGCTTTAATTTGCCCGCTTTTGCCGCCCATACCTTACTGTTCGATGTCGTTGGTCGGGAGGCATTAACCAGTTATTTCCACGGCTTTTTAGATTTAGCTCGAGAAAAGCAGTTTGGCTTTTTGCTCGATGCCCCCACCTGGCGGGCCCAAACATTTTTTGCGGAAGAATTGGGAGCGACCCTGGACGAAATTCGGCGGGCCAACTTTGAGGCGGTGGAGTTTGTCCAAGGATTAAAACAGACTTATGCTGACCAAATTCAGCCCCTACTGATCAACGGCCTAGTCGGTCCCTGTGGTGATGCCTATGGTGGTGAACATTTCAGTAATGCGGCATCGGCCCAGGCCTATCATCGACAACAAATCAGTTGGTTGGCAGAAGCCGGTGTGGATATTGTGGGCGCATTTACCCTCACTAGTGTTAATGAGGCCATCGGCATTGTCCGGGCTAGCCAAGAATTTTCCCTGCCCGTATCCATCTCTTTCACCCTGGAAACCAATGGCCATTTGCCTATGGGTATTCCTTTGTCAGAGGCGATCGCCAGGGTTGATGAAGCTACCAACCAAGGAGCAGCCTATTTTATGGTCAACTGTGCCCATCCAGACCACTTTTCTGGGGTAATTACAGAGGATGTTTGGACCCATCGATTGGGGGGGTTCCGTTGTAATCCCTCCCGTCGCAGTCATGCTGAGTTAGATGAAGCAGATTTTCTCGACATTGGTAACCCGGTGGAATTGGCTCACTCCTATTGGATGCTTAAACAAAAAGTTCCTACCGCTAATGTTTTTGGCGCTTGTTGCGGTTCAGACCTTAGGCATGTGCGAGAAATTGCCCGGGTCTTGAATGACAATCTGACAATTTCTTAGAACTGTTTTCGGGCAAAAATCAGGTTAGCCAACGTAAGCATCAAAATAATGTAAAGAATGCCGTAGAGTAGGTCAGCCCACAGTTCACTGCTGGAAGGCAAAATTCCATAGACCGCCTCATTCTTGAGATTAAATCTTTCTAGATTGGGCAACACCAAGTAAAGATATTTGGTCAGGGTTTCGATATTGGCATTTTTGGTAATTTCCCCCAATTTAAGTAAATCCCGACTTATATGGCCCATAAAGTACACTCCAAAGCTGAGCAGGGTGGCCAAAATAGAACTCGTAAATACCCCAAATAAAATGGCGATCGCCGTCAGGACGGCCAACTCCAATAGGAGAAAAGCCTGGGAAATGAGAATGGCTGTGGGGGAAAAAGGAATTTTAGCCCAGGCCAACATAGCCAGGTAAATGCTGGTCATAATCGCTAGCATGGCCGCCAGTACCCCAGATAAGCCCAAATGTTTACCAATAATTAATTCACTGCGGCTGAGGGGCTTGGGAATCAGCACTAACACAGTCCGTTTCTCAATTTCTTTGTTAATTAGCCCGGTGCCAACAAAAATAGCCACGATCGCCCCCAATAGGGATGTAGCGGCCAAACCCAGGTCAAGGAAAATTTTGCCGTCGGCCCCTACGGAAATCTCTGGCAGTATGCGTAGGGCCAGGGCCATCAAAATGGCAAAAAAACCGATTATGTAGAGAATTCGATCCCGAATTACTTCCCGAAAACCATTGGCGGCGATCGCCCAAATTCTGAAAATATTAACCATAATTTCCTCCCCAACGAAATGACCAATATGATCCAACACAATTTTAGGCAAAACTAAAATCCCCACCAAGGCCAGCCAAGACGGGGAGTAAACAAAATTTAAATATTATTCTTTGACTAGGATTAGCCAAGACCATGCTGTTGGATAATTTGACCTCACCATAGACCAAATCAAATGTACTGGAATCAACGACTATGCTCAGGGCAATATTCTGTTTTGCTTGGGAGAATTATTCTCCAGCGGGACCACCATCCAATAGGCCATGGCGATCTAGTACTGCTTGCAATTGAGACTCTTCATCCTGGGACAGGGAAGTTCTCAGCACCTTACCCCCGTATTTACTTACATCGGCCAAGACTTTATCGGGGGTAACTTTTTTAACTAGAACGAATAGAGCGGATGTACCAGGGCACATGGTTTCACCCAACTCCCGCATGAAATTATCATCCACACCAATGTCACTAAGAGCACCGGCCAATGCACCACTAGCAGCCCCCACCGCGGCCCCCAAGAGGGGAGAGAAAAACAAAATGCCGATCAATAGGCCCCAAAAACCACCACTAACCGCCCCGGAACTGGTGAGATTGATGGCCTGCTTGAGCTTTACTTTACCTTTTTGGTCTTTGACGACAACGGCGGCATCTTCCATTTCAATCAAATGCTCCACCTGCAGTTTAGCCAGGGCAAGGCGTACCTCTTCCGCCTTATATTCGTCGTCGTAGCCGATAACAATTAGATCGCTCATAAAACCTTACTAAAAATAATTGGTGATTACCAGGCCCCATGGTAGCAGTTGTGTTTGATTTTGAGCTTTGGGGTAACGGTTAATACAAGCCACTATCACCATCTTCTTTAACCGAGATGGACCTATCCACAACGGCGGAATATTTTGCTGTTGACATCCTCCCTTCCGTGAACGAAAGGGATTCCCAGACCTCACGGTCCAGGTTTCTGCTTCATAGCACCTGCCTTCACAGACTTACTCTGCTCAGGTCTTACGGTCGCTCCACAGACAGACACCGCTAGTCCAGCGGCCAAAATGTTTTTACTGGCATTGGTATCCCTATCGTGGGTTGTTCCACAACTTGGACATTGCCAGGAACGAATATTTAAGGGCATCTTATCGAGGATATGCCCACAGGAACTACACCGTTTGGAGGAAGGAAACCAGTGGTCAATCTTGACCAAATTCCTACCATACCAACGACACTTGTAATCCAATTGACGCACAAACTCACCCCAGCCACTATCACTAATGGAGAGGGCTAACTTTGGATTTTTGACCATATTTTTGACCATCAAGGCCTCAACGGTGATGGTTTGGTTTTCACGCACCAGTTGAGTGGTCAATTTATGGAGAAAGTCTTTTCGGGAGTCAGTAATCTTAAGATGAATTTTGGCAACTTTACGTCGTGCCTTTTCCCTATTCTTAGACCCCTTTTCTTTCCGGGCAAGGCGTTTTTGAGCCAACCGTAAACGACGGTGATGCTTCTTAAATTGTTTTGGATTGGTAACCTTGTCACCATTACTGGTAGCAATCAAGCTTGTTACTCCCAAATCAATCCCTACAGCTTTGTTTGTGACTGGTAAGGGTTTGATGGTTGGGTCATCAAAACGAACAGAGATGTGCCAGCGTCCTGATGGGTGTAATCGCACCGTCACTGAAGATGGTTTACATCCTTTGGGTAGTTGTCTTGACCAACGAATGTCCAATGGTTCAAGGCATTTTGCCAGATAGATTTGCCCATCCCGGTACTTGAACGCCGACTTGGTAAATTCCGCACTACCTCCTTGGTGTTTCTTTTTGAAGTTGGGATATTTTGCCCGGCCATCAAAGAAGTTAGTGAAAGCCTTTTGAAGATGGCGTAACCCCTGTTGCAGGGGAACACAACTCACCTCATTTAAGAAATCGAGTTCTTCCTCTTTCTTCCATGCTGTCAACATCGAAGAAGTTTAAACATACCCAATTCTCTCTTGGCGGTTGTACCAACCTTGGGTCCGCTCATGGAGAGCCTTGTTGTACACCAACCGCACACAGCCCAACGTGCGGCGCAGGACATTTTCCTGTTCCGGTGTTGGGTAAAACCTGTAGCGGTAAGCTTTTTCCATGCACCACATTCTAGCTCACGTAATGTGATAATGCCTACCATGCTAAAATCCCAGCACAAAGCCGCCTTGAAAGGCGGGGTTTCAGATCCATTCTTCTGATGAAATTTTCTATCAAGATGCTGCGCTCCTAAACTATTAGCACTTTGCTAAGCTAAACTACGATGTCGGAAAGGGAAACTACACACCCAAGCCAAGGATTTTGAGATTCAGCCGATGGCACAAGGAACAGGACCAGAAAAAATATGACTGACACCACGGAAAAAGAAAGCTGGCTAGAAATTGGCACCATTGTTGCTCCCCAGGGCATTCAAGGGGAAGTGCGGGTTTTATCTGCTTCCGATTTTCCCGCCAGATTTTTAACCAAGGGTCAGCGGTGGATTAGAAAAAATGAAGGGGATTGCCCCCAACCCTTGACGTTGAAAAAAGGCAAACAAATTCCCGGAAAAAACCTTTACATTTTGCGTTTTGCCGAAATCATCGACCGCAACCAAGCAGAAGCTTTAGTCAATTGCCAACTGTTGGTGCCCGCCACCGATCGCCTGCCGCTGGAGCCGGGGGAATTCCATGTTACTGATTTGCTCGGTCTAATCGTTTACGACCATGACAAAGGCGATCGCCTCGGAGTAGTCACGGATTTCTACAGTCTTGGCAATGATTTACTTGGGGTAACTTTGGATCAAAATCCAGACAAAGAGGTATTAATTCCCTTTGTGGAAGCGATTGTCCCCATCGTTGAGCTAACAGAGCAGCGATTGGAAATTAAAACTATTCCAGGGCTATTGGATTAATTTTCTAAACCCTATTTTCGTACTAATCAATAACAATTCGTATTTATAATATCGTCTTTCCAGGGGCAAAATATCGGTTTGGTCAGTGCTCAGAAATTGCCAAAATGCTACACTGATCCCATTTGAATAGAACAGCTCGGGGGAACAATGCGGATTTTGGTCACAGGGGGAGCAGGTTTTATCGGTTCCCATCTCATTGATCGCCTGATGGCCCAGGGCCACGAAATTCTCTGCCTTGATAACTTTTACACTGGCACCAAACGCAACATCGTCAAATGGTTAGATAATTCCAATTTTGAACTAATCCGCCATGATGTTACCGAGCCCATTCGCCTGGAAGTCGACCAGGTTTATCATCTAGCTTGTCCAGCCTCCCCTGTCCATTACCAATTCAACCCCGTTAAGACCATCAAAACCAATGTGATGGGAACTTTGTATATGTTGGGTTTGGCCAAACGGGTCGGAGCCAGGTTTTTGCTGGCATCCACCTCTGAAGTGTATGGTGATCCCGATGTTCACCCCCAACCGGAGAGCTACCGGGGTAATGTTAATACAATTGGTCCGCGTGCTTGTTACGATGAAGGAAAGCGGGTGGCAGAGACCTTAGCCTTTGAATACTATCGAGAGCACAAGGTTGACATAAGGGTGGCACGGATATTCAACACCTATGGACCACGTATGCTGGAAAACGATGGTCGGGTAGTGAGTAACTTTATCGTGCAAGCATTACAAGGCCAACCCCTAACGGTTTTTGGTGATGGTTCCCAAACCCGCAGTTTTTGCTATGTGTCAGATCTGGTAGAGGGTCTAATCCGTTTAATGAACGGCGATTATATTGGTCCCGTTAATTTGGGCAATCCTGGCGAATATACTATTTTGGAACTGGCGGAAAAAATCCAGCAGCGGATCAACCCCAACACTGAGTTGACCTATAAGCCTCTGCCGGAAGATGACCCCAAACAGCGCCAACCGGATATAACTTTGGCGAACCAATATCTAGATTGGCAACCCACCATTCCCTTGGATCAAGGTTTGGCAATGACCATTGCAGATTTTCGGGCCCGCCAAAAAAGCCCCTAGGAGATTGATCATTCTTGGCGGGAGAGGATTGAGTCTGAATCTGTGCTGTCACCGGAAGAATAAAACTTCGTCCTAAGGACAACTTTCTGCTAAATTTCCCTTAAACGACGGCGGAGATCATCCAACTCCTGGTCAATCACAGCATCGTCTTGGCTGGCATTGCTGGTTGGAACAGAGGAATCCACCGGGGATGCTTCCAGTCGGGGGGTAGCCGCAGAAGTGCCCGGCAAAGCTTCACCGGCCATGGAAGCTTTCAGAGCAGCCAATTCATCTTCCACTCCGCTACTGGATTCCAACTGGGCAAACTGGTTTTCGATGCCAAAACCGGCCAACTCCCCGGCGGCTTGGGAAGTGGCTTCCATATCCAATACCTTATTTTCCATCCTTTCAAAGGCACTGGTGGCACTGCTGGTGCCTAGGCCCCCTAGGGTTTGTTGTAACTCAGCATTGGCCTTAGCCGCCTTAGCCCTGGCCTGCAACATATTTTTCTTGGTTTTAGCTTCGGAAATTTTTGCTTCCAGAGCTGCTAGGTTGCGGCGCAGGTTTTCGGACATCGTCCTTTGCTGGGCCAGCTGAGCCTCGTATGCCGTTGCCGTATCCGTCAGACTTTTTTTGCGAGCTAGGGCTTCCCTGGCTAAATTCTCATCCCCATTACTGAGGGCCAACTTCGCCCGATCCTCCCATTTTTTTGCTTCCTGGGTATCTTGTTTGAGGCGCTGTTCAGTTCGTTTTTCCTCGGCGATGGTGCGGGCAACGGCCTGGCGGAGTTGCACCAGGTCTTCTTGCATATCAATAACGGCCTGTTCCAGCACTTTTTCCGGATCTTCGGCTTTGCTGACGAGGTCGTTGAGGTTAGCCCGGACGACGCGGCCTAGACGGTCAAATAATCCCATGTCTTACTTATCCTCTCAAAATCGCTGGGGGTTAACGAATGGGGGTCTGTACAGAAGTCCGCATAAGGGGGACTAAGGAGTTGGACCTATGTTGATCCAGTTTAAACCAAGCCCGCAGACACTAGACAGCCTTGCAGTGGGTTTTGGCCGGTACTGCCATGGTGCCTATCCTACAATGGAAAAATAGGTAATCCAATCAATGTTTGATTGTTGGGGCATAGCGTTATGGCGAGTCTATTCAAAATTTTGCGCTCTCTTGCTATTCCGGTGGTGATTGCTGGCTTGGCTTTTATTAGCATCGGTGACATGTTCTTGCCAGATCCCTGGGCTAGCTACAGCAAGAACACTAGGGAGCAAATCAACCAAAAATTAATGGAGATGGCCCCGCAACCAGATATTAAAAAACCCAGTGAGATGAGGGAAAAACAACTTGAGGAGCTAAAGTAGTTGGGTTTGGGATTAGTCGGTATCTCTAACCCGTTGACAAGATTTTTGTCTGTCCTCCAAATCCTTCCCTACACGTAACTTATTTTTCCATGGCGATCGCCAAATTACCTCGTCAAATTCTGCCCAACCTGTATCGTTTTGCTCCCAACCGAGACACCCTAGGGGGCACTGCTTACTTATTAATTACTGAGGAGGGAAATGTATTGATCGATTGCCCTGCTTGGCATGAAGACAATGAATTATGGTTGGAGAAACAAGGCCCTGTGCGTTGGCTCTGTCTGACCCATCGAGACGGCCATGGCCCAAAAGTAAAAGCCATCCAGAGAAGTTTAGGTTGTCAGGTGGTAGTGCAGGAACAAGAAGCATATCTTCTGCCGGGAGTAAAGATTGATCCTTTTCGGGAACAACTGGCCATCACCCCATCCCTCACTGCCCTTTGGACTCCCGGTTATTCCCCTGGTTCTAGCTGCTATTACTGGGGGGAAGAAGGGGGCATTCTTTTCACTGGTCGTCATTTACTGCCCGATGGAGAAGGAAATTTAAGGACCATCAAACAAGCAAAAACGTTTCATTGGCTCCGTCAGCAGGCTAGTCTAGCAAAAATTTATCGCTATCTCAATGAAAATAATCTTCCCCTCAGAGCCGTTTGCCCAGGAGGCAATATAGGCTATCTACGGGGAGAAGACTGGTGTTTGAACCCTAGGAAAGCTCTGGAATCAATGCTCAGTTACTCCGAAGCAAAACTCTGACGAACATTAAAACTATACACGCCGGGGAGGGGCCCACATGCCCTTAGTGGTTCTTGAGCAAAACGGACTACATTTAATCTAGCTTTCTGACTGTCCTTCCTTTGCCAAGATCAGCATGGATTCCCTCCTTGTTCCCATTGTTCTGCTTTTTGTTATTGCCTTCGGCTGTGCTGTGGGTAGTTTTCTCAATGTGGTCGCCTATCGCTTACCCGCAGGTCTATCCCTCGTGCATCCCCCTTCCCGTTGTCCCCACTGTGGCCATTCTCTTGGCCCCAAGGAAAATGTACCGGTGCTGGGCTGGCTTTGGTTAAGAGGTAAATGCCGTTGGTGCCAAACCCGGATTTCCCCGCGGTATCCATTGGTGGAAGCAACCACTGGGCTTTTATTTGCGTTGATATTTTCGCATTTTGGCTGGCAATGGGAGACCCTGGGCTACTGGACGTTAATTAGTTTTTTGATTGCCCTGACCCTAATTGATTGGGACACGATGACTTTGCCTAATAGGTTGACTAAACCGGGCCTAGTGGTGGGCTTACTGTTTCATTTGCTTCTAGGTTGGCAAAGCGGTAACTTCATTGCTCCTTTAATAGAGGCGATCGCCTCGGCGGTATTAGGGCTTTGGCTGTTTGATCTAATCCGTATGGGAGGCAGTTTTCTGTTGGGCAAAGAGGGCATGGGGGACGGTGATCCCAAATTGGCGGCCATGGTGGGGGCCTGGTTAGGTTGGCAATCGCTACTTTTGACCACTTTTATCGCCTGTTTAATTGGTTCTATTTACGGCGGTTTGAAGCTACTTTTGGGCACATTGCAACGACGACAGAGTTTTCCCTTTGGCCCTTTTTTGGCGATCGGGGCAATGGTCAGTCTCTTTTGGGGGGAGAAAATAATTGCCAGTTACTTAAATTTTGTCGCTCCCCAATTTTGAATAATAGTATAAAACAAAGCTTGGATAAGATTATTTTCTTCGCATTAACGTTCTTCAATGTTAATGTTCGATTAACGTGATCTTCTTGGGTGCCTTAAAATGGTTATAGTCCATCCCATTCGGATTTCATGCCTTCCCATGTCCCTGCAATCGTTGCCCAGGATCTAAGTTTTCAGTGGTCTCCAGACCGTCCTGGCCTACAGGACTGTAGTTTGGCAGTGCCGCGGGGACAATTCTGGATGCTGTTAGGTACCAATGGCAGTGGGAAATCAACCCTGTTACGTCTGCTGGCTGGTCTGCTCACCCCCCACTCGGGCCTAGTTAAGTTGGCGGAACCCATGGGTTTTGTCTTCCAAAATCCTGATCATCAATTAGTCATGCCCACGGTGGGAGCTGATATTGCCTTTGGTTTAGTCAAAGAAAAACTCAGCCACCATGAAGTACAGGTGCGGGTGGGGGAAGCTCTCCAGGCGGTTAACTTAGCTGACATGGCCCGTCGTCCCATCTATGCCCTCAGCGGCGGTCAAAAGCAACGCATTGCCATTGCCGGGGCGATCGCCAGACATTGCTCTGTCCTGTTACTGGATGAACCCACGGCCCTTCTAGACCGGGAAAGCCAACAGGAATTAGTCTTGCAAGTGCAAAAGTTGGTTCAACAAAGAGGCATCACAGCCCTATGGGTGACCCATCGTTTAGACGAGCTAAGCTACTGCGACGGAGCTTTTCTGTTGGAAGACGGCAAAATTGTGGCCCAGGGAGATCCCAAACCCCTTAGACAGAGAATGACGAAACAGACTACGTTTAACCCCCTCTAGCCGTGAACCAGTCATCTCCCCTCCGTATTTTTCTGCTGGATGACCACCCCTACAGTCGTGTCGCCACCGTCGACCTTTTGCGTTTGAACAATTACCAAATTATTGAAGGGGAGACCCCCCAGACAGGGGATTGTGACCAGGTGGTGGAACAGGTGGGAAAAGTTGCCCCGGACCTGGTGTTGATGGATGTCAATTTAGTCCATCACAATGGCATTGAACTATGTCAGGCAATCAAGCACAGCCCCCTCGGCCAAAAAATTCCCATCATTCTCACCAATGCCATGGACGACCCCCAATGTCGTCTGCTCAGCCGGGCCAGTGGGGCCGATGCCTATCTGCTCAAACCCCTAGAACGGGTGGAACTACTCAACCAGGTAGATTTATTGATTCAGAAGAAGAAGTTGGCGGAATCCGTTACCCAGATTGAACAGGTTCTGTTTCGCCTAGCAGCGGTGGTGGAAGAACGCTATGCTGTGGGGGAAGCTCAAATTACCTGTAGCCAATTGGTGCAGGGTTTTGGCCAATTTCTCCAGCTAGAGCAAAAACAAATTGATGATCTGATGTTCGCCGCCCGTCTCCACAATTTGGGCTTACTTCAGGTGCCCGACGAAATTATGCTTAAGCAGGGGCCCCTCAGTCCCCCAGAATTGGATTGTGTTAGGGACCATGTCCGGGTGGCGGCAACGATTTTTGAACCCTTAGCTGGACGGAGGGCGGTGGGGGAAATTATGCTTTATCACCATGAACGGTGGGATGGCAGTGGTTACCCCGATGGACTGAAGGGAAAGCAAATACCATTGTTGGCACAGATTTTCCAAATTATTGATATTTTCACTGCCCTGACCAATAACCGTCGCTACAAAGAAGCGGTGAACACAGTCCAGGCTGTGGAGATTTTACAGGAGGAGGCCAAACGAGGCTGGCGCAACCCCGATATGGTGGATAAATTTGTTAATTTTATTAGCAAAAGTCAAATGGGATAATGGCGAAATTAGTAGATCAATTGGGCCGCTTTTGTTGACTACGGCTCTCCTGCCAGGTATTGCCAATGCCCTGGATAATGCCCTTGCCCACTAGCCCGATCGCCCTGCCTACCACTTGGGTGAGGAGAAACACCACACCATTGCCTAAAAACTCCACCACGGCCCTCAAGCGGGGAGAAAGGGCATCTCGACACTCTAAAACAATGGTAACAAACCAGGGAATTGCCCGGAGTTGGCCCAATTCCCGTTGCCGGGGAGCATAGACCTGGGTGGTCATAATGCCTGTGGGGGTAAGGTAAAAGAGGGTGTGTTGACTCTCAAAAATTTGCTTGGGATGGAGCCAATAGCGACTAAATTGATAGTACCAAGCCAAATCATTGCGAAATCTTGCTACCTGCCGTGAGGAAAGCATTGACTGTTCATAAAGAGCAATTTTAATTGCTTCATAATCAGCAAAATAGTTCAAAATAAAAACCATAGTGCTGTTGGCCAATTGAATAACTAAGTTTTGGGCATATAAATCGCTATATTGCCTTGCTTCGGAGGATTCCACAGCATATTCTTTTTGATTCACCATTAAGGGCTCGGCAAAGAGGAGGTGATGAAAAAGGGGCACCACAAAAGGAATTTTAGTTAATTTTTCCTGACTAATAATCGGTTGATAAATTTCCAACAAAGATTGGATTTGTTCCAGAGTGAATTCACTTTTAGGCTGACAGTATTTACCAAAAAAAGTGAGGCTCAAAGACCGCCACATTTCCCCCACAATGGATAGACAATTGTCCGGTAACTGGGCTGGTGTAATCCGGAGGGCTTGGAGTTCTTTAATTGTGGTTTCTAGTTGCTGTTGCGCCAGGGAAAGAAGTTCCTGACGCTTGAGGGGCTGGAGGATATCTAACTCTAGGGGGATGGAGGTAAGGTTTTCCACCTGTAACGGGAGTTGCTGAAGAATTTGTCCCAGGGGAGCCAAATTACCAGGGGGGCGTAGGGTGATGGCTTTAACCCCGGAGCGGCGGGGAGTGGGGGTTGGGCTGGGGAGAGAAGAAGAAGGAGCGAGAACGTTGGCGGCTTTATGCCAGGTCTTGAGGCGATGGGGCAATAAACTCCGCACCAACCACCGGGCAAATTTGAGTTCCCGTTGTCTACCCTGCCAAAAAAGTCGGTCAAAATCCGATAGGAATGGTATTTGTAAACTAGCTTGGGTTTGCTGGAGTCCCTGCTCAATTTGCCTAAGTCCATCCCGGAACATTGGCCAAATCAACTTTTCCCACGGGCTTAGGGGAGGTGTATGGACGGTTTGTAAACTGGGCCAACGGGTTTGTCCAGCGCGGACCTGTTTTAACCCAGCTACCAAGTCGACGATCGCCGTTCCCTTGGGAAAGTAGGCCTCAATGCCTTGGGTTTTGGCGGCCAGGAGTTGATCATATTCTAGGCTGGCGGTGAGCAAACAAATGCTGACCTGGGGATAGGCGGTTTGCAATTGACGCACTAGGGGCCAACCGGACTGGGCACGGCGGGGAAACTGGGGATCAATCAGCAAAGTATCTGGTGCTAAAGTTTCCAGTTGTTGGCGTAGATTATCTAGTCCTTCCCCCTCTCCCAGTATCTGTATATCAGGCTCCCTCCCCAAAGCGGTGACCAATCCCAGGCGAAACACGGGATCTTCATCAACAATCAAAATCGTTAAGGGAGAGTCACTCACGACAATGGTGGGGCCACAACACCGCCCATTCTAGACTGTCCACTAGCCAATGCCACCCAAATAGTTAAATTCTCCTTAAAACTCCCCTAAGCATGGACAAATATGGGGGGGGAAGGATTCGTTAGGGTTAAATTAACCTTACTGCCCACCGGAATTACTGTCTGTAAAGAAGTGCGGGCATGGATTTGCCGGCCAGCGGCAGTTTCTAAACAGTAGCGATACTCTCGACCAAGAAATTGGCGATCGCTGATAACCACAGGCCCATCACTGGCGGGGCTGAGCTCAATTTCCTCTTCCCGCAACATAATCTCCCCCGTTGAAGGTAGTTCCGGCTGGATATCCTGAAAAGATAAAGACCATTGGCCAAACTCCGTAGACCAGAATTCTCCTTCCCGTCGGGCCGGGACAAAATTAGCCTGGGTGACAAATTCCGCCACAAACCGGGACGCTGGCGATCGGTAAATTTCCTCCGGAGTGCCAATTTGCTCTAAATTACCCCGATACATCACCCCAATGCGGTCGGAAATGGCCATGGCTTCTTCCTGGTCATGGGTGACAAAAATGGCGGCGGTGCCTGTAGCCTTGAGAATATGGCGAATTTCGTGTCGTAACCTTTGGCGTACCTGCACATCCAGATTACTCAGGGGTTCATCCAACAGAATTAAGTTGGGTTTTGGTGCCAGGGCTCGGGCTAGGGCAATGCGTTGTTGCTGGCCGCCGGACAGTTCATGGGGATAGCGTTTCTCCAAACCTGTAAGTCCGACTAAATGCAGCACTTCGGCAATGCGGGCTTGGATCTGCTGACGTTTCAAGTTTTGGGATCTGTGACGCAAACCAAAAGCAATGTTATCGGCAATGGTGAGGTGGGGAAAAAGGGCGTAATCCTGAAAAACCATGCCCGTTTGTCGTTGTTCGGGGGGGGTCAGGCAATGGTCTCCAGAAACACAGTCCCCCTCCAAATGAACGGTGCCACTGGTGGGGGTTTCAAAGCCTGCAATGATTCTCAACAAAGTCGTCTTGCCACAGCCCGATGGTCCCAGAAGCCCGAGAATTTCCCCCGATGCTAAGCTAAAACTGATTTTCTTGAGCACCGGAGCCGATTGCCCTCGAAAGGTTTTACCTATGTCCTGTACCCTTAAAACAGATTGGTCTAGGGAGGCGGGGGCAATGGGGGAGGAGTAGGCTACTGTCATAGAAACCGGTGCGGAAACAATTTTTACAGGGCTGATCCCGTTTAAAACTCAGCTTTAAACCACTTAAAGCAGGGATTGACACCAAACTTTAAATAAGAATCATTTGCAAGAATTAAGATTAACACATGATTCCAGATAATCTCAATGGTCAAACCGTTTCTTTATTGATTCTGGCTCCCCGGGGGGCCGAAGCCCAGGCGATCGCCAAAGGGCTAGGAAAAAGTGGCCATATACATCTGCAACCCATGCCAGCGGGGGTCAATGGAGTGCAATCCTTCTTGGAAAATCTGGGTCGAACCTGGTCAGAGCAGAATAAACCCCAGGCATTATTGGTGATGGGAGTCACGGGTAGTTTATCTCCCCATTACGGCATTGGCCAGATGGTCTGGGTGGAAGAATGTCAATTTTGGCGCGATGGCAATAATTCCGAGCAAAAATACGTTGGCGATCGCCGATTGATGGAACAAATTAATCAACTATTGGGAAATCAGTGGGAAATTCCTTTGGTAAAAGGCATTACAGTGTCCCAGGTGGTTTGCCGAGGGGAGGAAAAGCGACTGTTGGGGCAACAATCGGCGGCCGAGGTGGTGGATATGGAAAATACAGCGGTGTTAGCCTTTGGGGCAAAGATGCAAATCCCCGTGGCTATTGTGCGGGTGGTGAGCGACACAGTGGATCAGGATTTGCCGGATCTGAGCAAGGCTTTTGATGCCCAAGGAGTTTTGCAACCTTTGCCTTTGGCCAAAGCCTTATTGAGCCGTCCCCTTGCTGGGGGTCATTTAATTTCAGGATCTTTGCGGGCCTGTGGCCAGTTGACGAAAATAGCCCGGAGTTTAAGTCAAGCCGGGGATGGAGTGGGGAAAGCCCTGGGCTGATGGGATTGTGGCAAAATGCTAGGGAACCAATCTTTGTAGGGCAGGCCTTGCTATGGACTTGATGCGGTCTTTACCCATCGGCTTATATTTGGAAAATCCGGTGACATGGTTGCACCGCCTTGACCCCAGGGTAAAGCTGGCTTGGCTGATGAGCTTTTTGTTAGCCCCAGTGCTAGCGAACGCTGTTTGGCGCATCGGCATTGTTGTTTTTTTAATAGTCCTAACCCTAGGGGTTCGTATTCCTTGGCGGGTATGGAAGCAACAAATGGGACTATTGGTGTTTTTTTCCGGTCTAATTTTTCTGTTAACCACCTTCAGCCCCGACGGTTTTACTGTGTTGGGGCAACCCCGATCGCCAGCTAGTGAAATCACTGTTCCCACCACCCCCTATCAGTACGTCTTGTTTGAATGGGGCAAACTGTTAGTAACCCGTCGCTCTTTGGAGTTGGGTATTCGCATTAGCACCTTAATTTTTACCCTAGTTTACAGCACTAACCTATATCTACTTACCACTGCCCCGGAGGAAATTACCGCGGGGTTAGAAGAGTTGATGTCCCCCCTGCGACGTTTTAAATTGCCCATTACAGAAATTACCTTAATTCTGACTTTGGCTCTACGCTTTATTCCTTTAGTAATGGAAGAAATTCAAAATCTTTTTCGATCCATTCGTACCAGAGCCATTAATTGGAAAAAATTAGGCATTAAACGCAGCGCTCAAATTTGGATTTTAGTGGTGGAAAGGTTACTAGAAAATCTTTTACTGCGGGCAGAGCAGATAGCGATCGCCATGGAAGTGCGGGGCTTTACCAGTCCCAATGAGCATCAGGTGCAATGGCATCAATTACGCATTGTCCGGGCAGATTGGTTAGTGCTGGGAACCTTGGTTCTATTTTGGGGCGCTCGGGTAGTGTGGGGAGGCATGGCCTAATGGCGCACCCTATAGCGGATCTCCGGGAGATGGCCCTGCAGGAACCGCAACCTTGGCACTGGGATTGTTTACCCTTACAAGGTCGTACTGGCAGTGCAGTGTTCAGTAAATTGTTTGGCGAGGGAAGCATTGCCACTTTGCTGGAAAGTCCCTACCCCCCTTCGCCGGATTATCCCCATCTAGGGCGTTATTCCCTCTGTGCCGGCCCACCAAGAAAGGGTCGATTATTGACCCCTAGGTTGCAAGAAATTTTTAGCGTCTTAAATCAACTTTTTCGATTTAATCATAATGTAAATTTGACAGAAAATATTCCCGATCATCTGCCATTTCATGGTGGTTGGTTGGGGTGGCTAGGTTACGATACCGCCTGGGCCATAGAAAAATTACCTTATTTAAAGGCTGACGATTTACCTTTTCCTGTGGCTTATTGGTACGAACCTGAAAATTTTGCGATTTTAGATCACCAAGAACAATTATTGTGGTTGGCCACCACCGACCGGGGACAAATTAAGCTTTTTCAAACTCAGTTAGCCGAGGAAGATAACTTAATTTCACAGCCCCAATTTCCCCCATTAAATTTGACTTACACCACTGACCAAAATCAATATGAAGCCATGGTCAACCAAGCGAAACAATACATTAAAGCGGGGGATATTTTCCAAGCTAATTTAACACTACGTTTCATTGCTAAAAGTGAGCAAAAACTCAACAGTTGGCAGGTCTATGAACATCTACAAACTATCAATCCTTCCCCCTTCGCTAGTTACTGGCGATCGCCGTGGGGAGATGTGGTTAGTTGTTCACCGGAAAGATTAGTGAAACTAGAGAAAAATATTGCCCAAACCAGACCCATTGCCGGCACCAGGCCCAGGGGAAAAAATTTGGACGAAGATGAACAATTACGGCGGGAACTATTGGTCAATAAAAAAGAATTGGCAGAACATATCATGCTAGTTGATTTAGAGCGCAATGACCTCGGGCGGGTCTGCACCTGGGGCACGGTGGAAGTAGATGAGCTATTGGCGATCGAACGTTACAGCCATGTGTCCCATTTAGTTAGTAACGTAAGGGGAATTTTACAACCAGGCAAAACCGGAGTGGATTTAGTCAAAGCCCTTTTTCCCGGTGGCACCATTACTGGCTGTCCCAAGGTGCGTTGTCTAGAAATTATCGAAGAATTAGAACCAGTGCGACGGAGTTTGTTTTATGGTTCCTGCGGCTATTGGGATCAACGGGGTAACTTAGATTTAAATATTCTTATTCGCACCCTTTTATTCACCCCTGGACAAGTAACAGGACAAGTAGGAGCGGGCATTGTGGCCGATAGTGATCCAACTAAGGAATGGTTAGAATCATTGCAAAAAGCCAAGGCTTTATTGGCAGCATTGGAGGGAGTATAAAAAATATGGGATTTTTCAAAGGCTTTACTTATCCACTCCGCACATTCAAAATTCTACGTGAAACTCCAGGATTACTAGTTTATATTATTATTCCTTTAATTATTAATATTAGCCTAGGTGTGTTACTTTATTGGCAACTATTAAATCTAGGCAATGATAGTGTTGATATACTACGTGATTATGCCCAGGATTGGGTTGAGCTTTTAAGCCAACGTATCCCTCAAATACTGCCTTATATCTTACCAATACTAAAATTTATCTTTTTTCTTTATATCTGGCTAATACGCTTACTATTGCTAGTTATTGCGGGATTTTTGCTTTCCCAAGTGGGGGGATTATTAGGTTCCCCTTGGTATAGCGTCTTATCAGAAAAGCTGGAAAAAAAATTGCTAGGTAAATTAACCATTCAGGAAGTGGGATTGTTACAGGACATCAAACGGGCTTTGGCTTTTGAACTGAAAAAAATAGTTTTATTAATTATTTTTACCATTATTGGTTTTTCCACTAACCTCCTGCCTGCATTTGGTACTCCCCTTGCCACATTAGTAGGCATTAGTTCTACATCTTTATTAACTTGCTTAGATTTTTTTGACCCTCCCCTCGAACGCCGCCGTCTCAGGTTTCGTCGTAAGTTACTATTGATTTTTCAATCTTTACCCCTGAGTGCTGGCTTTGCCCTAGCAAGTTTAGTTTGGGTCAGCATTCCTCTGGTTAACTTAGTAACTATTCCTTTTTGTGTTACCGCGGGTACTTTATTTTTCTGCGAAGAAATTTACCCCCGTTTTTTCCAATCCCAGGAAGAAATAGAAGTGGAGGTAAAATAAAACTCTCCCTTAAAGACGTACGTTTTTTCACTATGGAAAAAAGTGGGCTGCTTAGGAAATTTTTAATTTTAAAACTCTTATAGTTAATTTAATTGAAAGTAAGACATCGACCAAAGCTAAAAGTGTCTTTGGTAAAGACTTTAGTCATCTCAATCTTATTTGAATTAACTATATTTGGAAAGGGTTTCAGTGATTATTAGTCCTAATCTTCCTAATCTTTGCTATATCAGCAAGCTTAGTTTGCCTTAAAAAAATACGGGTTAATTAAGCTTACTAAATAGCTTTGGAAAACATCTGCTGTTGTTGCTTACTTTGCAGATAGGTATCAAACACAGCGGCAATGTTACGAATTAAAATCCGACCCCGGGGTGTAACTTCTAACCCATCTCCCAACCTACGCAGTAAACCATCAGCTTCTAGGACATCTAAGGCAGTTAATTCTTTGGCGAAATAGTCGTTAAAGTCACAATCAAAACCAAGGTTATACTTGTCTTCTAATTCCTGGGCAGAGAGCTTAAATTGACACATTAACTCTTTGATTACAGTACGACGAATCAAGTCATCTTGACTCAGTTTAAAGCCTTTTTCAATGGGAATTTCCTGACGGTCTAGGGCATTATAAAAAGATTTTAATGTTTTATGATTTTGGGCATATACATCCTGCAACATGCTGATGGAAGTGATGCCAAAACCTAACAAATCCGATTCTGGTTGGGTAGTATAACCCTGAAAGTTACGGTGCAATTCCCCCTGTTGTTGGGCGATCGCCAGCTCGTCATTAGGTTTGGCAAAATGATCCATGCCAATGAAAAAGTAGCCTTGTTCAGTTAAATCAGTAATGGTAGCTTGCATAATTTTTAGCTTTTCCGCTGCTGGGGGAAGGGCCGCCTCTGGCATTTTCTTTTGTACCGGTTTGAGCCAGGGCACATAGGCAAAATTAAACACAGCAATGCGGTCAGGATTAAGCTGAGCTGTTTTACGCAAAGTCTCTCGGAATGTAACGAGGTTTTGATGGGGCAAACCATAAATTAAATCGACATTGACGCTGTCAAAATTAGCTTCCCGAATCCAATTCATTACCTCAAATAACATAGCTTCCGGTTGAATTCGATTAACCGCTTCCTGTACTTGATGATTAAAATCTTGGATGCCAAAACTAATGCGATTAAATCCCAATTGACGCAGTGCAAAAATATAATCTCTGTCTATATAACAGGGATTCACTTCAATGGAAACTTCAGCATTTTCTGCCAGCGGAAAAGCATTAGTGATGGTAGTGAATAAAAATTCTGCTTGCTCCAAACTGAGATAATTAGGTGTACCACCACCCCAGTGTAATTGTTGGACCGGTCTGTGTTTATCTAGTAAAGGTGCCACCATAGCAATTTGTTTTTCCACTGCTTTGAGGTAGGGATCCACCGCTGGTTTATGTTGGGTAATGATGGTATTGCAACCGCAAAAATAACAAGCTTTGGCACAGAAAGGAATGTGACAATAGAGCGATAGGGGCGTTTTTTTATAATTGCCCAGGTTGATGGCTGCCCTAAAATCACTGAGATCAAATTCCGGAGTCAATTCTGTGGCTGGAGGATAGCTAGTGTAGCGGGGAATGCCTTGGTTAT
The DNA here is from genome assembly GCF_000478825.2 of Synechocystis sp. PCC 6714. Classification (NCBI taxonomy): domain Bacteria; kingdom Bacillati; phylum Cyanobacteriota; class Cyanophyceae; order Synechococcales; family Merismopediaceae; genus Synechocystis; species Synechocystis sp. PCC 6714. The sequence continues at coordinate 821,590 of NZ_CP007542.1, read as the reverse complement.
ATTTATTTAATAATTCAGCATTAAATTCGATGGCAGGAAATGCGGTATTCATAAATTTAGATATTATCGAAATTATTTAAACAAATTTTTATCAAAGTATTTATTTTTTTTAATTATGGAAAGAATATTTTAGCTTTTTTCTTAGGTGAAATGAATATCAAATTGCAAAATCAAGAAAGTAATAAAACTTGACTAGCAGAGTTTATATTTAATTGATTTTTTGCTTAGAAAAAATTGTCATGGAGAGCATTTAAGCAAAAATCAATATTCTCTCAATCTCCCCGTTTAACCTATTCCCCCACCATTAAGGCTACAGGATGGCCAGCAGTGCTTTGGGCTTCCGTGCTACCAGGACGATCCTGACGAGTTAATAAGTCAAAGGTGTGTTCCCCGATCGCCGTTCGGATTAAACTTTCTAGGTCATGCATCACGTCCCGATTGAGGGCAAAGGCATAATTAGCTTCTTCCACAATGCAATCCATGGTTGCTTCATCTAAGGGCAAACTATTCAAAGCATCACGGTACATTTCTTTAAACTGACGGCGCGCAACCGGAGTAGGCAAACTATCAAATTCGTACATGGCGGTGCCTTTTCCCTCCGGCAATTGCAAGGCAGAACGGATAATATTTTTTAAGCTTTGACCACCGGATAAATCACCTAAATATCGGGTGTAGCAATGGGCAATGAGTAATTTAGGGTCGCCTTTGGCAAGGGCTTTAAGTCGATCAACATAAATTTTGCCGCAGGGGGTTGGCTGAATTTCCCGTTCCCAGTTGGGACCATAATAGTAGGCTAAATCCTCGGCCAAATTATCGGTGCGATTCAGCTCAGGAAAATAAATTTCGCTAATAATTGCATTATCTCGATTTAGTCGTAATGCGCCCTCTAACGTGCTGTAAACGTAATATAAATTGGCTAATAATTGACGAAAGGGTTCCCGTTCTACAATACCTTTGAGGAAGCATTTCATATAGGCTGTATTTTCCGCCAGGGTGTGGGACTGTTGGGTACCGTGACGAAGTTTCTGGGCAAGGGTAGTCATAGTTTTTACCAAAAAGAATGATGAGCAAAAATCGGAGTGAATTCCAAAGGAGTAAAATTTAGTCAGGCAAAGTTAAAACTATTAGTTAAATGTTAGTTAAATTTAGTTAGACTTTGATTTGCTTTTCAAAAAATAAAGCCATTAGCACACCACACCCCGACGGGCTTCTGCATTGACTGGTTTTTGCAAAAAGATACAGAGCATTTGCCAAATAATTACAGTAATCCAGGGCAATTTTTGGCAAAATTTAACTAATTTAGGGGAGTCACCATTGGCGATCGCCGTTAGTTTTTCATTGGCGGCGGCACAGGCTTCTAGACGGGGAAAAAATCGGGGATTATCCGTGTCCAGAACTTCTGGAAAAGCTCGAGCGGCGGTCTCATTGGTGTTTTTCACCACATCAATGTTGTATTGCTTGGCGTCTAGGCCGACGGATTGATAAAAATCTGTCCGTTCAAACACGGTCAAAGTATGGGTGACAAATACAGTCAAAAGGAAAAAGCGAGCCCAGAGTCGGGATTGCCAGGTTTTCCAGAGGGCGGTTTGGGAACGGAGTAAAGCTTTAAAAAAGTCCCCGTGGCGATTTTCATCTTGACACCAACATTCAAAATAGTTAAACAGGGGATAAATATTGTGATCAGGATTTTTTTCCAGATGGCGGAACATTAAAATATAACGCCAGTAACCAATTTTTTCCGACAAATAAACAGTGTAAATTACCCATTCCGGTGGAAAGAAAGTATAGGTTCGTTTCTGGGTTAGATAACGTAAATCGAGGGAAAGACCAAAATCCGCCATGGCCTTGTTAATAAAACCGGCGTGGCGAGCTTCATCCCTAGCCAATAGGGCAAAAGCTTCTGCTAATTTGGGGCTACGACCCTTAAGACGGCGGGATAATTCCTTAAACAGTAGAAAACCAGAAAATTCAGACGTACAAGACCGTTCTAAAAAATCAATAAATGCTAGGCGAGTAGTGCCATCAATGTGATCAAAACTACGTTTAAAGTCATCATTACGCACAAAATGGTGGCGATTGTAATCCGCCCGCAACTCCTCCAACGCCGCTTCAATTTCCTCATCCTGGAGAGTCAACACCATATTGGCAACTTTATCAAAATCGGTGGTGTAGAAACGGGGGGTGAGCAGGGTTTCTTTAACAGGGGCTTTGATGCCGGGGCGAATGGTTTCTAACTGAGTCGGGAGGGAGGTGGATACCATCGTTAATTAACGGAAAAATGTTCAAGGATACGGCGGAAAGCCTAAAAGCAAATTAGGAAAAAAACCCAAGGAAAAATTTTAAGGAAAAATTTTGATGTTGCTTTTCATCTTTGCCAATTCTCCGATCCCTGACAAGACAGTTTCCATTGTTACTCCATAGTTTCCGAAGGGGAAAAATTATTATCCGGCCTAGTTTGTGGGGATTTATAAAGAAATGCTAAGCTTTACTCTTTTGTGATTTGCCAGAGGGGAAGTCCAAGTTATCCCTCCCAAAAACAAAAAAGCCCCCGAAAATGGGGGCAGAAAACATTTGGGACAGTCAAATTTAGAATTATAGTCAATCAAAGTAAGGTTGAGATGACTAAGGTCTTTACCAAAGAGGCTTTTAGCTCCGGTCAGTGTCTTACTTTCAATTAAATTAACTATAAGCGAATTAAGCGGCGGCTTGTCGTTCCTTGGCTTCTTTGATTACTTCCTCGGCCACGTTGGTGGGGCAGGGAGCATAGTGATCAAACACCATGGAAAACTGACCGCGACCCGAAGTCATGGTGCGTAAATCACCGATGTAGCCGAACATTTCGCTCAAAGGCACATCCGCTTTTACTCGCACCCCCATGGGGCCAGTTTCCTGAGATTTGATCATGCCCCGACGACGATTCAAATCGCCGATGACATCTCCCATATGGTCTTCCGGGGTGAACACATCCACCGCCATGATCGGTTCCAAAATTTGGGGCTTGGCTTTGGGCAAGCTCTGACGGTAACCAGCCTTAGCGGCAATTTCAAAGGCGATCGCCGAAGAGTCCACGGGGTGGAAGCCACCGTCCGTGAGGGTAACCTTGAGGTCTACCACAGGATAGCCGGCCAAAACCCCTTTAACCACACTCTGGTCAAAACCTTTTTGCACTGCGGGCCAATATTCCCGGGGCACGTTACCACCGGTAACCTTAGACTCAAACTGGAAGCCAGAACCGGGCTCCCCAGGCTCCACGATGTAGTCAATTTTGGCATACTGACCAGAACCACCGGACTGCTTCTTATGGACATAGGTGTCCGACACCTGTTGGGTAATGGATTCCCGGTAGGCTACCTGAGGTTTACCCATTTCCACTTCCACACCGTGGGTGCGTTTGAGAATATCCATTTTGATATCCAAGTGCAATTCCCCCATGCCTTTAATAATGGTTTCACCGCTTTCTTCGTCGGTTTCCACCTGGAAGGAGGGGTCTTCCTGCACCATTTTGCTCAGGGCCATGCCCAATTTTTCGTCCATGCCTTTTTTCTTTGGTTTGATGGCAATGGAAATTACCGGGTCAGGGAAGACCATGGGCTCCAACGTGGCCGGATTTTTGGGGTCACAGAGGGTGTGGCCCGTTTGCACGTTTTTCATCCCCACGATCGCCACAATGTCCCCAGCCTGGGCAGATTCAATTTCTTCCCGGGAATCGGCGTGCATCTCCACCAAGCGGCCAATGCGTTCCGTTTTGCCGGTGGCGGTGTTGAGCACAGTGTCCCCTTTGCTCAGGGTACCGGAATAGATCCGGGTGAAGGTCAAAGCACCAAAGCGGTCGTCCATAATTTTGAACGCCAGGGCCCGTAGGGGAGCTTCCGGGTCGACAATGGCAAACTTCCCAGTTTCTTCCCCTTCCAAATCCACTTCCGGTTGGGGCGGCACTTCCTTCGGGTTGGGCAAATAATCCACCACGGCATCTAGCACCAGTTGCACCCCTTTATTTTTAAAGGAGGAACCACCATAGGTCGGGAAAAAGTCTAACTTGCGGGTACCGATACGAATACAACGCTTGATATCGTCGATGCTAATTTCTTCCCCTTCCAGGTATTTTTCCATTAGCTCATCGTCCTGTTCCACCGCTGTTTCGATCAGCATTTCCCGGTAGGTGGCCACATCGTCCACCATGTCAGCGGGAATATCGGTGATTTGATATTTTTCGGGATCGCCGGAATCATCCCAAATATAGGCTTTTTCCGTCAGAATATCCACCACACCAACGAAGTCATTTTCCGTACCGATGGGCAGAGTCATCACCAGGGGTTTAGCCCCCAGCACCGTTTCCACCTGTTTTACCACCCGATAGAAATCTGCTCCAGTACGATCAAGCTTATTGATATAAATCAAACGAGCAACTTTGGAATCGTTGGCATAGCGCCAGTTGGTTTCCGACTGAGGCTCCACACCACCGGAACCACAAAATACCCCCACACCGCCATCCAGTACTTTGAGGGAGCGGTAAACTTCAATGGTGAAGTCCACGTGGCCAGGGGTGTCAATGATATTTAGTTGATGCTCTTTCCAAAAACAACTGGTGGCCGCCGATTGGATAGTGATGCCCCGCTCCGCTTCTTGCTCCATGAAGTCCATGGTGGATTCGCCTTCGTGTACCTCGCCGAGTTTATGGATTCTCCCGGTTAATTTCAAAATCCGTTCGGTGGTGGTGGTTTTACCCGCATCTACGTGGGCGAAAATACCAATATTGCGGTAACGAGTGAGATCTTTTTCCATAGGAATTTACGTGTAAATTTTAGCCAACAGCAAACATAGGGGCGGTTGGATGTATAGGTTATGGGGTGGTGTTGTTTGCCGGTCGGAGTTCTGTGCCTTAATTGGACTTGGTTCCACAACGACAGGCCAAAGAGGAGGCCCATTTGAAACAGCCACAATCTAAACAATTGTAAATTATATGTGCCCCAGGGGAGTAGATGGAGGGCACCGAACGGCGATCGCCAAAGTCATATTTCCGAGCAAAAGAGACATCCCCCACCAAATGGCAGGGGAGTTAGAAGCACCTTTGTCCGTCAATTTGTTGGTCAGAAGGCATTTGCTTGCCCCTGATTGCCCCCATTGCGGAGCCATTCCTGCCCCAAAGACGGAAAATTAAATTTCTTTATTGACAAAAGGCAACAGAGCCACCAAACGGGAGCGTTTCACGGCGGTGGTCAAATCCCGTTGTTGCTTAGCAGTTAAACCGGTGATGCGTCGGGGCAAAATCTTACCGCGCTCGGTGATGAATTTACGCAACAGTTCTGTGTCTTTATAGTCGATGGGCTGATTAGGGGGGAGGGGAGAAAGGCGTTTACGGTAGTAGTTCATGGAGATTAGCGAAGATGATTTGATGGGCTGCTAGTTTGGGCATCTCGGTTACAAAGCGGATACCGAACTATGGGGGAGCAATTGCATAGCAGGAAAAATTATTTAATTTCCTTGTGGACGGTGTGTCCGTTGCAATGGGGACAGAATTTTTTCAGTTCTAACCGGGCGGTGGTGTTACGACGATTTTTCATCGTGGTATAGCGGTTAACGCCATTAGAACGTTTGTCGGGGTTACTGCGGCACTCGGTGCATTCTAGGGTGATGACGAGGCGTGCCCCCTTACCTTTTTTAGCCATAACTGTTGCAGGAAGGAATACGGTAATTTATGCGCAAACTCCGATTATTGCACAAATTAGGCTTGCGGCAAAACCCTCTGTCCAGGTGTTAACTATTGAAATCCCCCAACATTTTCACTTCCGGCTCTAATCGGATGCCACAGTGTTTTTCCACTTCCCCCTGCACATGGAAGATTAAATTAAACACATCTTGGGCTTTAGCGTTATCAATATTGACGATGAAGTTGGCATGACGTTGGGATACCTCTGCCCCACCAATGCGGTGACCTTTCAGCCCTAACTCTTCGATTAAACGGGCCGAGTAGAGGGGAGTGGGATTCCGGAACACACTGCCACAGTTGGGTTTATCGTAGGGTTGGGTACTTTTGCGTTGATGTAAATTGCGGGTGGTGCGGGCCATGATTTCTTCCCTGGTGAATCCCGGCGTTAATTGGAAAGTGGCGTCCACCACAAGACGATCGCCGAGATGTTTTTGCAGATTCGATGTGCGGTAAGTGAAACCTAATTGTTCGTTGGTTAAAACTTCTAAACTACCATTGGGGGCCATTACCGTGGCTTTCACCAAGGTTTCGGCGGTACATTGATTATGGGCTCCAGCATTCATAACCACAGCTCCCCCCACCGTACCGGGAATTCCCACAGCCCATTCCAATCCTTGCCAACCCCGTTTTGCGCACTGCCAACCTACTTTGGCGATCGGTTCCCCCGCGGCCACGGTAATTAACCCCTGCTCCTCTTCAAATTTGCTTTGCCGCAGATAACGGGTGCTCAGCACTAAGCCGGGCAAGCCTTGGTCACTAATTAATAGGTTTGACCCGGCCCCTAAAAAAGTTAACGGTAAATCCTGACCCTGAAACCAGGCCAATACAGCGGTTAAGTCCTCCGGGCAACGGGGTGCCGCATACCATTCCGCCTTACCTCCCACCCGATAGGTAGTGAATTCCGCCAAGGAGGTTTGGGGTTGAATAATGGTCGCTGTCCCCGCCAGGGCGATCGCCGGAGTTTCCATGGAGGTGGGACGGGTAGCGGAGGAAATAATCATGGCGGTAGTGCGGAAAATTAGCGGAACAAGGAAAAACAATCACAGTTGACCCTAGATTAGCCTGTCCAGCCTAGGCACAGGCCGCCAGCACAGGGCCAATTTGTTGATTGAGGTTGCCGGCTCCCAAAAACAGGGCCAAGTCACCGCTTTGTAAAATCTTCGGTAAAAATTCTTGCAATTCCGTTAATTGGGGCTGGTAAACCACATGGCCATGGTGTTGGCCCACCGCTTTAGCTAAATCTTCTCCTTTAATATTGTGGGGATTTTGCTCACCCGCACTATAAATGTCCGTTAAAACCACTAGGTCTGCATCTTTAAAGGCAGTGGCAAATTCCGCCAAAAAGGTGTGGGTGCGGCTGTAGCGATGGGGTTGAAAAATAGCCACCACCCGCTGATATTTGCCATGGGCTACCTTTTGGCGAGCGGCGGCCAGGGTTGCCAGTAGTTCACTGGGGTGATGAGCATAGTCATCAATGAAGGTAATGCCGTTACAGTAGCCCTTGCACTCAAAGCGGCGTTTGGCTCCATTAAAGTTGGCGATCGCCTTGGCAATAACGGGGAAATCCAAACCCAGCAAACGACCCACCGCCACGGCGGCCAAGGCATTACTAATGTTATGGTCACCGGGCAAAGTAACAGTCATGGTGCCCAAACAAACTCCCCGCTCCCATACTTCTACCTCATTGCCATGGGCCTGGCGATAAATTTGTCGGGCTTGGTAGTCCGCCCCGGGGCGATTTTCCAAACTGTAGGTGATGGTAGGGGAAAGATGTTGCCGCACCACCCCGCAGTCCAGGCAACCAATGAGCGTTTGGCAATGGGACTCAAAACTGCGGAAAATTTCCACTACGTCCGCCAGAGTAGCGTAATGGTCAGGATGGTCCAACTCGATGTTGGTGACAATGCCAATTTCAGGATAATGCTTAGTCAAAGAGCCGTCGGACTCGTCCACTTCCGCCACCAAGTATTCCCCCGAACCAAGATAGGCATTGCCTTGCCAAGCATCCACCTCCCCTCCTACCACAATGGTGGGGTCCAAACCAGCCTCTTTTAAAACGTAGCCAATTAAACTGCTAGTGGTGGTTTTGCCATGGGTACCCGCCACCCCAATGCCCCGGGACTCACCAATCAAAGCTGCCAAAATGTCGGAGCGATGATAGATAGGACAATTCCTGGCGATCGCCCCTTGGTATTCCAAATTACCTTCATTGATGGCCGTGGAGCAGACTACCTGGGGTAAACAATGGGTTTGGTAATGGCCGTTGCTATTCACTCCATTGCTGGCGGACTCTGCAATTTGCTCGAGGGTTAATCCCAGACCAGGGGACCCCGTGGACACAGCTACCGCCGGACTGACTTGGAGGGACTGGAAATACTCTAGATTTTCTGGCACCTGCTCTTGGAAAATTTTTGCCCCCACCGACTCCAGGCGATCGGTAATGTGGCTGCGGCGCAGATCGGAACCCGACACAGGTAAATGGCGTTTTGCGAGGACGTAGGCTAAAGCCGACATACCAATGCCCCCAATTCCCAGGAAATGGAAAGGACGACCACTAAAATCCACAGCACCCACAGCAACGCTCCTCACAAGCCAGAAATGTTAACGTCTACAATCACCTGCCGGTTCACCGCACCTGTAATTGAGCGACATCATAGCAAAAACTACCCCTCCAGGCATAGATGAAACCTAGAGTTGACGGTAAATGGGGACGTAGAGATAGGCAAAAAGATTCCCCACCCCGCCTTTTAAATTCGGGATCTAAGTGTTCAGGCAATAGGATATGATTGGTGTCATTAATAATCCTTAAATGTACTGAGCTAAAACAGAGAGGGCAAGACGAACGTGACTAGAGTAGCAATTAACGGATTTGGACGGATCGGACGCAATTTTCTCCGTTGCTGGTTGGGGCGCACCGATAGCCAGTTGGAAGTAGTCGGCATCAACGACACCTCTGATCCTAGAACCAATGCTCACCTTTTGCGCTACGACTCCATGCTGGGCAAGTTGGACGCGGACATCAGCGCCGACGATAACTCCATTACCGTCAATGGCAAAACCATCAAGTGTGTTTCTGACCGTAATCCCCTCAATTTGCCCTGGGCGGAGTGGAACGTAGACCTAGTCATCGAAGCTACCGGCGTTTTTGTTACCAACGAAGGAGCCACCAAACATGTCCAAGCTGGGGCCAAGAAAGTTTTAATCACCGCCCCTGGTAAAGGCCCCAACATTGGCACCTATGTAGTAGGGGTCAACGCCCATGAATACAAACACGAAGAATATCAAGTAATTAGCAACGCTAGCTGTACTACCAACTGCCTTGCCCCGATCGCCAAGGTAATCAACGATAATTTTGGCATCATCAAAGGGACCATGACCACCACCCACAGCTACACCGGGGACCAACGGATTCTCGATGCTAGCCACCGGGATCTACGCCGGGCCCGGGCCGCCGCTGTCAATATCGTGCCCACCTCCACCGGTGCAGCCAAAGCGGTCGCCCTCGTTATCCCCGAACTCCAAGGCAAATTGAACGGTATTGCCCTGCGGGTTCCCACCCCCAACGTTTCCGTGGTGGACTTGGTGGTGCAAGTGGAGAAAAACACCATTGCCGAACAGGTTAACGGGGTGCTCAAGGAAGCCGCGGCCACTAGCCTCAAGGGAATTTTGGACTACACTGATTTGGAATTGGTTTCCAGCGACTTCCGGGGTACAGACTGTTCCTCCACTGTGGATGGTAGTCTGACCATGGTAATGGGAGGTGACATGGTGAAAGTCATTGCTTGGTACGACAACGAATGGGGCTATTCCCAACGGGTGGTAGACTTGGCTGAAATTGTGGCTAAAAATTGGAAGTAAGTTCTGGGCTCATCGAACAGTAACAATTGACTAAATAATAAACCCATAGTTTTACTCAATCCTCCTTGCCCTAGGGGGATTTTTCTTGTTTATGCCCATTTTGTCTCCATGCTTGTCAGGGAAAGACTTTCAGGGTTATGGTTTGAAAAGTACCCTTTCCTCAACCCGGCAAAACTTACCCCATGTCGTTTTTAACCTTTGATACCGAGTCCAACCAACGGAAAAGTTTTGAATTGCCCGGTGCTAAGCCCCACTACAACCCCGATCGCCCGGGGCAGGTCAATCATATTTTTTTGGACTTGAAAATCAATCTTGAAGAACGGCATCTTCAGGGGGTCTGTCGTCTTACCCTCACCCCCGTGCGCCCTGGCATTGAACAATTGGTGTTGGATGCGGTGGATTTGAAAATTGCCTGGGTCTTAATTAAAGGGGTAAGTCAGAGTTTTAATCAGGACGGGGAAAAGTTAACCATTAACCTATTGCAACCCCTGGGCACAGCACCGGTAACCCTAGAAATTCAATACCAATTGAAAAATCCCCGCCGGGGCATCTATTTTATCCAGCCCGATCGCCATTATCCCGATAAGCCAGTGCAAGTCTGGACCCAGGGGGAGGATGAGGATTCCCGTTACTGGTTCCCCTGTTTTGACTATCCGGGGCAATTGGCCACATCGGAAATTCGGGTACAGGTGGCAAAACCCTACCGAGTCATCTCCAACGGCAGTTTAATTGAGCAAAAAGATCTGGGCTCGGAACAAATTTTCCATTGGTCCCAAACCGAAATTCACCCTACCTATTTGATGACCTTGGCGATCGGGGATTTTGCCGAAATAACAGATCATTATGGCGATATTCCGGTGCGCTACTACGTCGAAAAAGGTCGGGAAGCGGATGGGCAGAGGAGCATGGACAAAACTCCTCGTATGATCGAGTTTTTTAATCAGGCTTTCGGCTACCCCTATCCCTATCCCAACTATGACCAAGTCTGTGTAGCAGACTTTATTTTCGGAGGCATGGAAAACACTTCCACCACCTTGTTAATGGATCGGTGTTTACTTGATGAACGGGCGGCATTAGATAACCGCAATACGGAAAGTTTAGTGGCCCATGAATTGGCCCACCAATGGTTTGGGGATTTAGTTGTTATTAAACATTGGTCCCATGCTTGGCTCAAGGAAGGTATGGCTTCCTATGCTGAAGTTTTGTGGACAGACCACGAATATGGCCAGGATGAAGCGGCGTATTACCTGTTGGGAGAAGCCCGTAACTACTTGGCAGAGGATAGTTCCCGTTACCGCCGTCCCATTGTTACCCATATTTACCGGGAAGCCATCGAACTTTACGATCGCCATTTGTACGAAAAAGGAGCCTGTGTTTACCACATGATCCGGGCCGTATTGGGGGATGAGCTATTTTTTAAAGCTGTCCACACCTTTGTTAACGACCATGCCCACGGCACGGTGGAAACCATTGATTTACTACGGGCTATTGAAAAGGCCACTGGGTTCAATTTACTTTGGCTCTTTGATCAGTATGTTTTCCGGGGTGGCCATCCCGAATTTAAGGTTAGTTACAGTTGGGATAATGACAATAAATTAGCCAAGTTAACTGTGACCCAAACCCAAGCAAAAGCCGATAGTGACCACAAAGATTTATTTAACTTAAAAATCCCCGTAGCCTTTAATTTTTTAGACGGAGAAAAGATTACCAATCAAATCATTCCTTTGCAACTTAAAGAACGGGAGCAGGTTTTTTATTTTCCTTTAACTCGCAAGCCAGATTTTATTAGCTTTGACCAGGGTAATAATTTTCTCAAAACCATGGAATTAGCCTATCCTTTAACGGAGTTAAAAGCGCAATGCATCCATGATCCCGATCCCATCTCCCGCATTCAAGCGGCGATCGCCATTGGCAAACAAGGCGGTTTGGAAGCGGTGGAATTTCTAGGCGAAAGATTACAAAAAGAGCCTTTCTGGGGCGTGCGGGTAGAAATTACCGAACAATTAGCCGGAATTAACCTAGAACAAGCGGGGGTGGCATTAATCACGGGTTTAGACAAAAATGACCATCCCAAGGTGCGGCGGGCAATTATTGCCGCGTTAGCTAAAATTAAAACTGAAGCGAGTTACCAAGCAATTAAAAATTGCCTTGCCCAGGGAGAAGCGAGTTACTACGCTGAAGCAGCGGCGGCCACTAGCCTCGGTGGGTTTGGCTCCGGTCTGCTCAAGGAAAAAGAACTGGAAATTATTGAACAATTAACCACCGTTTTGCAAACCCGCGCCGGTTGGAATGAAGTGGTCCGTTGTGGGGCGATCGCCGGTCTGAGTCAATTGACCACTTCCCCCAAAGCAGTGGATAACATTTTGACCTACACCGCCAATGGTGTGCCCCAACCTCTGAGACTCGCTTCCATTCGAGCTTTAGGGGCCGTTTCCGTTGGTCAATCTCCGGAAAAGCTGACGGAAATTCTGGAGCAACTAAAGGCGATCGCCCGGGAAGAATTTTTCCTGACCCAAGTCTCAGTCACCTCCGCCCTCGGCCAGATGGAAACCCCCAAGGCGATCGGTATTTTGCAGAATTTGGCTAACCAAACCCCCGATGGTCGGGTACGGCGCATGGCGGAAGAAGCGGTGAAAAAGGTCCAAGGCAAAATTGGCAGTGACGAAAAAATCAAAGATCTACAAACGGGCTTGGAGAAATTACAACAGGAAAACCAAGATCTTCAAAGTCGCCTTGCCAAGCTAGAAACTGTTATCAAAATATCCGCCGATGCCATTAATTAATCTCAAAGCTTACAGCTCTCCCCATTTTTTCGATGTATATTCGATGTATAATTGCTTGCAATAAGATTGAGATGACGATATCTTCTATAATTCCTTTGCCAAAAGTATTTGAGCCCGTCATACTGTCCCCACTCTTAATCGAATTGGCCATATTTGCAAAGAAATTAATCCATCATGACGACTGTGACAGACCCAGACTTAGGCTAGAATGCGACTAGAGCTAATATGGGTCTTCATTTAAGCGTTTGAACGAAAATCCTCGAAACGCAAAAAATATAGCTAGTACAGCGCACAGACCTACACTTAGCCACACAGATACGAATGATAGTACAAAGGCAATTGAATATAACGGTGTTCCAAAACGGTATTGTTTTGTTATCCCCTCAATATCTTCTTGTTTTGCTCCCTGGCCTAGTAGCCGTCCAAACCTCGAAGCATGCTTCCAAAGTCCGGCAAATACAATGGCAATTACTAAGAATGTTCCTGCATAAACACCGGCAGCAATTTTCGCCTCTGGGTGCAGTAGATACTCCGCCAGCAATGCCGTAGGAAATGGCACAAAGGTAACAAACATTAGCAATAGGCCATTCCAATAGAGAAAGGCGTGGTCACTCCGTCGAACTAAACTAAAAATTCGATGGTGATTTACCCACATGACAAGAATTGTGACGAAGCTTGTCAAAAATGCCAGATAACTTGGATAGAGAGATAGCAAAGCTGAAGCTAAACTAGAGGCTTCTACAGTGCTATGGGTCGGAATTTTTATTTCCAAAACCAGTAGCGTGATCGCGATTGCAAAGACTCCATCGCTAAAGGCCTCAATTCGTCCGGTTTCTTTTTCATCTAGCGGTGTCATCATGCTTGTATCTTGCCTATATGAATATACGAATACCTCTCAAAGTATTAGGCTACCTTTGAACAGCAGTAAATCCACCATCAATAACTAAATTCTGCCCAGTCACAAACGCCGCCCCATCGGAACAAAGCCAAACCACGGCCTCAGCAATATCTTCTGGTACACCAATGCGTTGTAACGGAATCCCCGCCGCAACTTGATCGAGCATTTCAGGAGGTGCTCCTGCCCACAAATCAGTTTTTACAGCGCCAGGACTAACGGTGTTGATCCGAATTCGATCAGAAGAGTACTCGGCCGCTGCTGTACGAGAAAGGGCAATTACTCCCGCTTTAGCTGCTCCATAAGCTCCATAATTTGCAACGCCAAGGAGGGCGCCTTGAGAAGACGTATTTACGATTGCCCCTCCCCCTGATTTCTGCATCACAGGAATTTCATACTTCATTGACAACCAAACGGATTTAAGATTGGCATTAATTTCAAAATCCCAATCTGCTTCCGATAAGTCAACAATTTTCCTAGAGCTTCCAGAACCAGCATTATTAAATGCATAGTCAAGCCGATCGTAGGTTTCAACTGTCTTTTGAACCATTGCTTCAATGTCAGAGGCTTTTGTAACATCTGCCTGAACAAATACGGCTTTGCCACCTGCTTCTGTGATGAGTCTAACGGTTTCTTCTCCCTTGTCTACGCGGCGAGCCACTACTACTACGCTTGCCCCAGCCTTGCCGAAGGCGATCGCAGTTGCACGACCAATACCAGAACTTGCCCCCGTCACAATTGCGACTTTATCAGCCATTGAACTCATTCTCGGCACCCCTTAATCACGCCACTCTAAAGTTAGCTTATTAATCCTAGCTCAGCTAGCTTTCATATTTGGAGATGATTTTATCGATGCGGGCCTCCACTTCTGCCAGAATATTTAAACAGCTATGGCGCAAATCTTTGATCAGTTGAGATAATCTCCGTTGCAACCCCGCTAAGGCGATCGTCATCCTACCTTTTCGTTGTAATTCACTGTTGCCATGGTAGTTCATCGCTTTTCTCTATTTGAATTGACCTTTTGTTAAGCGACCACAACGGGGGTCAAATGGTAAATACGAGCAAGACGAGAAGCAGTTTTAATATTATTTTTACGCAGGGTCAGCCTGAGTTGATCAAGTTTTTGCGCTTCTATAAGAGATAAGTAGGGAGACCAATCATGATCGGTGTAAGTTAGCTCAACTTCGATTTCTGCCATATGGTTCCCTTCGTGAATAATTTTTGTTTGGGTTCTGGTGTTCATAATTTTCTTGTAAAATCTGCTGAAAAGTATGGCTCATACCTGTTTTTTTTTGCGATCGCCTCTATTCTGAATCCTGACTGACAAAAGTGAATAAAATAAATAATGCGGATTCTCATTTTAAACCCACCCCACCCGGCCATTGGTAGCCGAATCCCAAAGGAACAACTGCCACCTCTGGGGCTTTTAAGTATTGGTGGCCCATTGTTGGATGCTGGTCATGATGTTACTCTCCTCGATGCTGAATTTGGTCCGCTTAAGGATCATGAAATCTTAGAACGAGTTTATGCTCATTGCCCGCAATTACTTTTAATTGGGCATTCTGGGTCAACTTCCGCCCACCCCATCGTTTGCCGCCTAACGTTGCTTTTACGTAAACGATTGCCAAGCTTGATAATTGTTTATGGTGGCGTTTTTCCAACTTATCATTTTCATGACATCCTAACCAAAGAATCCCAAATTGATTTTATTATTCGGGGCGAAGGTGAAGCTACTGTGCCAAAACTGATAGCCGCCCTTGAGAACCAGAATGATTTAGGTAGAGTAGAAGGTATCGCCTTCCGTCGCGGCGAACAGATCATTGAAACGCCTCCTGCTCCCATGATTCAAGACCTTGATGCCTATCGTGTCGGCTGGGAACTCGTAGATTTGAAAAAATATAGTTATTATGGCGGCAAACAGGCCGTAGTTATCCAATTTTCCCGAGGTTGCCCCCATTTGTGTAACTATTGCGGACAAAGGGGATTTTGGGCCCGTTGGCGACATCGTGATCCTAAAAAATTTGCCCAAGAAATTGCTTGGCTCCATCGAACTCATGGTGTGCAATTATTCAATTTGGCTGATGAAAATCCAACGGTAAATAAAACTATTTGGCGAGAATTTTGCGAAGCAATCATTGCTGAAAATATATCCATAACGATTATCGGTTCAACCCGAGCAGATGATATTGTACGGGATGCTGATATTTTGCACCTTTATCATAAAGCCGGAGTCGAGCGATTTTTGTTGGGTATGGAAAATACCGATGAAGCTACCCTCAAGCATATACGAAAAGGAAGTAAAACAAGTACTGATCGTGAAGCAATTCGATTACTAAGACAGCATAATATTCTCTCTCTTGCTACTTGGGTAACCGATTTTGAAGAGGTTAGAGACGGTGATTTTATTCGGGCTTTAAAACAGTTACTGTATTACGATCCCGATCAAATTATGTCATTGTACGTTACGCCCCATCGTTGGACTGGTTTCTATCGCATTGCATCGGAAAGGCGTGTTATCCAGCTTGATCAAACCAAATGGGACTATAAGCACCAAGTTTTAGCAACTCCGCATATGCCTCCATGGCGAATTTTCCTGTGGGTAAAGTTGATTGAAATTTTGCTACAAACTCGACCCAAAGCGTTATGGCGGTCATTTTTTCAACCAAATGGGGCTTCGCGACATGGAATGTATTGGTTTACCTTGATGGGTCGTCGTGTTTTAGTACATGAGCTGGTTAATTTTCTCTTTGGCGATCGCCGAGTGAAAAATGGGCCCACACTACAGGAATTTTGGGGGATACCACAAGAACATCAAGAAGTTCCCTTAAGTACTACTCATAAATAGCTAAAAACGATCAGAATATTTTTTGCTTAACTCTATCACTTCTGCCATCGGTAAAATGAAAACCCCCAAGGCGATCGCCATTTGGCCTTTTTGTTGTAACCCATTGGTGCCATGCAGTTCATCACTTTTCTCTGTTTAAATCGGCTTGTTATTAAGCGACCACAACCAGGGTCGGATGGTAAATACGAGCAAAACCAGAAGCGGTTTTAAATCATGTTGGCCGAAGGCCAGCCTTAGTTGATCAACTTTTTGAGCTTCTGTGAGAGACGAGTAGGGTGGCCAATCATGGTTCAGTGTAGGTTAGCTCAACTTGAGTTTCTGCCATATATTCCCCTTCGTAAATAATTTTTGTTCGGATTCTGGTGTTTCTGATTTTCTTGTTTTGTAGTTGTTTTCCCTTTTGTTGTCACTGGGCCGGTAAGCAGTAATCAAAACGGCGGTGGAATTTGCGTTTTGGAGTATTCCCCAAACCGTATGGATAGGCTGATTCTGTAAATTTCTCTATAAAACCAAGATAGAGGCTACTGTTCGATGATCGGGATAGTCTTCTATGACTCCAGCTTCGTTCACACCCGCCATAGGGTCAGTCACAAAAATGTCGTCGCTGGCGAGCTCATCGTAGCTACGCCATAGTCCATAGGCGATCGCCAATTGGCAACAGAGCCTAAGGTAGGGCTAACCACACTATCCTTAGGCTTTTTAATCCCTTTGCTCACCCCCTGGGCATCTTGCAGAAATCCTGGCCGCTCGTTACAATCCTTCAAAATATTCTCACTTTGTAAGGGATAATGGATAAAACTTGACTCTGTCCGTCTTGTTCGGTTAACACAACCTATAGACAAGGGTTTTATTTACCCAACGCAGAATAAAAATTAAAACGTCTTTTAAGACCCAAAACACTATTCGTTACTAGAAGGAGCGTCAATGGGACTACCTTGGTATCGCGTTCATACAGTTGTCCTGAATGATCCAGGGCGACTCATCTCTGTCCATTTAATGCACACCGCCCTTGTGGCCGGCTGGGCTGGGTCCATGGCTCTCTATGAGTTGGCCATTTTTGACTCCAGCGATGCTGTGCTCAACCCCATGTGGCGGCAAGGCATGTTCGTTCTGCCCTTCATGGCCCGCCTCGGTGTCACCAGTTCCTGGAATGGCTGGAGCGTCACCGGAGAAACTGGTTTGGATCCCGGTTTCTGGTCCTTCGAAGGAGTAGCCGCCGCCCACATCGTCCTCTCTGGTCTGCTGTTCCTGGCCGCCGTATGGCACTGGGTTTTCTGGGACTTGGAATTATTCGTCGACCCCCGTACCGGTGAATCCGCTTTGGATTTGCCCAAAATGTTTGGTATTCACCTTTTCCTCTCCGGTTTGCTTTGCTTTGGCTTTGGTGCCTTCCACCTAACCGGAGTTTGGGGCCCTGGCATGTGGGTTTCCGACCCCTATGGTCTGACAGGCCATGTACAACCAGTGGCACCGGAATGGGGACCGGCAGGTTTTAACCCCTTCAACCCCGGTGGTGTAGTGGCTCACCACATTGCCGCTGGTATTGTTGGTATTATTGCTGGTCTTTTCCACCTCACGGTACGCCCCCCCGAACGCTTGTATAAAGCTCTCCGCATGGGGAACATTGAAACCGTATTGTCCAGTAGTATTGCCGCGGTATTTTTCGCTGCTTTCGTTGTGGCCGGTACCATGTGGTACGGTAACGCCACCACTCCCATTGAACTTTTTGGTCCTACCCGTTACCAGTGGGATAAAGGTTATTTCCAAGAAGAAATCCAACGGCGAGTTGATAGCCAGTTAGCAGAAGGGGCTTCTTTGTCTGAAGCATGGTCTACCATCCCTGAAAAGTTGGCGTTCTACGATTACGTTGGTAACAGCCCCGCTAAAGGTGGTTTGTTCCGTACTGGTGCCATGAACAGTGGTGATGGCATTGCCCAGGAATGGATTGGTCATCCCGTCTTTAAAGATAAAGATGGTCGGGTGTTGGAAGTGCGTCGTATGCCCAACTTCTTTGAAACCTTCCCTGTGATCATGACCGATGAAGATGGCGTTGTTCGGGCGGACATTCCCTTCCGTCGCTCTGAGTCTAAATTCAGTGTGGAACAAACCGGTGTTACGGTCAGCTTCTACGGTGGTTCCCTGGACGGCCAAACCTTCACCAATCCCAGTGATGTGAAGAAATTTGCCCGGAAAGCCCAATTGGGTGAGTCCTTCAACTTCGACACTGAAACCTTCAACTCGGATGGTGTATTCCGCACCAGTCCCCGGGGTTGGTTTACCTTTGGCCATGCTGTGTTTGCATTGCTGTTCTTCTTTGGCCACATCTGGCATGGTTCCCGGACTCTGTTCCGTGACGTATTTGCTGGGGTTGATCCTGGTTTGGAAGAGCAGGTGGAATTTGGTGTGTTTGCTAAGGTTGGTGACCTTTCTACCCGAAAAGAAGCTTAGGTGCTTGCACGGCTTTTAACCACAGCTTAAGTTTTGCGAGTTATCTATCTTTGTTGAGCTAACTCAATCAAAACTTAAAATTACAGAAACTATTTTTAAAGCGATTTCTTCTATAGGGGAAGTCGCTTTTTGTTGCTTTTTTTCGGTTATTGACAATCTTACCAGTGTGCTATGATGCCAGGGTCAAAGCCCGTGGTAGGCAATTGAAATTGATTGCTTTTACTGATTCTTAACCGTCCTTAATTATCACTATGGTCGAATTAACTGAGAATTCTTATGCCCTGCAACAGGAATTGGCCGATGCTCTCCAATCCCTCGGCCGTAGTATTCATTCTCTGGAAAGAGACATAGTTGTCAGCCATTGTGAAGTTAATGCCGACCATGGGGTGGGGGTTTTGTTACAGAGGCTTTTTCCCAATTCCGCCGAGCTATTGACAATTCGCTCCCATGATCTTTACGGCGGGCAACAGGAGTTTGGCGATCGCCATTTTTTAGTAGAGGGCAATAATTTCACCACCATTGCCCAACAGGTGCAGTGGCTATTGCACTATTATGCTCCCCGCAGACTTTTATCAGTACCTTATTTCCCGGAAGATTATCAAATTTCCATTGCCCTCAAGCGAATGTATAACTGTCCATTGTGTGTTTTCATCATGGACGATCAAAACATTTACTCCGCTGGGGTGTCAGATGCTTTAGTGGACGAATTATTGTATCGGGCTGACCTCTGTTTAGGTATTTCCCGTCCCCTCTGTGATGCCTATGAGGCTAAGTTTAAGCGCAAGTTTTGGTTTGTGCCTCCGGTGGTACAGGGTCATTTGATTGCCACAGAACCGTATTTACCTGAGCGACGATCGCCGGAAGGTCCCCAAGGGGTAATGATTGGCAATGTCTGGAGTCAACAATGGTTGGAACAACTACGATCTTTATGCCGGGCGACGGGGGTAAAAATCCACTGGTATGGCAATCCTAACCGGGATTGGCTTAATTTTAGCGAGGCTGAGTTAGCGGAAGATTGATTATCTATTAGAACGTCAACAAACTATTCGCCAACGGGCTTTTAGGTTAGGCCAAAACCTCAACGCCGATGGCATTGCCCAATGGATTTGGGATTCCCTCGCCCAAGGCCAGGCTGCCGATGCCCGTTTTGAAGCCCAGCAAAAGCCAGCCAAGATCACCGATGCCAGTGTGATCATTACCCCCAATGAAGTTACCTATCGCCACGGCACAGGAGCTTTGATCAAACGGGTGTTTCCCAATGATGCCCAAATTATCTCTGTTCGCTCTGATAATCACTATGGCGGAGAGCATAGTTTTGGCTTGGAATCCTACTATCTACCCCAACGGGGCTGGAGCCGGAAAGAAGTTTTCACCAATATCGGCCATATTTTCGCTGACCATGAAGTTAGTCGGATTTTTTGCGTGCCCTATTATAGGGAGGATGTGTTAACGGCGATCGCCATTAAAGAATTGTTTGGGGTGCCCCTGGCCATCTGGATTATGGACGACCAAAATATTCGGGTCAATAATATTCCCGACGTCTTGATGGAGGAGTTTTTACAAAAAGCCGATGTGCGTTTTGCCACCCACCCCGAACTAAGGGATGCCTACGAAAATAAATTTGGCTTAAAGTTTTGGATTCTACCGGCGGTGGTGCCCCACGGTTTAATTAAAACGGAAGTATTTCAGCCCCTAGAAGAAAATTGCCAACAACAGCGGGGTGCCCTCCTAGGCAGTATCTGGAGCCAACAGTGGTTTGCTGACCTCTGCCACAGCACGAAAGAAGCGGGCATTCAATTGGATTGGTATGGTAATTCTCAATATTATTGGCTCACAGAATCGGACGAGGATTTGCACGCTAAGGGTATTTATCCCCAAGGACTTTTTCCCGAAGATAAATTGGTGGAAAAACTCAAGGAATATCCCTTTGTGGTGGTTCCCACCGGCACCATGGATGAACGGGATGATCAGCCCCAACTTTCCCAACTTAGTCTACCGGGACGAATTCTATTTGCTCTGGCCACCGCCAATACACCGATAATTCTGATGGGGAGTGAAAAAACCTCCGCCGCTAGTTTCATCAATCGTTTTCAAGTCGGTGTGGTTTGTGACTATACTCCAGAAAGTTTTGGCTCTGCCGTGGCGGAGCTGTTAGACCCCCAACGTCAACGGGCTTTGCGGCAAAATGCAGTGGCCGTAGCAGAAAAATTTGGTGACTACAATATTGACACCTGGATTTGGGATTCCCTGGCCCAGGGGCAGGCCGCCGATGGGCGTTTTGAGTCTCTCTTTCGGCGATCGCCCATTGATTTGGTACATTTCATTGAACCCCCAGTGCCTAGCCTAATCTACAAGGATTATGCCCAGGTATACCAAGTAATGCGGCGCCTAAAGGTCAATGATTACCATCCTGATTTTGTGATGGATGTGGGAGCTTCCCATGGCATTTGGTCCCACACTGCTAGTCAACTGTTTCCCAAAGCTCGGTTTGTTTTGATTGATCCTTTGATTAACCGTTATGAGCAAAACGCCCGCAATTATTATCTGAAAAATATTCCCCAAGCTAAATTCCTCGAAATTGCTGTTTCCGATCAATCGGGTCAACTTAGTTTCCAGGTTTCTCCGGATCTCTATGGCAGTTCTCTGCTCACTCCAGCAGACTTTCGGGACTATGAAACGGTGACAGTGGAAGTTAAAACCCTAGACCAGGTAGCGGAAGAAGAAAATCTACAGGGCCGGGGCATCCTTAAACTAGATGTGCAATGTGCTGAACACATTGTCCTCGCCGGGGCAAAAAGTTTCCTCGATCAGGTGGATTTAGTGATAGCAGAACTTTCCTATGTCCGCTACGACGAAAATGCCCTGGTTTTTTTGGAGATGCTCAACCTCTTGGATCAATTGGGTTTCCGTTATTACGACGAAACCGGCGAATGGCGATCGCCCATTGATGGTACCCTATTGCAGAAAGAAGTGGTATTCATCCGTCAGGATTTGTTAGTACCCGAAACTAGCCGTAAAATTTAGCTTTATTTTTTGCCGCATCTTAATCAAGTTCCCTTCTCTTCCAAGCATAATGATCAAACAGTTATTAAAAAATAATCGTCTTGTCCAAAAAGTCAAAATATTAAAAGATCTGTTTCTGCAAAAATTAGATAATCTTCAAGAAACCGTTGACCAAGTTAAAATAACGACCCAACAAAACCAAGAAGAAATAAGATTAGACCTAGAGGAGAAAAATAGAAATATTGATCGAATTTTGGAAAATCAAGTCTTTCTAATTAAATCCGCCCTAGATACGGTTAAAACTATCCAATACTTGATTGAAAGTGGGCAACAACGGCAAATTATTATCGAACAAATGATTAATGCCATCCACCAAGAATTTCAACGAATCAGGGAAGAATCAGAGAGAAGCAACGGTTACATACACCAAGAATTTAAAAATATTAGGGATGAATCCCAGCAGAGATATCAACTATTACACCAGGAGTTTCAGCCTGTCCTCAGCAACCTACAGCACCACCAAGAAATTCTAATTGATAAATTTTTAGCTTTACAGGAAGGGACTCAGCAACAAAGTGTGTTTCTGCGGGAAACCCTAGCCCAAATTGCCGCCGATGTCCATGATCAAAAATTTAAAGTAGTCACCGACCCCAGCTATTTCCAGGCGATCGACATTGAGTTGATGGTCTATCTCTACTCCTATCTACCCCACCAACGGGCGATCGATGTAGGAGCTAATCGGGGTGATGTCTCCGCTAGATTGTTGCAAACAGGCTACGAAGTTTATGCCTTTGAACCTTTTCCACCAGTATTAGCCCAGTTACAGGAAAGATTAGGACAAAATAACAATTTCCATGCCCTCGGCTATGCCCTAGGATCTGCCAATGAGACTAGGGATTTACATTTAGTCGTGGATCAAACAGAAGAGAAAATATTTGATGATGCCAGTTTTTACAGCAGTTTGACTCGCCATTCCCTCACTGAAGGCTTAGCCTTTCAGGATAGTATTGCGGTGGAAGTCAAAACCTTAGCTAGTCTGCATGAAGCTGGGATTCTACCTGATGACATTGGTTTAGTCAAAATTGACGCAGAGGGTTTTGACCTGGAAGTTATCAAGGGTATGGGAAATTTCCGTTACCCAGTGGTGTTGGCGGAGTTTTGGGATCCCACTTTCCCCTTTGGACAAACGGGGGCAATGAATTACCTAAAAGACCTAGTACCAGCTATGCGCCAAAGGGACTATCGCTGGCATATCGTCATTTATCGCATTTGGGGTCAACATGAGATCAGTTTTTATTGCAACTCAGACTATTCTTTGGAAAATTCCTGGGGCAATGTTTTCTTCTTCCAGGATTACGAAATCTTTAATCAAGCTTTAAAATGGTGCAATGCAATTATGCCTGCCACTTATTTTGCGGTATAAATTGTTCCTGGATATGCTGACATGACTGGCAAAACCATGACCATAAGCTATGGGTTACGTTAACTATTTTGCTAAAGACTGCCTACAGCAATTACCATGGCAGAAAATTAGCCAGCGTGGTGTACTGATAGTAGGATGTGGCAAGGGTTTAGACTGCGCTGAATTCACTGATTTTGGTTGGGTCCATGGGGTAGATGTGTGCCGAGATTTGGGAAGAGATTTCTCCCATCCTAAGGTGACTTATTTTAGGGAGTCCGCTGAGGCAATGGAACGGCAGTCAGATTGCTACGATCTGGTCTTTTCCGTAGCAACATTGGAACACATTCACGATTTATTATCGGCCTTTAGAGAAATTTACAGGGTCACTAAGTCCGGTGGCTTGATTTATACGGTAGCGGCCCCTCTATGGAATTCAGCAGAAGGACATCATCTCAAATATTTAGGGCTATTTAGTGAATTTCCTTGGATTCATCTCCGTCTTTCTCCCACTGAAATAAAAAATTATATCTACGCCAATAAAACTGCTGTTGACCTTCAGGATTGGATAGATATTCTGCAACAAGAACAGCTATTATCAGTGCCTTTGGTTGATGGTGATTTAGTTTCCTATGCAGAAAATCTAGTCAATTTCTTATCCTCTGATTATTTTAATCGCTTACCGGCTAGTTGTTATATCAATGGGGCTAGCCAGTTACCGGTTAACAAACTGATTCGTAATGAACTTTGGCAAGACGGAGAAACATTACTGACTCCAGATGTTTTAATTGAGCTAATAAGTAAGGGCTTTACAAAAAAGGAACTTTTAGCAGTTTCCCATAACTATGTGGCAGTTAAATAAACTCAATAATTTATATTTAATAATATGCGTCATATCACCGCAAATCAAAGACAGTTTCTATTATCTTTTTTGCTTTCATTTTCGAAGAATATTTGGATTTATTTGCTTTTAATAGTTGTTACTTGGTTTGCTCGTTTTTTATTAGTCAAAGATTTTGGTCTTTATGAAGATGACTGGGCTTTTACTAGTACTGCCATTAACAATAGCCTAGAGCAAAATTGGTGGCGCCTCACTTCTGCACTGCAAACTTTTTGGCAGGGTAGGCCCCTTCACATGGCCTTTCTAACTTTTATTCCCTTCTGGGGGGCTAAATTAGGAGGTATTCAAGCATTATATGTAATTGGTTTTATTCTCATTAGTCTTAATGCTTGTCTATGGTTTTCTTTTGTGCGTCGAGTGACCCACAGTACCTATGGTGCGCTGATAGCAAGCTTGTTTTTTTGTCTCTACCCAGCGGACACTACTTTTAGTTTACTTCAGCATCTTTTTGGTCTTCAAACAGCCTTATTATGCATATTATTAGCACTCCATTTGTATATTACCATTTCTAGCTCAGAAATATTAAATTTTGGTTTAAAAGGAACAAGTTATCTATTCGCAATTTTATCTTTGTTAAATTATGAAAGTCTATTCCTGATTTTTTTTAGTGCACCGCTATTTCGTCCTCAACACAGTAGCCGACGCCAGAAAATAGTCCATTACATAGCTGTTTTTGTCATCGCTATTATTTATCTCTTAATTCGTCGGTTAGCAGGGGAATCAAGGGTTAGTGAAATGGGAGGTATTATTGCACTCAAGAAAATCACTCAACAAGTGGCATTAGGTCCCTTGGTTTCTCTCGGCTCATTTGTTCTGCGCCCCATACAGGTTTTAAATCAACTCCTTGGTCATTATTGGCCGGCTTTAGTTATTAGCTCAATACTATTTTTTGTGATCTTAATAAACTTGTTCAATTTAACT
This sequence comes from Synechocystis sp. PCC 6714, assembly GCF_000478825.2. Taxonomy (NCBI): domain Bacteria; kingdom Bacillati; phylum Cyanobacteriota; class Cyanophyceae; order Synechococcales; family Merismopediaceae; genus Synechocystis; species Synechocystis sp. PCC 6714. The sequence continues at coordinate 796,830 of NZ_CP007542.1, read as the reverse complement.
TGGAGACAAGATAATACTTGTGTTCTAACATTTTGGAGGCGCTGGCTAATGGTGGGATTGCTGATGACATTTCTGGCATATCCTTCAGCTCTATTGCTATCGGTAACAGTAATTGACGGCCGCGCATCGAGAGTACATTTTTCTGCTTCTTTGGGCACAACTTTTATATTTGCTTGCTTTTGGATTTTACTTTTGCTTGCCACACGTACAGAAAAATTTAAGAGATACTTAGCGTTATCACTATTATCACTACAGTTGGGACTATTGTTCACTTTTTGTCTAGATATTCAGTATCAATATCGTCTGAGTTGGCAATTACAACAGGCCTTTATAAAAGATGTCATTACTTTGTCATCTGACTTACAAGAAAATACAGTGATTTTAGTACAAGCTCCGAGCTTAGCAACAGGTAAACAGATCAATCCCTTCGATTGGAGTCTACCTTTAGTACTAGAGTCAATTTATCTTTTTCCCTCGGATTGGCAATTTTCTCCGAAGATTTACAGGTTATATTCTGAGGCAAATTTTCCTGATTATTGGCAAGAACATATATTGAAAAATAACCAATTTATTTTATCTCAAAACAACTTAGGCTTATACTTTTATCTACCTTGGGAACCAGAGAGAATCGTTGATGCTAAAAACGTAATTTTGCTAGTTGAGGAAGAGGATAGTTTGGTTCGTAGAGACTATATTATCGGAAACTCTGGGCAAAGAATTGCCCTTAAAATGAAGCCAAAATTTATTTCACAACCAAATTTTGAGACCACAATTATATTTGACCGGCTCATGTCATCCAATTGTGACTATTGTGGTACGAAGCCTGCTGTTTATTTTGAAAATCATTAAGCTTACTAACTAAACTCCGGGATTCCACCAATGGGGTAACTTAATAAATTACCCATTGTATAATCGGCCAAACGATCCTGTAAAGGGGGAATTAGCCAAGTAAAATAGGTTGGATAGACGGGAAGCCTCGGTTGTAGTAAATAACCATTTTCTTCTAGCAATTGACTCAGTTGATTGACCGATTGGTGATGATAATTTGGATTTACTTCATCGATGGGAACAATGCCCCCCAAGTCTCTCACACCGGCAGCTAAACATGCTAGTAAATCAGAAAAATTGCCCACTAAATTAGGCGGTATTTGTAAGGTAATGCCTTGGGGTAATATTTCCTTCGCTAGGGCAACAACTTGCACCAGTTTTTGAGGGCTATAGATTGGAATGTCATCCGTTTGTTTTTTCCCGGGGCTGTGGGGTTGCAAAATTACTTCCTGAATATGACCGTATTGTTGCTGGATGTTGGCGATCGCCATTAAGCTATCTTCCACCTCCTGATCAGTTTCCCCAATGCCCAATAGCAAGCCAGTGGTGAAAGGAATGGCCAATTCCCCTGCTAGCTGTAACTGTTTTAGCCTGAGTTGGGGCTCTTTGCTGGGGGCATGGCGATGAACCGTGGTGAATAACCGGGGAGATACCTGTTCCAGCATTAATCCCAGGGAAAAATTCACTTCCTTTAAACTAGCCATTTCTTGCCGATTTAAGGGTCCCGCATTGGTGTGGGGATAAAAGCCCAAATCAAGAGCGATTTTAGCCAGATTGTAAAGAAGTTCAAACCAAGCTTTTCTAAGGGATGATTGGGGATGCACTTCTCCGGCCAGAATTAAAATCTCCCTTACCCCCTGCTCTGCCAAACCTTCCAATCGCTGTTTAGCAACACTTTCCGTTAACCATTTATCCTGCCCTGGATCCTGGCGAAAATTACAGTAACTACAACGATTAAAGCATTCGTAGGTGGGAACCAGGGTATAAGCGGGACTGTAGGTGATAGGCAACACGCTTCAACTTAAAAAAGACCTCAACCGAGCCAACGCCATGGGAGGAATGGCATGGCCCATAGGGAACTCATGGTATTCCACGGAGGCCCCAATGCGTTCTAGTTCAACCTTGGCTTGCTGGGCCATTTGCACTGGGACTACCGGGTCTTCCGTGCCATGGATCAACAAAATAGGGGCGATCGCCTGGGGTTGAGATTCCGGCTGAAAATGGAGGTAACCACTGAGGGAAAAAATCTTAGCCAGGGGCAATGTGAGACCCACATCCAGGGCCATGGCTCCCCCCTGGGAAAAACCGCCTAATATGGTCCTGGCCAAAGGAATGCCCGTTTCCTCTGCCAAATTTAATAAATAATGCCGTAAAGCCTGTCGTGCTTGGGGTAATCCTCCGAAATTCTGACTTTCTAGATCGTACCAAGCCCGCCCTCCGGAAATTTGGGGATGGGCGAAAGGCGCATTAACAAACCGCCATTGATGATTAGGTAAATCCAATAAAGGGGCTAAATCTAGCAAATCCCTGGCATCGGCCCCCCAACCGTGGAGCATGACCAACAAATGACTAGATTCCGGCGATGCAACTACTCGGTCAGGATAGGCGATCGCCGAGAGAGCCACTCCGGGATGGGCCGAAAAATCTAAAGCCATGGCAGGACAGTCCTAGCGATTTAATTGGGTCAAACTAGCGGACTGGTAATAATGGGACAAAATTTGTTGGTAGGGAGTACCTTTTTGGGCTAGACCGTAGGCTCCCCACTGACTTAGGCCAATGCCATGGCCAGAACCACGGCCTGTAACAGTGAAATTATCACCGTTTTTTGACACGGTGAACAGAGTACTGCGGAGCTTCAATGCTTGACGGATGGCATTACCAGTCAGAGTTTTTCGCCCCCCAGTGCCATTGACTTGGATGGAAGCAACGCGACCCCTGGGGGTAACTTTTAGGGGGGTTAAACCGGTAACAGTGCCGATGCCGCCAATATGTCGGCTCAAATCACGGTTGCTGAAGGTTTGGTTCCAGCTAAACACCGGTGAACCTTGGTCATAGTCCACCACCCCCCGTAGATAGGGCAAAGGCGACATCCACACATCCTCAACATTTTCCGTATGGCCCCCAGAGGCGGCATGGAACGCAGCCAAAATCACCTTGCCGTTGTAGGTCATCACCTGGCCCGCTGTGGCTTCTACGGCCTCCACCGTGCTGACATATTCATTATTCATCCCTTTATAAACCTGGGTGGCGGTGGTGGTGTCCAGGTCATAATAACGATTACTATCTTTGCTGGTTTGGTAAATGGCATAGGTGCGGGCGGCCACGGCCTGGGCTTTTAAAGCTTCCAGGGGCCAGGATGGAATGGCTTCCGAACCCACCACACTGTATAAATACTCTTCAATATCCACCAAGTTAACAGCGCTTACCCCATTGCCCTGGCGGATTAAACGCACTTTACCCCGATACCAACGATCGCCGATCCAAACACGGCCATCGCCGCTGGGTTCAATGGTAATTTGGGAAGCCTGCATGCCACCGAGGTTAATGTTGCGACCGGAGGCAGTGGCACTGGCGGGCACCAGGGAATCTAAGCGGCCAATGGTAGCCCCACCAGCATTTTTGACTAGGGCTGGGGTGGAACTGCCCACTCTGACATTACTAACGCCCTTACTGATAGCAACCCGTAATTCCATCGCCTGGGCGGATAAAGTCCAAGCCAGGGAAATAATTAAAGCCAAAAAACCGGATTTGCCAATCACTTGTAACCAGGGGAGGAGAACCCGTAAGTTTGTTGGCAGGGAACCCCCTTTTTTTGTAGTAAATTCCATGACAAATTTTCCTCACAGCACAATCTACCGGTCAATCCTAACCAAGGTAGCCGTTGGGGGGAATTTTGCCAAGCCAGTTACAGCGCCGACCAAAGGAGGAAAGATCGTTAAAATAGCGGTGGTTATTGCATGGGTAAGTTTCTCACAGAGGTAATGGACTTCGATGGAATGGCGTGAAATTTCCGGTAGTTGGGTTCTGGTGCCGCCCCAACCGATCGCCGTGGTGCATTTTCTCGGGGGAGCCTTTGTGGGTACTGCTCCCAATGTGGCCTATCGTTGGCTGCTAACGGAACTAGGCAAAGCTGGCTATGTGGTGGTGGCCACCCCTTTTCTCAATACCTTCGACCATCGGGCGATCGCCCGCAGTGTGTTGAATCGATTTGAAATTATCCTGGAACGACTGCAAAAACAGGGAGAAATTACCAATGGCCTATTGCCGGTGTACGGTTTGGGCCACAGCCTCGGTTGCAAGTTGCATTTGCTCATTGGCAGCCTGTACGAAGTGGAGCGGGACGGCAATATCCTCATTGCCTTTAACAATTATCCAGTTAAACAGGCCATTCCCTTTGGGGAACAACTAGCCCAACTACAACTGGACAAGCTACTGATGGGAGTGCAAAAACAACTCAGCCAGTTCAATCTCCAGGTGGATTTAAATTTTGAATTCACCCCATCGCCGGAGGAAACTAACCTTTTAATTGCCGAAAATTATCGGGTGCGCCGTAATTTATTAATCAAATTTTCCAACGATGACATTGATCAAACCCTAGGCTTAAGGCCAATCTTAAATCAAAACACCGCTGACCTGGTGGCCTACTGTCCTCTCCCCGGCAATCACCTGACTCCCTTGGGTCAAGATATTCAATGGGAAACAGGCCAGGAATTTTCCCCCTTAGATGCGGTGGGGCAATGGTTGAAAAACTCGTTTTCCCAGGATTTAAGACGGTTACAAAAAGAAATTTTACGCTGGTTAGAACCGTCTCGTTTTTATAGCCATTTTGATAACTTATAAAGGGGGAAGAGCATGGGTAAAAAAGCGATACTCCTCCACCGGATGGTTCCGCAAAATATGCTCTTGGAGAATTTTTTCCATTACTGTGGGGGTGACGTTACGATACCAAATGCCCTCTGGATACACCAGTAAAATAGGCCCCTGCTGACAAACCCGCAAGCAGTTAGCCTTAGTGCGGAAAATGTTCCCCTCCCGACTGGCCTGGGTGCAATCAAGCCCCAACTCCGGCAAACGTTTTTTCAGATAATCCCAGGTGGCTAAGCCATCTTCTTTGCTACAGCATTTTGATTTGGTTTGGTCACAACAGAGAAACAGATGCCTTTGAATGCGCCCAAGGCCTAAACGTTGGCAACTATCAACAATAGTTTCAGGGGGAATTATGGGGACAGAGTTTTCCATGGAAATGTGCGCGGAAACCGAATAATCGCCGTATAGTTGGAGAGAATAAAGCCCTGTGGCCTTTCCCCACCAAAACCATTATGTTTAAAGATTGGAACTTTGATGACTGGATGAACCATTTGATGATGGTATTGACCCTATTGGGTTTAGCCATCATTTGGTTTGTGGTCTGAGATTTTTTGTTACATCTCCCCATGCTTACCAAGGATCCATCGGAACAACCATGGGAGGTAGTAGGTTTAATCGACCATGTTTTGGAAATTTAGTGGGTAGTCTAACTCCACCTATGGATTTCGCCCTAGTCGCCCAACAATTCCAAGAATTGTGCTTCTGACAATTGGGCAATGCCAAGCTTCTGAGCTTTTTTCAGTTTTGCCCCTGGAGCTTTACCCACCACAATGTAATCGGTTTTACTGCTGGGGGCACTGGTACATTCTGCGCCGATGTTCTGGAGCCTAGTTTTGGCCTCTTCCCGGTTCATGGCGTTGAGGGTGCCAAGGATAACGATTTTTTTCTCCGCTAGGGGATGGACGCCCTCCTGCTCACTGGGGGTGGTTGCTACCGACTTGGTGACAGCGTCAGCGGCTATTTCTGCCCTTTCTACCTTGGAGGTAACGGGTTCGCTAGATGCCACTGGGACAACATTTTTAATTTCCTCAGACGGCTCGGTTTGCTCCCCCCCTTGAACTTTCTGTTTTGTCTCATCTGGAACGGGTGCAACATCAACAGGCGCAACAGCCTTAGGGGGAGATTTTTTCGCTGGAGATGCAGGTGCTTTGGCGGCCTGGGCAACTGGTTCGACTGGGGCTGATTCCGGTTCAACTTTTTCTGCGGTAGCAGATTTGGGCGATTCCGGTTGAGCTTCAACGGTCGCCGGGGCGGGGGCAGCAGACACGGGGGGGGTTTCCTGCGGCGGCTTAGTTTCAACGGCTTTAAGTTTAGTTGGAACTTCAGAGGGAGAAGCGGTTTTAGCCTTAGCTAGGGTTTCCTGTAGGGCCGCCAATTCCTTTTGCAGTTGAGTTACTTCTTCCTCAGCGGATTGTAGGGCTGTGGACTGTTCTTTTTTTTCCGCTTTGAGGCGATCGCCTTCGGCCTGGGTTGTTTCCAGCTTCAGTTTTAATTCGGCGTTGGCTAGGGCCAATTCTTTTTGCGCTTCCTCCAGTTGGTTTAGTTTAGCGGTGAGTTGCTCCCGTTCCCCTTGCCACTGTTCTTCCTGTTGCACTAGGCGATCGAGGGCGGTTTGTAAATTTGTCACCTCTGCCTGGACTGACTGGGTTTTTTCTTTTAAAGTGTGTGATTCTTGCTGGGCTTGATCCCGCTCCGTGGTTAATGTTTGTACCTTTTGCTCTGCTTGGACAAGCTGATTCTTCAAGCTTTCCTGCTCTTCCCGGCGTTGTTGTTGCCAGAGTTTTTCCTGGGAAGCCAAACGTTGGTCGATCGCCTTGGCTTGATTTTGTTCTACGTAGCCGAGTTGGTCACTCAACTGTTGATTACGGGCAATCAATGAATTCAAATGAACTAACTTGGGCCGGGTTTCCGCCACTTCATTCACCGCCTGTTTGAGGCGATCGGACAAGTTGGTATTTTCCTGGAGCAATTCTTGATTGAGCTTTTGCAAGCCGACAAATTTTTCGCTTTGGATGTCGTCATAGTGGGCCAACTGATGTTGCAGGGCGGCCACCATTTTTTCCTGGGCTTGGTAGTTTTCTGTCAATTGATCCCGCTCAGCCAAAGCTTTCTCTAAACTGCTCTGGAGGGATTGCAATTCTTTCTCCAAGCGGCGTAATTTCCCCTTGGCATGGATAATTTCCTCCGGTGACTCCCCACCATCGTTGGGGACAACTTCCTTGGCGATCGCCGGAGTTTGAGGAGCAGGGATTGAAGTTAATGACTCCTCGGAGGGTTGGGATTGGGCGAGTTTTTTTTCTAGGGCACGACGACTATTCCAGACATATATGCCACTGCCTAGGGCCAAAACCAATCCAATTAAGGGGTAACTCAATTCCAATGGGGTCATCCACCGTCTCCTCGATCAAGAACATCAATGCCAATCGCCACTGGACTGGACTCTAGATCCTCTTATAGCAAGTTTGGGAACCTTTTATGGACGGATAGGGCGAAATAGTCGCAAAACTTAATCGAGACAGCCGGGCCAGGAACCTCAGCCCATTCTCCATAACCTCTCGCCACAGGAATCTACTATTTTTTGTCCTATTTCTAAGTTGATTAATCCATTGTCTTGTTCAATGCGTTGAATTAATTCCCTATAGGCCAAGGCAAACTGTAACTGGGATGAATTGCCCAAAATAATCAGCTTATTTTTTGCTCTGGAAATACTGACCAGCAATTTCCGGTCCGTACTTTGGCGATCGTAGTCAGCGATGCTTTGGATATTTTTAACTTGCTTAGACCAAGAAATGGTAGTAGAAAAAATAATTAATTCTCGCTCATCTCCCTGGAATCTTTCCACTGTATCAACAACGATGGAATCCATTAAAAAGTCAGCACCGGCAAAAGTTTTTTCCAACTGTTGATTAATTTCCGCTACCTGGGCCCGAAAAGGAGCAATAATGCCAATTTCTGCCATTGGCAAAAGTTTATTCTCCCAGTAAGTTTTGACTATTCTAGCCGCAATGATAGCCTCATTAGTATTCTTTCGCTGAATACCAGTTTCCGACGGAGTCTCAATAAAAATAGTTCTGCTCTTACTCAATTCCCTTAACAAGTAATTATCATTATTTTCGTAACCTAGCTCAATTTTTCTCTGTTCCTCTCTCTGTTCCATCAACGGGCGATCGTAATGAGGGGCTATCAATGAAGCAATATTTCTGTGCATACGATAATGCTCAGTTAGTTGCCCATAACAATGACTCCAACCCTTATTTTTAGCATTGGTAATTAATCTTTCAAACAAGGACATTTTCCAATCAGTAATGTTAATGGCATAGCGGCGGAATGGCTCCACTTCAACCCGACATTCTTCTTCATTCTGAGTAATTACTGCCGGCAATTGCTTTTGATCACCAATCAAGACAAACTTGTTGAATAAAACCACGATTCCAGCCACATCCGCCTCCGTTAATTGGGAAGCCTCATCAATGATTAGCTGATCAAATTCACCAACAAACTCCCTGAGTAATAAATACTTATCTTTAAAGGTAGAAACGGTGGTGACAAATACTTGATTTTCTTGTAAGCACTTGCGCCAAAGATCCGCATTATCCCCAGTTAATTTTTCAGCCAGCAAATTTTCATCAACTACAGTTTTGTTGCCTAAACGCAGGTAATCTATTGGCTCTCCATACCGTGGGAACTTAAGAGCTTTACAAATTTGTTCCACTGCCTTATTGGTAAAAGCAAGGATAAAAATGTTTTTTTTATTTGATTTGAGTAGTTCTGTTACATAATTAACCAAAAAGATACTAGTTTTTCCTGTACCTGGTGGTCCCTGGAGTAAGTAATAATGCTGAGCTTGTAGAGCTTCGCAAATAATTTGATTTTGATCATTAGTTAAGTAAGTATTTACCTGATAATCTATTGGTATCTTTTTTGGTTCCAAATATCCTAAAAGTATTTGTTTTCTCTCCATGGAACAAGACAATATTTCCAGCAAACATGCAATACTACTCCAGTAGTTGCGCTCGAAAATATCTGGCTCTAAAGCCCAAAAGGCATATTGCTCAATAAATGAATAATCATTTTGCTTATTGAATAAAGAAACTATTATTTGCCCTTGATTAATTACCTTGATCGAACCTTTAAAAATATGTTGTTTTAACGGTTCATACACCCCATCTATTTTGGGGTAAATAATTACCATGTCACCGGAACGGAATGAATGGGGCACATCAGCTTGAGTCAACGCCAATGAAAGATAACTTTTTTGTTTATCAATCTTGGTTAGTTGAAGATCATAAATTAAGCGATAATTATTCTGTTTAACATTGAAATCATCTAACCACAAACTAGCAAAGCCTATGGATTTTTGATGCTTATCTTCTAAGTTTGCTTGCTGATGATCTGATGTTTTACTATTAATTAATTCCCTTAGGATGAACGAGAGTAGCTGTTGATAATAGTTTGTTGTCAACTTTTCTGGCTGGTAATTTTGTTGAAAACGTTTTAAACGTCGTTGATTATATTCTGGTAATTCTCCAGCACCATCAGCTTTAAGCTGATCTAAGTTGCTAAAATCCCCCGTAGCTAACTGATAAATTTGGCAAACAATTTCATTTCTAATTTTAATTAACTCATTCTTTTCTTGAGATTCGCTAACAATATTTCTGCGGGGCTGATCTGATTTGGAATAAAATATCTCTTTGCTACCGACATAATTCTCATAGGTGCTTTCCAACATCATGTTATAAGCTACCACCTGCATTTTATGATTTTTCCATTCTCTACCTGGACGGGGAGGACCACCACTTTTTAGTTCAATAATATCTTTAAATCCATTTGAGTTAATAGTTAATAAATCTAATCTTCCTTGTAAGCCATAATGTTGTGAAAAAAATGTGGGTTCAATCCATATTCTCAAGTTTTCTTCCTGTAGCCTTTCTACCAATTGACTGATGTTGGGCATATGTTCTTGGGAGATTGATGTTTGGATATTTGTCATTTCCTGCTCCCCAAGGTAAGCGGATCTCAGAGCGTCTGATTTTTTGTAATCTGTAAAAATCTGAGCAATGTTAATTTGCTTATTTCTGACTAATTCATCTAGGTAATAACCCACAATAGTTCCCTTAAAAGCTGCACTACCAGCTAATTCTCCTACTAGTCTAGTCAACCAAAAAATATTACTGCTTGTATTTTTGTTGCCAAAACACTCACTGATAGCACTGGCATCCACCAGAAAATCCGGCTCTATTACTATCAATGATTGAGAGTTGGCTTTATATCTGTTTTCATTTGTTGAAATCAAATTATGGCAAGCGATCAAAGAATCAGTTTTTAATAAATCAGTCAGATAAAATAAATGGGGAGTATTAAACCAATCACAATCTATCGTAATATTAGTTTGTAAGTTTTCTAAATCAAAACCATAAATACGAAATGCCCGCTTTGATTGACTCCTATGATGCCCTGTATATAAAAGCTTTAGGTACTTGGTAGACGGCGATCGCCTTGTCTGAAAAAGCGCGGTAAAATATTGATTGTTATACTTGTTATTGTCAAAAGTAAACTCTATTAAATTAGAACTTTGAACTGTTTGCAGACACAGTTTCTGGAGTAACAAAATCCCCTGTTCAATTGCAACTTTATTTACCTTTTCCGAAAAACCTCTACGGATAAATTTACGAAAAGCCTCAAAATTGCTTATATCTTGCTCATCTAGATTTATTTTACCAACACAATATCTAAATTGTGCATAAAAATTCTTAAAAACTATATTTTTTGACTTTGCAAAAGCTTTAATAAATTGATAAAATAATGTCGAGAGTGTAGAAAAATCATCTCTTAGACTAGATTTAGATCGACTTAGCAATACCAAGTCCTGATAGATTTCTGTAATCTTTTTGCTATGATTCATCAATCATATCCACAAGTAGTTTACTAATGATTATTATCAAAATATCGCTCAATATTCAATTTTTATTAGAAGTTGAGTAAACTGGTTATCAAAGTTAAAAGTTATGTTCAAATAGGGAGATTCTGATAGCACCAATTATCTAGAAAATATAGACACTATTATCAATCAATCTTGACTGCTAGTTATTAATTAATTAGGTTGATTAAACTAAGACCTCCTCCTCCCAATAGTGCTCCAATGGGGCTAAATAGTTCCCTTAGGGTGTCGGTAGCCTGGGTTAAACCGCTGGTGTTAACCAAGACTACGTCATTATTTCTCAGAGTCGGGTTTCTGTCGGAACTAATGTTAAGACCAAAATCTGGGGCAATATTAAGCCTCGTGACTGTACCATCGGGGTTTAAACGAATCAGATCAACACTAGCTTTATCTGCTCGAATAGGATCAAAAGAACCAGCTGCTAAAATTGCTTGGTTCAAGGTTGAATTCGGCTGGAGCTGAATCGCACCTCCCCGTCGCACTTCTCCGACAACGTTAACAGTGATGGAGCGAGGGGAAAAGTTGGCAGTGGCAATGGCTTCAAATTCATCTGGTGAAAGTTGTTTAGCTTGGGGAACCGTGATGACATCGCCGTTTTGGAGAATAACGTCCTTATCTAAATTCCCTTCGTCCAAAAGTTCCCAAAGATTCACCACAATTAACTCGAAGTTGCCATCCCGATTTTCCCGCCGCACTTCGACATTGCGAATATCCGCCTGGGATTTAATGCCCCCTGCTTCCTGAATAGCTTGGGTTAAACGCACAGGTTGGGTATTTTCTACGTTCAGACTTGAGCCACCACCGCCACCGCCGCCACCAACTTCACCAATGCTAGAAGCTCGAATGGCAGGGGAAAGTTTGTAAGAACCAGGGCGAAAAATTTCTCCAATCACCGCTACGTTGATTTCTTGCTCAAAGCGGATGCCAAAATTTGCGTCGGCTAATTGTCGAACTTCCCTCGGATCTGTAGCTGTTTTACTAGGGATAATGACGATGTCCCCGTCCCGTAAGGTTACGTTTTGACGGGAGTTTCCTTCCCGCAGTAGTTCCCACAGGTTGATGCTGTAGTTTTCTTCGTAGTTACCTTTTTGCCGCCGCAGTTGCACTCGACTAATATCAGATACCGGGGTGAGACCACCGGCCTGCTGGATAACTTGGGTCAGGGTGGGAAACTTCTGACCACCTTCGATCGCCAGGGCATAGGCGCCCGGGGAATTTACCTCACCGGCAAGGGTAATACTTAGGGGCCGGGGAACAGTCAGAATGGCGGTGACCAAGGGACGGCGGATATATTTTGCGTACTGATTAACCAAAAGTTGGTTTAGCTCCGGGATGGTTAGGTCGACAACTCTAACAGTGCCAATGAGGGGAAAACCGATGGTGCCATCAACCAAGACCTGATATTCCCCAGATAACCCTTCCACCTGCAGCACATCAACCCGGAGGCGATCGCCAGGACCGAGGGTATATTCACTCTCCGGGGGGAGAACCGAAGGAGCGTTTTGAGGGCTAACTTGTTGTAATTGACCGGGGGATGGACTACCAATTTGAGCTAATGCTTCCTGTGTCCACAGACCCAAACAGGCCATGGTGCTTACCAATAGCGCACCACTAAACTTAGAGCTAAAGGATTGACGGGGATTCATCGCATTCAAAGGGAGCATATCATTCACCAAAGGAGAAAAGCCCAAAGTAAAGTAAGGATTCACTTAGATTATAAAGAGACTATTAGGTCCTTTTTAGTTTCCATATTCAGGGCAGACGGATCGCTCCCATGGCCTGGGCACATCGTAAACAGATATTATCAAAACAATGGGTCTAAAAGCCCGTGCTTTAGAACGACTTGACAAGATAGAGTGGAAGTGGTCACTGACCCCCCCGAGACAATGGATTAAGAAAGCCTAACGAGCGAAGTCCACTAAAACTGGCGGCGCAGACAAATCGATAGACATCGATAAACAGAGAAAAGAGGATAGGGCAATGGGCAGTCCATCCCTTGAGTCAACCCATAACATCTTTCCGTCGAAAATCGACACCGAAGAACCCCAGGGCTTGGGGGGATAGTCTGGGTCGTAAACGTAAGGCCATAAAACTCCTAGGGAGTAGAGGCCGTTACTACGAAGCAGCAACCTAAATCGTGAGGTTTAGGAATCCCTTTCCTTTTATGGAAGAGATGATGTCAACTTTGCCTGAGGTAAACCTTAGTAAACTCTACCCCGCCACTGTTTTGGGGTTTGGGAAGCGGAAAGAATAATCCTGGTCACCGCCAAAGGATCAGCCAACGGAGAAAGCCAATAACTCCAAGCTCCCTGCCCCGAAGGTCGGTAATAGGAAGGATAAATGGCAATCAACATGGCCCAACGGATTAAAAGTAGCAATCCATTGAGGGCGATCGCCAAGCGGAGGGTCAAAAAATCAAAATCTTCCCCCCAGAGCATCAACAATAGGGAAAAAAGCAAAATGGGCAAGCCCTGCACCAGTACCAAAAAAATAACCTCTGCCCATAGCCGGGTCGGCACCGTCGCATCCTTTAAATCCAAAGACCGCCCCCATTCCCGCCAAGTCTCGCCAATACCTTCATACATTCTTACCCGGATCAGGTTAGCTCCATCGAGAAAACCCACCCGATAGCCCCGTTGGGCCGCCGCCCTGGCCAAAGTCACATCATCACAAAAGGAGCGAGCCGCCAGCTTATAGCCCTGCAAAGCCTCCAACACCGATCGCCGACAGAGAAAACATTGGCCGTTGGCCATAACTGTTTCCGGAGCCTGTTGCCTCACTCCTGCGGATTCAAAGCGGTAAAGCAAAGTCATCAGCAGTGCCGGTTGGAGCCACCATTCCCCGGCCGATTGCAAAATAAATTGGGGTGAAAGGGAAAGTATGTCGTAGCCTTCTTCCTCCGCCGCTTGTACCACACTGGCCACTAGCCCCGGTTGGGGTTGGGTGTCCGCATCAATGCCCAAAATCCACTCACTAGCGCCATCGCTTTGGTTGAAACCGTAGTTGAGGGCCCAGGGTCGACCCACCCAATTATCCGGCAAGGGATCATCGGTCAACAGTCGCAAACGGGGATTATCTTTCGCCAGGGTTTGAACTAAGCTCTGGGTGCCATCGGTAGAACGACTATCCACCACCAAAACCTCTCGCAACGGTGGCCCCTGTTGTGCCAAACCCACCAGACAGGGCGTTAACCGGGCCGCTTCATTCAACGTAGGCACCACCACCGACACATTTCGGGCACCATCTTTCGGCAAAAATATTGGTTTCAATGGCGATCGCCGTTGGGCTCCCTTAACCAAACGACTAAGCAAAATCAAACTAGCTACCCCCTGGGACAGCAATAACCCCAGGCAAAGCATGGCAATAATCAGCATTATTTCCAAAAGGATGAATAAACTTTTCCCAACTAGCAGGCCGGAAAAGAGGACGAGATCTGGACCAGTGGATGGCTATTTAGGAATGGATAAACGCACCGTTGTGCCCAGCCCCAGCTCACTTTTAATCTCGATTTTGCCCCCATAGAAGGTTACCAATTTTCTGGCGATCGTCAAACCAATGCCAATACCCGCAATATGTCCCACATTGGAACCCCGCTCAAACGGCTCAAAAATTTTATCTAGCTCCCCCGGGGGAATGCCAATGCCATGGTCTTCAATTTCAAAAATGATCGTGTCAGCAGATTCCCGGAGACGAAAATTAATTGTAAAATCAGTCAGGGAATACTTAATGCCATTGGTAAGTAAATGATTTAAAATTGGTGCCAACAAAACTGGATCAAATTTAATTGATGGTTGTTCACATTTAGAAATTAAATGGGCAGAAAAATAGATTTGATAAGGTGCATGGAGATATTCATTTTTACGAACTAAACTCTCACAAAAAGCCAGCAGATCACCATCAACCACCATGGGCTCAATTTCTTCATTGTTGAGATTAATGGTGGTAATATCATTAATCAACTCATCAATATGCTTAACTCCTCTGAGAATTGATTCTAGATACTGTGCTTGTTTTTCCCTTGTGATTTTTTCCTGAAACTTTTCCATAATTGAGGCGGCACAGGAAATAGTCGTTAAAGGAGTCCGAAATTGGTGGGAGATGGCGGTAATAAATTGGGAACGCAGTTCATTTAATTCCTTTTCCCGTTGTAAAGCCAAAGAAATACTATTTTCCATGGCTTTTCGGTCACCGATATCTTGGATCATAACCACACAAAAATTTAAACTGCCATCGGGATGGCGGTTAGCTTGTACCCCAAGGTTGACATAGACAAAATGACCATTCTTGTGAATGTAACGTTTATCAATTTGGTAGCCATCTATTTCTCCGTTCAATAGGCGCTGATAATTTTCCAAATCTTGCTGAATATCATCGGGATGGGTAATTTCTGCCCAGGTTTTTATTCGCAGTTCCCCGGGGGAATAACCTACCATTTCGCAGAATTTGCGGTTGACGTTGCGCCAAAATTTATCGACGGAAACTATGGCCATGCCAATGATAGATTGATCAAAATAAAGTTGTAGTAACTGCTGTTGTTCACATATTTCTGCAGCTCGAAGTTTGACCCTCTGTTCTAACTGCTGATTGATTTTGCTAACATCATCTCTGGATTTGGTGATTTCTTGTTCATATTTGACTCGCCTAGTAATATCCTTAACATGGGAAATAAAATATAGTGGCTCTCCGTTAATAGTCCGTACCAAAGATGTGGAAACTTCACCATAAATAACATAACCTTCACGGTGAATATATCTTTTTTCAAAGGTAGCAAAGTCTGTATGATTATTGATCGCTTCTTTCATTGCTTGAGTGCTAATTTGCTTATCTTCCGGCATGGCTAAATCATTGACCCCCATAGATTGCATTTCCTCTGGGGTATAGCCGAATATATCGGCCATCTTCCGGTTCACCCTAATCAAGTTGCCCTGGAGATCTACTAAACAAACACCAATGTTGGCATTTTCAAAAACCAGGCGAAATTTTTGCTCACTTTGTTGAAGGAAGTTCTTTAATCGAATTAATTCCTGTTGGGTTTGCTTTTCCGCCGTAATATCCAACACTACGCCGAACCAGACAGTGTCATTATTGACCAATCTTTCGGGTTGGGAGTTGGTGCGTAACCACTTGAGTTTTCCTGACGGGGTGATGATGCGCCATTCTGAAGATAACGGTTCAAGGGTAGCCCGACTATGGGCTAGGGCTTGGCTTTGGCGAATTTGGTCGTCGGGATGAATTTGCTTTATAAGTGTTTCCGCATCGGCCAGCGCGGCGGCGGCACTGACTTCGTAAACAAGTTCAATTTTGGAGCTTACATAGGTAAAGGCAACAGAATCATCACTGTGTTGAACAAGGCAGTATGATACCCCTGGCATTGCGTCTGCCACTTTCTGCAAAAATTCCTCTGGCCCACAACCAGGTAAAGAAACAGACATAGACTCAAAGCCCAAATCTAATGAAGAATTTTTGAGCAGCAAAAATCGGCTGCCCCAAGGCAAAAAGGACTGCTCTCCAGTTAAATCAAAGGAACAAACTGATTAAAAAACAAAGATCATGGGCCCATCAGTAGAAGGGGAAACTCAGACACTTGTTCAGCTCGATTCACAGGATTTGTGAGAATGGTTATGGCTGGTGAGGGACTGGAAAAATTCCTTTACCGGGCCATGTTCTACTCCAATTTTACCATTCCTGTCCTGTAACACTTCAGACGCATAATGATGGAAACTCACCACTTTTGAGATAGCAATCTGCCTATGCATGATGCGGAGAGTTTTGAGAGTTATTGGGGTTAGGAGGTTTCGTTGTAGGAACCCCCTTGATGCAAACTGGGTCTTTGGTGGGGATGTCAATTAGGACCATGCCTGGGCTAGAATGTCGCTCAGACTCCCACCTCCAGAAATGCTGCTTTACATCCATCGGTTTGCCTAAGCTTACTTGGCCCCGAATAAACCGCCGTTGATTGGTGCCCCTGCCATGACCGACTACTCCGCCGTTGATAAATCTTCCTCTATTTCCAACGAGTCCGACTGCATTCAGGCAGAATTGATGGCCGAGGAGGAAACTAACCCTGGGGTAACCTATGAACCGGGGGAGTCAAGCTTGGCGGCTTTGGATTCTCCCCTAGAGGCAACGGAGAGTTTTGCCTTCAGCTTCATTGATCGCCCAGTTCCCCAGAGTAAAGAATCCCCCACTTCCACAGAGGAACTTTTCGCCCGCCTGTTCACCCCCTGGAGTTTGGTGGGACTGCTGATGTTGGTGGCGGCCAATGGCCTATTGACCATCTACGGTTTGACCGCGAGGGTGCCGGGGCCAGCGATGACAGTGGCTAACTTTGACGGTTTACCCCCCATTCCCCCCAGCTTGCCTCCAGTGGCGGAAGTTTCCCCTCGCCTTAACTTACAAAAGCTCAGTGAGGTAGTGGTGGTGCGGGAGCCGGAACAATCTATTCCCCGTTCCCCCCAGGCGATCGCCCATCAAAATCCTTCTGTTTCTTCACCTCCGGCAATGATCCCCCCAGCCCAGCCAGTGCCCATGGCCGGTTATAGCCCCTATTTGAATGATCCCCGTTATGTAGCAGCCGGCTCCGGCCCTATTATCTCCCCCCGGCCTAGTCAGTCAGGCTCACCATTGCCCACCATTGCTATTCAACCCATTCGTCAAGCCCCGACTCCTCCTCTTCCTCCTCCCCCTCCTCCGCCCATTAGTGCCGGTATGGGCAGTGCCATTGCCCCCCCACCCCCGGTGGCCCAGGCTAATTACGCCACCCAAAATGCTAATGTTTCCGGTTCTGCAACTCCGGCCGGTGGCGATGTGCAATCGCAAATCTACCAACAGTTGCCCAACGCAACTGCCCCAGGACCCGCCACTGGTGGTGGTGAAGGTCAATCTTTTAATCAGAAAACCCGCCAACAGTTAACCAGAATTTATAATCAGGGGGGAAGTACCGCTGATGCTGGCACAAGCCCGGCCACTCAACAGCTAGTGCAAGAACTAGAAAGCCTTAACCAAGCACCCTACTAGGGTTTGACCCCTTTGCTATGGAACTTTTAAATCGGGTTGGACGGGCGTTGAAGTCCCAGTTGAGCCATTGGCAACGGCAACAGGAAGCCCCAGAGGAACTGCTTGAACGTTTATTGGGGGAAATGGAGCTGGAGTTAATTGAGTTACGACGAGCCTTGGCCCAAGCCATTGCCACGTTTAAAAGCACGGAACGTCAGAGGGAAGCCCAGAAACTGATTACCCAACGGTGGTACGAAAAGGCCCAGGCAGCTTTGGATGGAGGTAATGAACAATTGGCAAGGGAAGCGTTAACCCAGAAGCGTTCCTACCAAAGTCATACGGAAGCTCTGGGAGAATCCCTCACAGAACAACGGGCCATCATTGAACGGGTGCGGGGGGACCTACAAAAGTTGGAGCGCAAATATCTGGAACTCAAAAGTCAAAAGAGTCTTTACTTAGCCCGCCTGAAATCGGCGATCGCCGCCCAAAAAATCGAAGAGATTACCGGCAATTTTAACAACGCCAGTGCCAGCAGTTTGTTTGCAAGAATTGAGACCAAAATCCTGGAATTAGAGGCTGAGCGAGAATTACTCAGTTCTTCACCGCTCGAAAAAAAGTTTGAGCAAAACCGCAGTGCATCCTACGATTAAAGGCTTTATAGCCCCAAAGCATCATGGGCGGGGTATTCGCTATATCATGGGCATATGAGAAGTTTTTGTTGGTCACCACTGCCTTGCATAGCGAAATTATTTGTTTTCCTCAACTGCCCCTCGCCGTTTACCGAGAAATAGCAGCCCACGTGCAACAGATTGCCGGAGTAACAGCCACCCTCTTCGCCCCCACTTTTACTGAGTTTGACTATTACAACAGTCAGGTCGGAGGGATCGAATTAAGCTTTAATGATGATTTTGCCCCCGGCGATCGCCAGATAATCGAGGAAATTCTAGCCTTCTATGCCAACCGATACGGGACTCCAGAGCGACAGCCCGCCATGGTTTCTTCCTACACCGCTTAAAATATTTTCTCCATTAGCTGAGAATTAGACTGTCTCGAATCATTCCAACTTAATGGTTGCTAACCCCGCCCTACCGCCCCAAAACATTGAAGCTGAAGAGTGCATCCTGGGGGGTATTCTCCTCGATCCAGAGGCCATAGGTCGCATCATTGACCTCTTAGTGGTGGACGCTTTTTACGTCAAAGCCCATCGTTTGATCTATGAGGCCATGCTCAGTCTCCATGGCCAAAGTCAGCCCACAGATTTGATGTCCGTCAGCAGTTGGCTCCAAGATCACCATCATTTCGAGGCGATCGGGGGCATGATCAAATTAACCCAATTGTTAGATCGCACCATTTCAGCGGCGAACATTGACCGTTTTGCTGTCCTAGTAATGGATAAATATTTGCGCCGCCAATTGATTGCAGCGGGGTATGACATCGTTGATTTAGGTTATGAAACCAGCAAAGAATTAGAAGTAATTTTTGACGAATCGGAACAGAAAATCTTTCGCTTGACCCAATCCCGTCCCCAGGCAGGACTAGTCCCCCTATCGGAAACCTTAGTTAACACTTTCATTGAACTAGATAAATTACACGAAAAACTTTCCAGTCCAGGGGTAGAAACTCAGTTCTATGACCTCGATGCGATGACAGGGGGATTACAGCGGGCAGATTTAATTATCTTGGCTGGTCGGCCATCAATGGGTAAGTGCTGTGCGGCCAATGCAGAAATTGTTTTAGCAAATGGACGTATTTGTACAATCGCCGAAATTTATAAGCAAAAGAAAGCAGAGTTATTAACCCTTAACCAAGATTGGAAACTCGATTGGACCAAGCCTTCAGACTTCATTGACGATGGCATTAAACCAGTTTTTCGTGTCACCACAAGATTGGGGCGTTCTCTGGAAACTACATTGACCCATCCCTATCTCACAATAATGGGTTGGCAGACCCTTGCCAATTTAAAAGTAGGGGATAAAATTGCTGTGCCCCGTCACATACCTTGTTTTGGCAACAAAATTTTAAATTCTGGTAAGGTCAAATTATTGGCATATTTGATTGGTGATGGAGATGTTACCGGATCCTGTCCTCGATTTACTAATATTAACCCTAGAATTAGGGCAGATTTTGAGGAGGCAACTAGGGATTTTCCAGGTATTAAACTTACTGTTGAAACTTCTAACAACACCCGCACTCCGACCTTAAGAATTTCTAAGAATGTAAAAGTAATCGCTCGGAAAAGAGAAATTTTTAGTGAGAATCTTAATAACATAATTAAAACTAGATCTTTAAAAACCAAAGAATTAGCTAGTAAAGTAAAAGTCAGCATTGCCAGCATTGATAATTGGAAAAAAGGTTATTGTTTTCCAGAGAAAAATAAGTTCAAATTACTTTGCCAGGCTTTAGGAGTTGAGCCCAGTCTATTGTTGCCTCCAGAAGCCCAGGAAACGGAACTGATAAAAAATGGAGCTAGTAGTATAAAAATTTGGCTAGAAGAACTGGGGGTAGATGGTAAAACCGCCCATACCAAAACTATTCCTGATCTAGTTTTTCAATTGGAGAAATCTTTACTGGCTCTCTTTCTAAATCGCTTGTTTGCCACGGACGGTTGGGCTAGCATTCTTAAAAGTCAGCAAATTCAGCTAGGTTATTGCAGTGTCAGTGAAAAATTAGCTCGACAAGTTCAGCATCTTCTTTTGAGATTTAGTATTATTGCAAAACTCAAAAGAAAAGCAGTTAAATATAATGATCAATTAAGAAATGCTTGGCAATTGGATATTACTGATGCTTATTCAATTAAAAATTTTATTGAGCAAATTGGCATTTTTGGTAAGGAAGAGCAACTTATCGCTATTCAATCTTTACTAATCAATAGAAACTATCAGACTAACTGTGATCTTATTCCTATCGAGCTTTGGGAACAATTAAAATTATCTAAAGAAAATGAATCTTGGTCTTCTTTAGCTAAGCGTTCCGGCATTATTAATTGCAGTAATCTTCATGTAGGCAAAAGAGCTTTGACAAGAGCTCGCTTACTAAAGCTATCAAACTCCTTGGCAAATGTTCCCTTTCAGCAATTGGCGACTAGTGATATTTATTGGGATGAAATTGTTTCCATTGAATCCGTTGGCTTAAAACAAGTCTATGATTTGACAGTGCCAGAAACCCATAACTTCATTGCCAATGATATCTGTGTGCATAATACAGCTTTTGGCTTAGGAATTGCCGCAAATATTGCCAAAAATCAAAATTTGCCAGTGGCTATTTTTAGCCTAGAAATGTCTAAGGAACAGTTAGCATTAAGACTTTTGGCCAGTGAATCTTTAATTGATAGTAATCGTCTGCGGACGGGGCATTTTAGCCAAGCAGAATTTGAGCCTTTAACGGCAGCCATGGGCACCCTTTCTAGTTTGCCTATCTACATTGATGATACGGCAAGTATTTCCGTGACCCAAATGCGTTCCCAAGTTCGACGTCTGCAAAGTGAGCAAAAAGGTCCCTTGGGCATGGTTTTAATTGATTATTTACAACTAATGGAGGGCGGCAGTGATAATCGGGTGCAGGAGTTATCAAAAATTACCCGTTCCCTCAAAGGTTTAGCTAGGGAAATTAATGCGCCGGTAATTGCGTTATCTCAGCTGAGTCGAGCGGTGGAATCGAGAACTAATAAGCGACCAATGATGTCAGATTTGAGAGAAAGTGGTTGTATTAGTGGAGATAGTTTAGTTAACTTAGTTACAAGTAAAAGAGCCTCTATTAGAGATCTAGTAGATCAAAAAGATTTTGAAGTATGGGCAATTAATGAACAGACAATGAAACTAGAATCAGCTAAAGTTAGTCGTGTATTTTGCACTGGAAAAAAGCTGGTTTACATTTTGAAAACTCGGCTAGGTAGAACTATTAAAGCAACGGCAAATCATAAATTTTTAACTATTGATGGTTGGAAGAGATTAGATGAGTTATCTTTACAGGAGTATATTGCCCTGCCCCGTAAACTAGAAAGTCATGCTTTACAGTTAATGAGTGATGAGGAACTGGGACTACTGGGGCACTTGATTGGTGATGGCTGTACTTTGCCTCGCCATGCAATTCAATATACAAGTAATAAAATAGAATTAGCTGAGGTAAACAAATTGTCTCAGAGTGATATTTATTGGGATACCATTACCTCTGTCACCGAAGCTGGAATCGAAGAAGTTTTTGATTTAACTGTGCCAAGTCTACATAATTTTGTTGCGAATGACATCATCGTTCATAACAGCATTGAGCAAGATGCAGATTTGATTATGATGATTTATCGAGATGAATATTATAATCCTGACACGCCGGATCCAGGGGTAGCAGAACTGTTAATTGTTAAACATAGAAATGGACCTACGGGCGTAGTTAAATTGCTTTTTAAACCGGAATTTACCCAGTTTTTAAACCTACAACGAACTAATGACTACTAGATTAAAAAAGTAAATTTTGTCCATAAAGTTGCTGTTTAGTTGACTGTCAAGGAATTTTTTCAACCTTTTGCCCGTCAATACTAAACCAGTGGACTCTGCAAATACACAGTTACCTTGGGCACATCGGGTAAGGTACAGTGAAAGCTGTTGATTTGTTATCCAAACCACCTTAGCCCTCGGCGCGATACTTCCCCTATGCGAGAACAGATTTCCGTCCTGACCCAAAATCTTAGTCAAACCATTGTGGGCAAGGATGAGGCCATTCGTTTGGTGCTAGTGGCCCTACTGAGCGGGGGCCATGCTCTGTTGGAAGATGTACCCGGTGTGGGCAAAACCCTCCTGGCCAAGTCCCTGGCCCGGTCCATTAATGGCAAGTTTCAACGGGTACAGTGCACCCCCGATTTATTGCCGACCGATATTACTGGCACTAACATTTGGAACCCCAGTAGTCGTGAGTTTGAATTTTTGCCTGGCCCAGCGTTTGCAAATATTCTGCTAGCCGATGAAATTAACCGGGCTACCCCCCGCACCCAGGCCGCTTTGTTGGAGGTAATGGAGGAAAGGCAGGTAACAGTTGATGGTGAGACCCGATTGGTGCCCCATCCCTTCTTTGTCATTGCCACACAAAATCCCATTGAGTACCAGGGCACTTTTCCCCTACCGGAAGCCCAGTTGGATCGTTTTGCCCTTTCCCTGAGTTTGGGTTACCCCTCGGAAGCAGAAGAACTAAAAATGCTCCAGCGGCAACAAAATCCAGAGGCGATCGCCGTGGGGGATTTGGAATCCTGCATTTCCCTGGAAGAAGTGGAGGCATTACAAAAAGCGGTGCGGCAGGTGAAATTGACGGAAGACTTGCAACAGTATCTTTTGCGATTGGTGCGGGCATCCCGGACTGATGAGGATGTTACTTTGGGGGTTAGTCCGCGGGGTACTACAGCTCTGCAACGGGCGACCCAAGCTTTTGCCTTTTTGGAAGAACGGGATTATGCCATTGATGATGATGTGAAATTTGTTGCTCCCCATGTTTTGGCCCACCGTTTAATTCCTGCGAGCGGCAAAGATCCCAAGGCAATTTTGCAAAGACTTTTGGACAGCGTCCCCATTTGATTTAAGCGTTTTTAATCGTTCTTTCCTATGGCCAACACTCCCGTTCTGATTACCGGTGGGGCCGGTTTTATTGGTGCTAATTTTGTTTACCATTGCGTTCAAGCCTATGACCATCGCCCCATTGTTGTTTTAGACGCCCTTACCTATGCTGGTAACCGAGCAACCCTGGCCCCTTTGGAAAAATTAGCTAATTTCCGTTTTGTTCAGGGGGATATTGGCGATCGCCATTTGTTGGATAAATTGTTGAAGGAAGAAAAGATTGAAACCATCGCCCATTTTGCGGCGGAATCCCATGTTGATCGTTCCATCCTTGGCCCTGGGACCTTTGTGCAAACCAATGTGGTGGGCACTTTCACCCTATTAGAAGCTTTTCGAGAACATTGGCAGAGGCAGGGAAGACCAGCCCAGTTTCGTTTTCTCCATGTTTCCACCGATGAAGTTTACGGTAGTTTAGCCCCCGATGAACCGGGTTTTCGAGAAACAACTTCCTACGCCCCCAATAGTCCCTATTCCGCTTCCAAAGCTGGCAGTGATCATTTGGTGCGGGCCTATTTTCACACCTATGGTCTGCCTACTTTAATTACCAATTGTTCCAACAATTACGGCCCCTATCAATTCCCTGAAAAGTTAATTCCTCTGATGTGTCTGCATATTTTACAGGGGAAAAACTTACCAGTGTACGGCGACGGCGAGAACGTACGGGATTGGCTCTATGTCACAGATCACTGTCAAGCTCTGGACTTGGTTTTGAACCAAGCTTTACCAGGGGAAACCTACAACATTGGCGGCAATAATGAAGTCAAAAATATTGAATTAGTTAAACTTTTATGTCAATTAATGAATGAATTAGTGCCCCATTTGCCTGTGCAGCCGGCCGAAAAATTAATCACCTATGTAACCGATCGCCCAGGGCATGATCGCCGTTATGCCATTGATGCCAGCAAAATTAAACAGGAATTAGGCTGGGAGCCCAAAGTGACCGTGGAACAGGGGTTAAAGCAGACAGTGCAATGGTATTTGGACAATGAAGCCTGGTGGAGGCCTCTGCTGGGCTAATGGACCTCAACCAAGGGCGATCGCCCAGCAAATTCGGCAACGGAGATTGGCAATATTCTATTGCTGCGGTGGACTTTCCCGCTCCATCTCAATACGGAGGGGGGCATCGGGTTTTTGCGTTAATCCCAAGCTATTAAGAACCTGCACCACGCCAAAAGCCACCACTATCCCCAGCACCAGTCCTCCCACCACCAAAATGACAAACCAGTTGCGGGCTTTTTTCAGAGCCTCTTCCCGACGAGCTCCTGTGATGTCATCGTATTCGTCAAAATTAGATTTACCGTGGTCGGAGCCACCACCATTAGGGGAAGGGAAAACCATAAAATCTCAGGGCGATCGCCAGAATAGTTCCTTAAGGTTATCGTGATTTTCCATCTTGGCAAAGCTCAAAGTTTACTAACCTAAGATCGACTTCCTGCCCCCATTGTCCCCCGTTCAATAATATCCGCTGCCTTAGCAACTCCCCCAGAAGTCCTAATTGCTTGCTGAAGCCGGAGAGCATTCTTTTTATAGGAATCCTCCGTTAGAACCTTGTTGAGGATCGACCGTAGATTTGTCTCATTGAGTTTACTTAATGGGATAAATTCCCCCACTCCGGCCCAAGTAATTCTGGCCGCCACCCCTGGCTGATCATTGGCAATGGGAATGGCCACCATTGGCACTGCATTATTGAGACATTCTAATGTGGTATTGAGACCGGCATGGGTAATGGTGAGGGCGGTTCTTTGTAGCAGTTCCAGTTGGGGAGCGTAATGGACAACGAGGGGATTGCCCGGTAGTACAGGAAAAGATTCCAGCTTGGCTCCCCCCAAGGAAATGACTAATTGAACATCTAAACCTAGACAGGCTTTGGCAATGGTTTCAAACGTGCCCACTAACTGATTTTGAATGGTACCAAGGGAGGCGTAGATGAGAGGTTGATTGGTCAATTTCTCCCAAGGAAAATCAGAAACATCCCGGCCGACTGTACTGTGAAAAGGGCCAGTGAAGTGAAAGCATGACGGTAAACATTGTCGTGGAAATTCCAGGGCCGCCGGTTGCTGACTAATTTGCGCCAATTGGGAGTAGCGGTCATTGGGGCTAAATTGGGGGGGTAAATTCCAGCGACGACGATAATCATTGATCAATTCTGTAATCGGTTTGGTGACCCAATTTAAGACTGCATAGCCAAGGCGATTCCGCAGTTGCCCCGACCAACGGGGATCATATTGCCAAGGGGTGGAATAGGGCGGTATGGTGGGCTCACGATTAAGAACTACAGCACTACATATACTTATAAAGGGAATGCCCAGGCGATCGGCAATGGTGCTCCCTTCTTGGGAAACTTGATCGACCAATAAAACTTCTACACCGGCCCGGGTCATCACCCCCGGGGCTTCCGCCAAGAAGGATTCCGCTTTTTTTGTAATCGTGGCCACAGTGTATTGCAACGCCTTAAGCCCACTGAGTTTTCCCAACTGGGCTATAAATTCTGCCTGGGCCCCCAAGGGAAATTCCACCTCGGCGATCGCCTGAAAATTCAGACTGGCGGCCAGGGTTTTAGCCTGGGCATCCAGCACCCCAAACAGAGTTACGGTATGACCCCGTTGTTGCAGTTCCCTACCCAGGGGCAACATGGTGTTGAGATGTCCCGTGGTGGCTGGACAGAGTAAACCAAAGTGAGTCATGGCAAAAAGGCAGTTACGGAACTAGAACTAATGGGAGCGCTAGTTGCCAATTTACCAGGCCTAGAGAGCCCCGGCAGCGGTTTTATCCAACACTGTGCCCAAATGGCCCATTAGGTTAATAGCCTGAATCACCGGGGGTTTATCCAGACCCTGGGGATAGTCAATCACACTCACCCCACCATTACCCTGTTTAATCTGCCAAAAATGGGCTGGGGATAACCCCAATAAATAAGCCAAAATAACTTTGTTGATGGCATCGTGGGCTACCACAATCCCCACCGTGGAGCCATCTCCTTGGCTATAGAATTTGACCCGATCCTGCCAACAGGCGATTGCCCGGTCCCAGACCTGTTGCAGATTTTCCCCTTCCGGCATTTGCACCGTAGCGGGGGCATCTTTCCACTGTTGTAATAATCCGGGGTATTCCGCTTCAATTTCCGTTTCTAGCTTGCCTTCCCACAAGCCATGGCAAATTTCCGTTAATTCCGGTTGTAAATCCAACTCCACATCGGGGTGATATTGCAGAATGATTTCCGCCGTTTCCTTAGGCCGGGCCATGGGACTACTGATGCCTAGATTGATAGGGACATCCTTAAGAAATTCCGCCGCCTTTTGAGCTTGGTTTTTACCGTTTTCGTTCAAGGGAATATCGCGAATGCCCTGGAAACGTCCTTCGCGGTTCCACTGGGTTTCCCCATGGCGAATGAGGAGCAAACGGAGGCGATTATCATGTTTGCGCGGAGGGGGCAGAGGTAGTCCCATGTGGGCCGTTTGATTCAAGGATTCCAGTTGTACCGGATCGCCCCAGCCGCCGCTAAAGTTCAACACGTTGATGTTGCAGTTGGACTGTTGCAGGCCTTGGTAATGGGAAGCTGGCATGCCAATGGCACTCATTAACAAGCAACGGTTAATGCCATTGTGGGCCACAATCAGTAGGGTTTGTCCTTCTGCTCCGGCCAAGGCATCTTGCCAAAACCTTTGGGCCTGGGCGTAAAGGGAAGCAACAGGGTAATGCTCCACCCCATCCACTGTCATGGCCAATTGATCCGGAGCTTCGTGCCAAAGGCGGTATTCTTCGGGATATTGGCGGGCCACATCGTCTTTGGTCATTTTTTCCCACAGGGGTAGATTGACCTCCAACAAATTTTCGCTGGGAATCAACTCCGGTGGTTGGGCAAAACTGGCCTGGATAATTTGGGCTGTTTCCTTGGCCCGGCGCAGGGGACTGCAATAGATTTTATTGATCGCCAGGGAGCTAAGGGTTTGCCCCACCTTTTGGGCATCGGCCTTGCCTTTGTCAGTGAGCACCGATAGATCACTGCGACCCTGAATGCGTTTTTCTGCGTTATAGGTGCTCTGCCCGTGGCGAACAATGATGACGCGAGTAGCCAATCCCTCTGCCTCCTGAACAATAAAATCAGACCAATTTTACAGGGTTGGGGCGGCAGTGGCCTTATTTTAATCCTGGGGCTGGTTTCCCCCATCAATTAGCTCCATTAAGCGATGCAATGCCTGGTCTAGGTCATCGTTCACCAGTTGGTAGTCAAATTCCCCCGCTGCTTGCAATTCCTGGTGGGCCTGGGCCAAACGTTTGGCGATCGCCGTTTCACTGTCGGAACCACGGCCCCTTAACCTTGCCTCCAACACCTCCACAGAGGGGGGCAAAATAAAAATCCGCCGGGCGGAGGGAAAAGTCTGCTTAATTTGCCGGGCCCCCAGCACTTCAATTTCCAGCAACACGGTTTTGCCCTGGGCGATCTGTTCTTCCACTGGTTGTCGGGGAGTGCCGTAATAGTTGCCCGCATACTCAGCCCATTCCAGTAATTTTTCTTCGGCAATCCAAGTTTGAAACTCTTCCTTACCCAAGAAATAGTAGGATTTACCGTCTTCTTCCCCCGCCCTCGGCGATCGGGTGGTGGCGGAAATGGATAAAAACCAACGGGGCTGGTGTTCCAACAGCATTTGCACTAAGGTACCTTTGCCAACCCCACTGGGGCCGGTCAGCACAATCAATTGTCCTTTTGCTTGGGTTCTATCTGCGGTCATTGCACGAAAAACTGGTTAAAACTTAGGGTGGATAATCTGAAAAACTAGGCGATCGCCTTTTGGATGTAGGGATAGAGATTGTCAGTGCAAAGATTCTGGGCCGGGCAACCACAGAATGGCAATAGTTCCCAGTCAGACCGTTTTCCCCAGCTTTTGGGTATAAATAAACCCCAAAATCTCCAAATACTCCCTAGGAACGAAGCGTACCAAGGGAAAAATCGGCTACCCTAGGGCTTGGTCTCCATGTAAACTTTTTTTAAAGATTAGCCCATTTAGTCCCCTCTTCCCCATGACTAAGCCCCCCTTACTTCCTGAAACGTTCGCTGAGCCAGAAAAGGAGCAAAATACTGGCAAACAGAGTCTTTCCTTTCAGCCCATTCCCCAAGCTTCCAGGGCAAAAAAATGGCTATGGGTTGCGGTGGGGGGATTACTGTTGCTAGGGGGCGGAGGTTATTGGTGGTTCCAATCCCGTCCAGCCGGGCCGCCAGCCGGAGCAATGATGGGACAAATGCCCCCAGCCCCGGTGAAATGGGAAGTGCTAGAACCCACTAATGTGAGAGATTTCACCACCCTAATGGGAACTTTGGAAGCCCCCAAAGGCACAGAAATTGATTCGGAAATTGATGGGCGAGTTCAAGAAATTTTGGTCAGGGAAGGCCAACGGGTACAGAAGGGACAGGTTTTATTCCGCATTGACAACGATATTCTACAAACCCAGTTACTAGAAGCCCAGGCTAATCTAGCGGCGGAAAGGGCCCAATTGGCGGAGTTGGAAGCAGGCAGTCGTCGGGAAGATATTGCGGCGGCGGAAGCCCAATTACGCCAGGCCCAAACCCGTTTGGCCAATGCTAAAGGGGGAGCAAGTCCTGAGGAAATTGCCCAGGCCCAAGCCCAATTGGATTCTACTAAAGCAGCGGCGGAGTTGGCCAGTGAACGGGTGCGCCGGTTTCGTAATCTGCGGGATCAAGGGGTGATTTCCCTCGATGCCTATGATCAACAGTTAAAGGAAGAACGGCAGGCGATCGCCGATGTGGAAGCGGCCCAACGGAGGTTACAACAGCTCAAGCAGGCCCGTAGCTCCGATGTGGAAAGGTTAACGGCGGAAGTGGATGCCCAACGGCAAAATTTAAATCGTTTACAAGCCGGGGAGCGGCCGGAAAGCATTGCCCAAGCTCGGGCTCGGGTAGGGCAGGCCCTGGCCAGCGTCAAAACCCTCCAGGCCCGCCTAGATAAGTCGGAAATTACCGCTCCCTTTGCCGGAGTAGTGGGGTATATTCCCGTGAAATTGGGGGATTACGTTCAGGCCAACGATGATTTGACCAATTTGACCGAAAATCAACAGTTAGATCTAAATTTGGCCGTGCCCCTGGCCCAAGCATCTCGATTACAATCCGGTTTGACGGTGGAAATTCTTGATGGCCAGGAAAAGGCGATCGCCAGGGGACAAATCAGCTTCATTTCCCCCGACGTAGACAACGATGGTCAGAGCGTTTTGGCCCGGGCCACCTTTAACAACCAAGACCAAGCATTGCTCAATCGTCAATTGGTGCAAGCCCGTATCATTTGGGATGAAAGCACAGGACTAGTGGTGCCCACCGTTGCCGTCACCCGCATTGGGGGGGAATCCTTTGTCTATGTTGTTCAGGAAAAGGAAAATGAGCAAACGGGGGACCCATCGCTAATTGCCCAACAAAAAGCCGTTAGCCTGGGCAGTATCCAGGGTAGTAACTATCAAGTGTTGACGGGGTTAGAACCGGGCGATCGGGTTATCATCGCCGGTCTATTGAGGGTGCAGGACGGAGCCCCCATCCAACCGGTACCGGAGGAAAGCTGATCAAGACTAAGTTGATAGCCAATTGTCGATTCAGAACTATTGTTTGTCTAACCAACCGATAATGATTGCCCCAGAAAAATCTGCCCGTTCCTTGGAAATTGCCCCGGTACTCCAGCAAAAACTTTTTTATCGGGGGCGCAAATTCAACTTTGAAGTTAGTCGCAGGCAATTGCCCAATGGGGTGGTGGGGGACTGGGAATTAATTCAACACCCAGGGGGAGCCCTAGTGGTCCCCATTACTCAGGAAGGACAATTGGTATTGGTGCGCCAGTATCGTTTTGCCCTAGCGGGGCGGTTGTTGGAATTTCCGGCTGGCACTGTGGAAGTGGGAGAAAATCCAGCAGAAACCGTTAAACGGGAATTGGAAGAAGAAGCGGGTTATCGTGGCCACACATGGCAAACCATTGGCCAGTTTCCCCTGGCTCCGGGCTATTCCGATGAAATTATTTACGCCTATCTCGCCACGGATCTCGAAAAATTACCCAATCCCCCCGCTCAGGATGAAGACGAAGACATTGAAGTGGTGTTAATGGAATTTGACCAATTCGAAATGGCGATCGCCGAAGGAGAAATGATCGACGCTAAATCCATTGCCAGTTACTTTTGGATGCGCCATTTACTTTGACAAAACTAAAATAAGCGACGTTTAACCGGGGCCGACTTTGGGGAGCTGATGGCGGATTTTTTAACCGGCTTTGACCCGTTGGTTTTAGTCTTAGGTAGGGTTTTTGCTGTGGGCTTGGCAGGGCTAGAGCGTCGTTGCAGAGGGCCAAGATCGGTGGCATTTTCCAACACCAATTCGTTGTTCTGTAATGTAGCTTCAATGTCCCAAAAGCGCCTGAGGGGGCGGCGGCAAATCTCTCCTTCCGCATCCTTTAAAACTCCACTAATTTTTACCTTAAAAAATAGGGGACGTTTGCTAGGAGGTTTAGGAGATTGACGGACTTTAACAACAATATTTTCCCTTGCCTGGGAAACAAACACCACTTCTCCCCGGATGGAAAAGTAAGGACGCTCTTTTTCGGGACTAGCTAAAGGGCTGGGACTGGAAGCGGAGGTCAAACCGGGGCCAAGATTTTCCGGCTCCCATAGTCCTGCCAATTGAAAATGAAGATGATCATCCTTGTCCCGTAGTCGGGGGTACACCACCCAAAAATGAGGATCTTCTAGATTGGCGTGGCGTTTAAACAAGCTAAAAGTTTTTCCTAATAGTACCGCCTCAACAATGTCGCCGGTTTCTGTCACCAATACTCCCCTTTGGGTAGATTCCTCGCTGGCATAGTAGCGCCCATATACCACCCCGATCGCCCGGAATTGTTTGGGGTGACTGGGGGGAGAAATGGGATGCTGACGGGGCTGTAGCTCGGAATCGGCCATGGATCATCAAAGTCAGTTTTTAAAAGGGTAGTCCGGGTTGGGGCTCGGATTTCAAACCCTTTGGACACTAGGCACATTCTACCTCGAACCATCTAGCCGGGTTGTTTTTCGGCAATGTCAGATAAAATGAGCCTGGAGTGCCCAACCCCTTCGTTCCTATTTTTATGACTGCCCCTTTTACCCCCGCTGAAATTGCCGCTGAAGGTATTAAGCCCGAAGAATACGAAGATATTGTGCAACGGCTCGGCCGCCATCCCAATAAAGCCGAGTTGGGGATGTTTGGGGTGATGTGGTCAGAACATTGCTGTTACAAAAACTCCCGGCCTTTGCTCGGCAAATTTCCCACCACTGGAGAAAGAATTTTGGTCGGCCCCGGAGAAAATGCTGGGGTAGTGGATTTGGGGGATGGCCTGAGGCTGGCGTTCAAGATCGAGTCCCATAACCATCCTTCCGCAGTGGAGCCATTCCAAGGAGCGGCCACCGGAGTGGGGGGCATTCTGCGGGATATTTTCACCATGGGAGCCCGGCCGATCGCCATTTTGAACTCTTTGCGGTTTGGCAATTTGGACGATGCCAGGAATCGACGCATTTTCATGGGGGTTGTGGATGGCATTAGTCATTACGGAAATGCAGTTGGAGTACCCACCGTGGGGGGAGAAATTTACTTTGACCCTGCCTACTCCGGTAATCCCCTAGTCAATGCCATGGCTTTGGGTCTAATGGAAACGGAAGAAATTGTTAAAGCCGGGGCTTCTGGGATAGGCAATCCAGTTTTATATGTCGGTTCCACCACAGGGCGGGATGGCATGGGGGGAGCCAGTTTTGCCAGTGCCGAGCTAACGGATCAATCCATGGACGATCGCCCAGCGGTGCAGGTGGGGGATCCATTTTTGGAGAAATCTTTAATAGAGGCCTGTTTAGAAGCCTTTAAAAGTGGTGCAGTGGTGGCGGCCCAGGACATGGGAGCGGCGGGAATTACCTGTTCCACTTCGGAAATGGCAGCCAAGGGTGGGGTAGGCATCGAATTGGATTTAGATAAAATTCCGGTGCGGGAAACGGGGATGGTGCCCTACGAATATTTACTGTCTGAGTCCCAGGAACGGATGTTATTTGTGGCCCAACCGGGACGGGAACAGGAATTAATCGACATCTTCCATCGTTGGGGCTTGCAAGCGGTGGTGGCGGGGCAAGTAATTGCGGACCCCATTGTGCGGATCTTTTTCCAGGGAGAAATTGCGGCGGAAATTCCCGCTACGGCCCTGGCTGATAATACCCCTGTTTACCATCGACAGTTACCGGAAAATGCTCCGGATTACGCCCAACAGGCATGGCAATGGCAAGCGGATCAATTACCCATGGCACAGCAACAGGGCATTGAAATTAATGGTCAATTACTGAGTTGGAACGATGTTTTAAAACAACTCTTGGATACCCCTAATATTGCCTCCAAACAATGGGTTTATCGCCAATACGACCATCAAGTCCAGAATAATACGGTTCTTTTGCCTGGGGGAGCCGATGCCGCTGTTATCCGTGTTCGCCCCATCAATGCAAATCCGGCGGACTGTACCATTGGCGTGGCCGCCACCACCGACTGTAACCCCCGCTACGTTTATCTTCATCCCTATGCAGGAGCAAAGCTGGCCGTAGCAGAGGCGGCCCGTAACCTTAGTTGTGTGGGGGCAGAACCCCTAGCCGTGACCGACAATTTAAACTTTGGCAGCCCAGAAAATCCCGTCGGTTATTGGCAATTGGCCACCGCCTGCCAAGGCATTGCCGAAGCCTGTGAAAACTTAAGTACACCTGTTACGGGTGGTAATGTCAGTCTTTACAACGAGACCTTGGATGGGGAGGGGAAACCCCAGCCTATTTATCCCACCCCGGTAATCGGCATGGTGGGGTTAATTCCTGATTTAACTAAAACCGTTGGTCAAGGTTGGCAAGTAACAGGGGATTTAATTTACTTATTAGGTAGCAATGCCCAGAATGTTTTGGGAGGTTCAGAATATTTAGCCGTTATCCATCAAACAGTGGCGGGCCAACCCCCTAGCTTGGATTTTGATCTGGAAAAAGCAGTGCAAAAAGCCTGTCGCCATGGCATTGGCCAAGGTTGGTTAAATTCGGCCCACGATTGTGCCGAAGGGGGATTGGCGGTGGCCTTGGCCGAGTCTTGTATCAGCGCCAATTTAGGGGCGGAAGTGATGATTAATGCCAATGAGCAACGCTTAGATCAATTACTGTTTGGGGAATCAGCCAGTCGGATTATTGTTTCCATTGATGCCCAATACCAATCAGTGTGGGAAAACTATCTACAAGGGGTTTTAAATGATCACTGGCAAAAGCTGGGCGTTGTGGGTTCCTCTTGCACTAACCTAACTGTTTTAACCTCCGATAATACAGTTTTAATTGACTCTGATTTAGCCGCCATGGCAGAAACCTGGCAAACGGCGATCGCCCGTCGTCTGAGCCATTGAACCAAGGGGGATCAGTTGGGATCATTCCTCCCTTTGGGGGCAAAAATGGTTGTAGCATGGGGAATAAGGGATCAGTCCGCTAGAAATAAGCCCATGCTAGCCGTTAACGAAGACAACTTTGATAATCTCGTTCTTCAATGCCCAAAGCCGATTTTGGTTTACTTTGGGGCTCCCTGGTGTGGGCTGTGTCACTTTGTTAAACCTTTGCTCAACCGCCTCCACGGGGAATGGGGAGAACAACTCGTTTGTGTGGAAGTTAATGCCGATGTCAATCTGCATTTAGCCAACGCCTACCGCTTGAAAAATCTTCCCACTCTGATTCTCTTTAACCGTGGCCAGGTAATCCAACGACTGGAGGATTTCCGGGTTAGGGAAGATCTCCATCGCATCCGGGAGCAAATAGCGGTTTCCCTTTTCTCTTCCTGAAACCATCCGATGCTTGCCCTGGGTTAACCGTTGCCCAACAATAGAGAAGGTTAATTAATTGAGTAATTGGGTAAAGCTGGGGCAATTATGGCTAGCAATGATTTAATTCCTGTAGTAGTAAACGGTGCGGCCGGAAAAATGGGCCGGGAAGTAATTAAAGCCGTAGCCCAGGCTCCAGATCTTCAGTTAGTGGGAGCAGTGGATCATAATCCCAGTCTTCAAGGTCAAGACATTGGTGAAGTGGTGGGCATTGGCCCTTTGGAGGTGCCAGTTCTTGCCGATCTCCAGAGTGTGTTGGTGTTGGCCACCCAAGAAAAAATTCAAGGGGTAATGGTGGATTTTACCCATCCCAGTGGTGTTTATGACAATGTCCGTTCGGCGATCGCCTATGGGGTGCGGCCCGTGGTGGGTACCACCGGATTGAGTGAGCAACAAATCAAAGACCTGGGAGACTTTGCCGAAAAAGCTAGTACGGGGTGTCTGATTGCCCCCAACTTTGCCATTGGAGTGCTGTTAATGCAACAGGCCGCCGTCCAGGCCTGCCAGTACTTTGACCATGTGGAAATTATTGAATTACACCATAATCAGAAAGCCGATGCTCCCAGCGGCACCGCCATTAAAACCGCCCAGATGTTAGCGGAAATGGGAAAAACCTTTAACCCAGCGGCCGTGGAAGAAAAGGAAACTATTGCTGGAGCCAAAGGGGGATTGGGGCCAGGGCAAATTCCCATCCACAGCATTCGTTTACCGGGATTAATCGCCCATCAAGAAGTATTATTCGGTTCACCGGGGCAACTCTACACCATTCGCCACGACACCACCGACCGGGGCTGCTATATGCCGGGGGTACTCCTGGGCATCCGAAAAGTAGTAGAACTCAAAGGTCTGGTTTACGGTCTAGAAAAATTACTTTAGCCAATTAAAAACTTTGCTCAACAAATTCTAGCCCCAACCTAAGTAACCGGACAGAGTGTGCATAAAACCATTAATCAAACCTATCAAATTCACCAAAAACCAGACCCATAATTATGCGATTAGTCATGCTCGGCGGCCCAGGGGCGGGGAAAAGTACCCAGTCCCACAACCTTAGCCAACAGTTGAATTTGCCATTGATCTCCATGGGCGGGATTCTGCGCGAGGCCATTGCCGGTGCCACTCCCCTGGGAGTTAAGGCCAAACCCTATATGGAAAAAGGGGAATTATTACCCGATCCAATGATGATCGAATTTGTCCAACAACGATTAGTCCAGGAAGATGTTAGCCAGGGCTGGATTTTGGAGGGCTATCCCCGCACTGCTTTCCAAGCAGAGGAATTAGATTTCTTACTGGAAGATTTGGCCCAACCCCTAGACTGGGCTTTATACCTGAAAATCAGCGAAGAGGCCATGCTAGAACGTTCCCTGAACCGCTCCCTTTTTGATGATCATCCAGAAGCTGTTACCACCCGCATTGGTAGATTCCGTGAGTATACGATCCATCTTTTGGAATATTATGCCGGCAAACAAAAATTACTGACGGTAGATGGAAATCCGATGGTAGACCAGGTGACTGCCTTGATTTTGGCACAATTATAGGGTGGCTAAGTGGGCAATAAGATTCAATTTTCGCAGGGACAATCTAGATACACCACAGGGAGGATAGTGTAGGGCT
Organism: Synechocystis sp. PCC 6714; assembly: GCF_000478825.2. Classification (NCBI taxonomy): domain Bacteria; kingdom Bacillati; phylum Cyanobacteriota; class Cyanophyceae; order Synechococcales; family Merismopediaceae; genus Synechocystis; species Synechocystis sp. PCC 6714. Next base: position 761,116 of record NZ_CP007542.1, on the reverse strand, counting down.
TGTGCGATTCCCGACTATAGTCATTTCAAATAATTTCGAGACTGCTCAAGTCTTTATTGACAAGCTTTTCGGTGAATTTGACTGCCTCAGTCTTACTAGAAACGACTATAAAAGGTCAGGAGAAGAACTGATTTGGGGGGAAGCAATATTTGGGGACGCCACAATAGGGGTAATGAAAATCAAGCAAAATGTCGTTATCAACCCTAGAATTAAGACTTTCACTTTTCTGTTCATGTCTATTCAGACCTAATCAATACCCATTTGTTTAAATCTAGCGTCGATGAATTGCTTTCCTTGCTTTTCTCCATCAGCAATTAATCGATTGATGTTTTCAGGACAGCGGTCTAACTTGCTTTCGTAGTTTAAACTTTTAGCTAATTCTGATGACATTTCGATGGCAGGGATATGGTAAGGTTGATCGCAATCTTCGGGGAATGATTTGGGAATTTTAAATGGTTCTTTAATGCCAGTTTCCTGTAAAAATTCTTCTTTAAAAGCTCCTTTTAAAAATAGGTAATTGAGAAACTCAATCTGATCCAGGCTTTGAAATAGAGATACGTTTCCCTCCAACTCGTTACGGCGATCGGCAATGTCGTCAGCTTCCGTGGGAATTTTGTCGGTTTGGGTAGGATTAATCTTAATTACCCAAATTTCCTGGGGAATATTCTCAATGCCAACAAAATCTCTGCGATATAAAGAGCGAATGGGGGGATTGTCAGAAAATAGTCCGTCCCAGTAGGCTTTTTTCTCTCCTTTTTCTTCAATCACAACGGTGGGAAAAATGTTAGGAACACAGGCGGAAGCAAGCAAGTGCTCTATTTTAATTGCCTCTTGACGGGAATTAAATTTATGTAACTTCCCGGTGAGGATATTGCAGGCTCCAATTAACAGAATAGGCGGTTCCAATTGCTGGCCCCAACTTGTCAATTCTGGGAAATCAACATGGGCTTGTAAAAGTTCTTCTAGATTAGTAAAACGACTTCTTAATCCCTGGGTGGCAGAGGTTAACCAAGTTTGAGCTAGGGGAGAGTAGGGCGTGACGCTATACTGGGGCATTATGCCTTTGCTAGTCAATTCTAGGGATCTAATGACAAAATCATTGAAAAATCTTTCTTGATAGGTTTGGGCAGTGTTATCCTGCCAGAAGTCTAGCAATCTTTGCCAAACAGGATTTTCTTTTTTCTTGAGGGCGTACCAAATCAGTAAGGCACAAATTGCCCCTCCGGAAGTACCGCTTAAACTAACAATATTGAAGTGGTCTTGGACGTTGTTTTCGAACAGAGCCTTCATCACACCAGCGGTGAAAGCAGTTTGACTGCCCCCACCTTGACAGGCGATCGCCACTTTGGGTTTCATAGTTTCTTGATGGGTTGATTGTTTTAGGGTTACTGCGACGATAATCAGAAATTACTGGCACTCAGCTGATTGACCCAAAATTGGGTCTACGGCCATGGTATTTTTCCCTACTCATTGGCCAAATTAACCCACCAAAGACTTCCATTGTTCCATTGCCAAATTTGTAAAATTCCCTTGACCATAGACCAGCGCTTTAAGAAAAGATGGTACTTTTGACGTATCTGTCGATTCTTTGCGGTAAAATCGGACAACATTGCCGGGGCAGGGGCAAAAAGGTTGTGACAACAGTGTTCCCAATGATCTAACCGTTTAGTTAATCGTTGCAATTGTCGGTAAACCGAGTAAAGCTTAACTGCTAGGAATATATTGCCTAGGGCTAGACCAAAATTGAAGCAGATGACGAACAACAGCATCGAATGTTAGAATGGAGGGTCAGTTCGGGGAATTAGCTCAGTTGGTAGAGCGCTGCGATCGCACCGCAGAGGTCAGGGATTCGAGTTCCCTATTCTCCATAGGCTCTATCATCGTATTCCTAGGTTGGGGGGTGACAATGCGGTTACTGCCCAAGCTTAGCGCCAACGTTGGTTTTCCAGGTCCCGGATTTGCCGTTCTAGGCGATCGATTCTGCCGCGGAGCTCGTCCATCTCTGACTGACGGGGTAAACCCAAATCCTGCAGCATGTTACGCAATTGCCTTTCCAAGTTGGCCTCAATTTGTCCCTGCTCGCTTTTGATTTGGCTCATCAAATCATCCACAAAGGCGGTGGCTTGGTCTGCATTGATTTTTCCTTCTTTCACCCATTGTTCACTCACGTCACTAAGTTTCTCTGCCACTAGGGTGGTGGTGCCAACGCCAATCATCAAGAGTTGTTTTAGCCAGTCGTTTGTATCCATGGGGAGTTAGGGGGGGATGAAGTTGAAACTTTACCGAAGTTGGCCGAAGAATTGGTTCTCAATCCCGGCTTGTCCTTTCTGACAACCATAGCAAAAACCACCTTAAGCATCTCAATTTTTCATTTCCTCAGCGCCACTTTCCCCCCGATGGTGGCCATGCCCTCCTTGGGCTGTTGCTATATAATGGGCGGCACGGGCTTGTGGGCGATCGCCACTAAATGTGTTTTTTTGAGAGTATGAATTTGATTAACTGGTTAGCTGATTTTTCTCGGGGCAACTGCGTTGGTATTTGCGCCTTTCTCGTACCTTCAATTTTGCTTTGCACTACAATCTGTGCAGGCTTAATTTCCCTAGGTCAACCCCGCTGGTCAGTTAATACTGCCTACATTGCTACCTTAGCGTCCTGCGGAGTGATGGGGCTCCACGTTGCCTCCTGGTTCACCATAGGAGTCGTCACCCCAGTTACCTTCATCTTGCTAGGGCTTTCCCTCACCTGTGGGGTGTTTACCACTCTCCTCTGGCGATTTTCCCCCCAATGGCAATGGTTTTACAACTCTGGACTGAGGCAGATGATGAAGGCTAAATGGCCCCTGACCTCCAAGATTTGACATTCCCCACGACCCAATGTGTCGAGGCTCACCATGGGACCGCCCACTATGACAGAACCAGCCAACAATCATCCCAATCCCCCGTCCCAAAATTGGTTGTTCAAATGGTGGAATTCCCTCAATGCCCTCACCCGCCTATTGGTGTTAGTACTGGGGGCACCCCTGATGGTGCTCAATGCCCGGGCCCTATCCTCCATTTTTGGCTATTTTGAATCTCTCTTTGTCATTAGCTTAATAGCCTCCGTTATTGCTTTTTTGCTTAACTACCCAGTGGCTTGGCTAGAAAAACAGGGGGCTAAAAGATTTGTGGCCGCCAGCTTCGTTTTTCTCACTGCCCTAATTATTTTCACCGCCCTGGGGGTGACCCTCATTCCCCTAGCCCTTTCCCAGGCTCAACAGTTGGTAGCCCGTTTGCCAGATTGGCTAGATTCAGGGCAAAAACAGTTGGTGTTGCTGGATCAAAAAGCCGAAATTCTCGGTTGGCCAGTTAACTTTGACGGACTAATTCCCCAAATTAATAGCCGCCTAGCCGCTGAGTTGCAGAATCTTGCCGGTAGTACCTTAAACCTAGCTTTGAGCCTCACCGTGTTCACTGTGGTACGTTTGCTCGACGTACTGCTAACAATAATTTTGACCTTTTATTTGCTCCTACACACGGACGATGTTTGGCAAAGTATCATTGGTTGGTTGCCGGAGCGTTTTCAAAAGCCTTTTTCCGATACCCTGCGCCGCAGTTTCCAAAATTATTTTCTTGGCCAATTAGTTTCTGCCACTTGCATGGCCCTGGGGCTAATTTCTGGATTCTTACTACTCAAAGTCCCCTTTGGTCTACTATTTGGCCTAACGGTGGGGGTGATGGCCCTGATTCCCTTTGGTGGGTCGGTGGGCATTGTGCTGGTTACCTTTCTCGTAGCTCTACGGGACATTGGCATGGCATTACAACTTCTGGCGGTGGCGTTGGTGATCCAACAAATTGTCGAAAATGGTATTGCCCCCAGGGTTTTGGGGAGTGTGACCGGACTAAATCCTTTTTGGGTACTAATTTCCCTGTTGACCGGAGCAAGAATCGGTGGACTACTGGGGGTAATTGTGGCCGTTCCTTCTGCGGTGATGATCAAGGAAGCCCTAGGCGCTATCCGCAGTATGAAACCGTTGGTGCCGATATCAGATTCTCCGCAAGAATCTATGTACTTCAAAAATCAAGATGAGGTACATCCCCTTCCCCCTCGTTCCTAAATCCCATAGTTTGTGTCGTATCAAAAACTACAGCAAATTTTAGATTGATTGACCCCAGAGGCTTAAGGAGAGACAGGACGGGGTAAGATTACTCTCTAGCCAGTGATAGCTATCCCTAGTTGGCAATTCATCCCTGCCCTAACTCTCCGATCTCAATGAGTAACGAAATTTACCTTAACCATCCGACCTTCGGGCTTTTGTATCAGATCTGTTTTTTGGATGATAATCAGGAAATTTTCACTACCCTTTACGCCCAAAGGTTGTTTTTTTTGGTAAAAACTACCCCCAACAATACTCAGTTTGAACCCATCACTAGGGCGGATGCCAAATTATTAATTGAAAATCGCCTTAGATTTCTGCGACGGGCAGGGGATTTCAGGGCCTATGATGTGTTAGCAAAGTTGCATAAGAGCACTTTCTGAGGTCTGGTTCTCTAGCAACGCGTCTGGATATTATTCTGGACTGTAAAATTTTTCTGGGCCGAAGCAAACTAATTGCGCTACCCTGAGCCTTGACCGACCCTTGGTCAATTGAAGCGGATTTAAGGATTAAAATTTATGTTGCTCAAAAGTGCTTTTGCTTTGCTAGCTTTGACTTTTACCACTGGCTTAATGGCGATCGCCCCGGTCCAAGCGGAAACGGTGTTGGAGAAGGTGGCCCGCACAGGGGAATTAAGGGTTGGGACCCGTTCCGATGCAGTGCCCTTTGGTTTTGAACTGCCTAATGGGGAGCTAGAGGGCTATGGAGTAGATTTAATGGCTTTAATTGGCTTGAAATTGGCGGAAGAAACGGGCCAGACCATTAGCGTTGATTTAAATACAGTCACCCTTGAGAATCGTTTTCAGGCGATCGCCAGCGGCGAATTGGATATAGTTTGTGAAGCCACCACCATTACCCAGGAGCGGTTGGAGCTAGTGGACTTTTCGGCTCCATTTTTCATTTCTGGGGCCAAGTTTCTTATGAAGCAAGTAAACGCGGACGATTTTAATATCAATGGCACCCTAGAAGATATTCCCATTGCCTACATTGAAAACACCACTACGTTTGACATTATTCCCCAGATTTATCCCCTGGCTAAATGGGTACCGGTGAAAGACCGTCAGGAGGGTATTGCCCAATTGGACGCAGGCCAGGTAACCGCCGTGGTCAGTGATGGCATTTTGTTGGTGGGGGAACTGCTGAAGCAAGGAAAGACCCCTTCAGAATATGCTTTGGGACCCTATCAACCGATCACCACGGAACTTTATGCTTGTATTCTGCCCAGGGGCGATCGGGACTGGAAGCGCTTTGTGGATGAGGTAATCTCTAGCACAGAAAACCACGATCTATTGCAAGAATGGTTCAATATTGACCAGAGCAATGTGGTGCGGGTTAATCCCCTTTAGGTTTAGGACGGCGATCGCCCGGGGGAATTTACCAAATCATTTCCCCCGTTGGATAGAAAAACCAGGCCTGGCCTGCTTGTTTACTGGCTTCCTGGGCCTGGAATTGGCAGCTTTTGGAGCGTGATTTAACCTTTCAGCTACAGAATTCAAACCCCTGCATGGCCGAGGGCTAACCCAGTGGCCAACATGCCAAAGACCAAAAATGGCTGGGCACTGGCTTGGTATTTAACATCATTTTCCAGGGGATTGCGGAGAAAGTACATATCCTGGAACGTTATCTGGGGAATAAGCAGCAGCAAAACAATGGTGGCGTAAAGCTGTTGGTGAACGTAGATGAGATAACCGGCAATGCCCGCTTGAAAAACGTCGATCATGATCACGCAAATCCAAGCTGCTGCCCCAATGCCAAACATTACCGGCAAGGATTTTAGCCCCAACTGGCGATCTCCTTCCACACTTTTGAAATCATTGACCACGGCAATGCCCAAACCGGCCAAGCTATAAATCAAAGTCAAGATCATGATGGTGGAGTTGAGGGTACCGAACAAGGCGTGGCCCGCCCACCAAGGCAGAGCAATGTAACTGGCTCCCAAAGCATAGTTACCCAACCAACCATTTTGCTTTAGCTTTAATGGTGGAGCAGAGTAAATGTAGGCAATAAAAGCTCCCCCTAAAGTCAGCACCGTCATAATGGGAAAATCGTGCTGGGCCCACACATCCAGACCATAGGCAACACCAATGCCCATCGCCAACAGGATTAAAATTTGCGCCACCACTTGGGGCACCGAAATAGCCCCCGAAGGAATAGGGCGGTAGGGTTCATTAATGGCGTCAATTTCCCGGTCGTAAAAATCGTTCAGAGTTTGGGTATAACCCGTCATTAAGGGGCCGGACAACAACATACAGGTGAGGGCTTTGAGAAAATCCTCCACAGACCAAACATATCCCCCGGAAGAAGCGGCCCCACAGACCACCCCCCAGATAAGGGGAATCCAGGTGATCGGCTTCATCAACTGGAGGCGAATTTTCCAAATAGAACTTTCTCCCGAGGCAGCCCCCTTCATACCCAGCAACTGCCGGGCCTTGGCTTGGCTTTGACCGGTATTTTGTGTATCAGACATAGATAATTTAAAGGTTGACTAGCGTACCCAAAAACACTGACCCAGCCTATCACCTTGGGGCTAGGAATGCCATGGAGCAATGGGGGTGAGTTGGTTGATGGTTAAACCTTGACTGATTCGGGAAAAATTTCGAGGAAAGTTCCTAACCGAGACCCTGCAAAAAGTTTTCCAGCATTTGTTTCCCCTCCTTGGTGAGAATACTTTCGGGATGGAATTGCACACTCTGCACGTGGGGATAATCCCGGTGCCGAAAGGCCATCACCATGCCATCCACTAACCAAGCAGTAACTTCTAGGCAGTCGGGCAAACTTTCCCGTTCAACAATCAGGCTGTGGTAACGGGTTGCCTGCAATGGACTAGTTAAACCAGCGAAAATCCCCTGCTGTTGATGGTAGATTTGGGACGTTTTGCCATGCATCAATTCTGGGGCGGCCACCACTTTTCCTCCGAATACCTGACCGATGCTCTGGTGTCCCAGGCAGACTCCTAGAATGGGCGTGGAGGGACTCAGTTTTTCAATTAACTGCAAGGAGATGCCCGCATCATCGGGACGGCCAGGGCCAGGGGAAATGACAATGGCATCGGGCTGGAGAGATTTTACTTCTTCAAGGCTGATCTGATCATTGCGATAGACCTGCAGATCCTTGGCCACGGCATACTTTTGCCCCAATTCGCCTAAATACTGAACGAGGTTGTAGGTAAAACTATCGTAGTTATCTATGACCAGAATCAACTGGGATGCTCCTTTGCCGTCGAATGTGGATGGGGATTAGACCATCAAGGATAGCAGTGGTGGTAATAATAAACATCCCCCCACTATCACCGAGGCGATCGCCGCCAATAATACTGCTCCGGCCGCACAATCCTTAGCAATCTTGGCAAGTTCATGGTAGGACTGCCCCACCGTTAAATCCACCACCGACTCTAAAGCTGTATTTAACAACTCCAAAATCATCACCAAAGAAGAGGTCAGGGCCAACACCGCTACGGCGATCGCCGCTAAATGCAACAGAAAGGCCGCTGTGATAACCGCCATCCCCATAAATGTATGGATACGAAAATTGCGCTGGGTGACAAAAGCATAACGAACCCCAGCCCAAGCGTAACGAAAACTCACCAACAGATTGGGGGCCACCTGCCAGGCATTTTTTCTCAACGGCTTTTTAGGGCCGGGCTTGGGGGCAGCCACCACCAGAGCCAAGGGGGGAGAGGATTGGGTCTGCTTAGCCTTGCCGGATAAACCCTGATCAGCAAAAACCGCCGAGGATGGGGAAGACATGGGATATACCGATTTCATGAGCTACGACTCCGAGCAGTGTAGTCGACAGAAAAATTCTCCTATGTAACCTGGATTACAAGTTTCAAGTTTTAGGTGAATAGGGGAGGATTTTGGTCGATTAAGGTTAATAAATGGGATTGCTGGGACAGCATAGCGGTGAGGGCGGCCTCATCGGGATGATCCCAACCAAGCAAGTGGAGCAGTCCATGGGCGGTTAGCCAGATTACCTCTAACCCAGCGCTGTGGCCCCTTTCTTCGGCCTGGTGGCCAGCCCGTTCTAGGGAAATCACTATATCGCCCAAATAAAGGGGTTCCCCCATTTCTTCGGATTCTATTAAGGGAAAATCCCCTTCCAGGGCGGCAAAAGCTAAGACATCGGTGGGCTTATCCTGGTGACGAAATTGCCGATTTAACTCTTGGATTTGGCGATCGCCGGTCAGTAACAGGGTAACTTCATAGCCGGGGGCGGGGGGCAGATCATCCGCTAGAGATTCCAACCAGCGTCTACACCATTCCTGCCACGGATTGGCCAATAACTCCCCTACCCAACCAGACACAGCCAAACCAGCCAATTCTGTTTGTAGGCTGAGTTCCACCGCAATTTGGTTTAGGGAGGTAGGGGCCATGGTCTTAACGGGTCAGGTAAGAAATACCCACCAACACACCAAGGAGAGCACTGGCGGAGAGGAAAAAGTGGGTTAGGGATTTGCCCTTTTTCCGCACCATGTTACGCATGGCCAACTTGACATAGGTCGGTGGTGGTTCCGCTGGGGCAGCATTGGTCACTTCCGGTGCTTCCGGGGTGGGTAAATCACGCATAAAAGTCTATGGCAAGGTCAAAAATGATCGCTTAAGATCCGACGGACTACTCTTTAGCTTTCCTAACTCTAGTCAGGAATTTTGCAAAAAGCAAGTTAACCTTCGTCCTACCCCGGCGACCATGGTAGGATAGGAGGCTGGATTTATCGATAAACTTCATTAATTCATACCCTTCTGGCTCAATTTAAGCTGGTGGTGTCCAGTCAAAATTTCCACCGGCGATCGCCTTCTTTGCCCCCATGAAACACACCCTCTCTGTTTTAGTTGAAGATGAAGCCGGAGTTCTTACCCGCATTGCCGGCCTGTTTGCCCGCCGTGGTTTTAACATTGAGAGCTTGGCGGTGGGATCAGCAGAACAAGGGGACGTTTCCCGCATTACCATGGTAGTACCAGGGGACGAAAACACCATTGAACAGTTGACCAAGCAACTCTACAAGCTGGTGAACGTAATCAAAGTACAGGACATCACCGAAACCCCCTGTGTAGAACGGGAGCTGATGTTGGTTAAAGTTAGCGCCAGTGCCCCCAACCGAGCAGAGGTGATTGAACTGGCCCAAGTATTCCGGGCCCGCATTGTGGACATTTCCGAAGACACAGTGACCATCGAAGTGGTGGGGGATCCGGGTAAAATGGTGGCAATCCTCCAAATGTTGGCCAAATTTGGCATCAAAGAGGTGGCCCGGACGGGCAAAATTGCTTTGGTGCGGGAGTCCGGCGTTAACACCGAATATCTCAAATCCCTGGAGTCCAAGTTTTAAAGCCGACTACGCCATTCCCAGTATCAATCAGTAAGAATCGCTAATTGCTCCACCAGGGTTGCCCTGAGTTCTTTGCCCAGTATTTGCAAACACCTCCATGGCTGATCGACTCCCTCCATCAGATCCCTCCCTCACATCCCAACTGGAAGCTACCCTGGGCCAACTCGAACAAGTAATCCAGAAATTACAGGCTAATCCCCAACAGAGTCTTCAACTGCCCCGGGCATCGGTTGATCGTCTCCAAGCTACGGCCAGTCGTTTGGCGGTGTTGGTCAATAGTGTCTCCACTTCTGCCCCTCCTCCTTTGCAACAAGGCTCCACCTCTGGTGATCTTCAAACGGAACAATGGGACGACTTTTTTGCTGAATCTGTGGCAGCAAATGTTACCGCTTCCCCCCAGGTTAATAAAATTAAACTCCCTAAAAAAGGGAGATTCGGCATTCTAGCTACCATTGCCACTGCTATGTTGGGAATTCTGGTAGGTATTATCCTCTGGATTGGTATTCCGCCCCTCAATCTGCCTCCGCTTTGGGATCAATTGGCAACTCAATGGGGCAAAGTGGCAACGCTTTTACCGACTAAAGAGCAACCCCCAGTGCCCCTGGCCGATTCCGCGCCGAATACCGTCAATGTAGCTCCGGAAAAGACAACCAATTTAGCCGAAGAAACTGGGCTGCCCACAGTATTAGAGGCCCCATCTCCCCCCGCTCCAGTGGCCATTTCCCCCCTGCCCCTAGCTCCCTTGACCCCAGAACAGAGTTTGTTAGCGGTAATTAAGCGAGAATTGGTGGATTTGGAAGGCCTTTACCCTGCCCAACTGATGCAACGCATTGAGCCTAACTTTTCAGCCAGCCGTTTGACTTTGACGGTGGGGGATCCGTGGCAGGAATTGTCCCCTAAACAGCAGCAAACCCTCCTGGACGCCCTGTGGCAGAGGGCCCAAAAGCTTTCTTTTCAACGGTTATGGATCTACGATCTAGGAGGAAATCTCATTGCCCGATCGCCGGTGGTGGGACAGGATATGGTGGTTTTTAGCCTTCCCTAGGGCGATCAACTTTTTCGCCAAACTCTGGTGGGAACTCATTCTCCCCCCCGGTACAACATCTAGGATTAAACAGGAGCAATTCGGAGGAAAAACAATGATTAAACTTTATGGTGCGCCCCAAAGTCGGGCTTCTATTATCCAGTGGTATTTGGAAGAACTTGCCCTACCCTACGAATTTGTCAACGTTAACCTCAAGGAAGGGGAGCACCGCCAAGCCGCCTATTTGGCTATTAATCCCTTTGGTAAAGTGCCGGCGATCGCCGATGGAGACTTTTACCTGTGGGAATCGGGGGCAATTCTGCTCTATCTAGCGGAAAAGGCCAGCGCCATTCCCGCCGACGTTCAGGTGAGGGCCCGGGTTAACCAGTGGATCTTGTTCGCCAATTCCACCTTGGCCAATGGTCTTTTCATTGAAGCGGTTAGGGAAAAGGAAATGCCTCGCCTATTAAAATCTTTAGAAGAAATTCTCGGGCGATCCCCATTTATTCTCGGGGAAAATTTTTCCGTGGTGGATGTGGCGGTGGGATCAATTTTGGCCTATGTCCCCATCATGCTCAAACTAAATTTTGACGCTTATCCGGCAGTGGCGGACTATGTCCAGCGTTTGGTACAACGACCAGGTTTCCAAGCTTCCATTGGTGCCCTCTAGGGAGCATTGGCCGGTTAGGAGGTGGGTAGATTTGATAGAGTGAATGCCAGAGGGAATTTACTTTGTCTTTAAGATCCTCAAGATCCCCGGTGATCGTCCCCCTTCCTGCCTCCTTCCCACCTTGTTGGCAAATACCATGGTCCACTCCTCTAGCCTTTCGGGGATAGCAAACAACCCCCCTAGCCAAGGAAATTCCCCGGCCGTGTCCAGCACCATTCCCACCCCCGACTGGGCCACCGTCTGCCAACAATTGCTCCACCGAGCCCTGCCCTGCACTTCGGTGCAAACCCAACCAGAATTTGCCGTTAAACAGCCGGGGCGCATTCCCCGTTCCCTCCGGGTTACTGCCAATGGGGTTGCTGGGGATAACAGACCCGTTAGCTACAGCCCTCGAGAATTTCTAGACAGTTTATTGGCTCCGATCGCCCAGGGAGGGGAAAGGAACAGTTACTCGGCTATCCTGGGGGAAGGGGGGGCTGGAAAAACAGTTTTTCTACAACATTTTGCCCTGGGATTGTGGCAAAGTTACCAAGGGGGACAGGGGGATTTTTTGCCCATCTGGCTTAGTCCGTCCCGGTTTAAACAGAAAAGCCTTAAGGATTATCTTTTTGGCCCTTGGTTGAAAGAAGCCATGGCCCTCAATGACCAAATTAGCCCGGAAATCTGGAGAGATAGCTTGCATATGGGCCTGCAGGCAGGACAATTCTGGCTAGTGTTAGACGGGATTGACCAGACCCTTGCTGATCCAGGCCAAATATCTCCGGCCCAGGGCCCACTAACTTGGCTCAAGGATAGCTTGGCGGAACTAGCCACCGTTCCGGTGTTGTTGAGTTGTCACCCAGATACCAAGCGCAATGATCCCCGGGGCTTAGCTGGTTTTACCTGCTACCGCATGGGGGAATTGTTGTATCCTGACGACGTGGAAACAGCCATTGAAGATTATTTCACCGGCGATCGCCCGACCCAAAAAGAAACCCAGGGCAAACCTAATGCTTTAGCTGTAGGGCTAGTGGCAGCACTGGCCGATCCCGCGGTGAGTCATCTACGTCGTTATTTGGCCCGGCCCCGGCGGTTGATGCTATGTTGTCGTTTTTGGCGGGAGCAACCCAGGGATTTCCCCCTCAGTAGCGGGGCTTTGTACCGTGAATTAAGCCAAGCTTTTTACCGTTGGCAAAGCGAATGGGTACCCACGAAAGCAACCCAGCAGGAGGAATTAGCCAGACTATTGGGCAAATTAGCGCAGCAGATATTAATCCTTAATCAGGACGACCATCGGCCACTACCCCAGGCGGAGGTGGAACGGATTTTTGGCAAAGACTCCCCCATATTGAGGCTAGCGTTGCAGTTGGGATGGTTAATGCCCAAGGGCGTTGTCCGCAAAGGAGTTTGGGAAGGGGGTTATGGCTTTGTCGATGATACTTTTCAGGATTACTTTGGGGCCCTGGCGATCGCCGATTGGCGCTTTTTCCTGGACGTTTATAGCCATCACTACCGTATTTTTGCCCGGGAATGGCAGGGGGTGTTGACCTTTTGGTGGGGGAGGGAAGATATTGCCCCCAGGGATAAGGAAGCCTTCGTTCAAGCCCTGTTAGACTTTGACGACCGCTGCAGCCCGGAGAATTTTTATGGCCTACGGGCATTGGAAGTGGCCGCTCTAGCTCTACGGGAATGTCCTGAACTCCCCCAAGCAGATGAGATCGTCGCTCGGCTAATAGACCGGAGTTTAGCCACGGCGGGGAGTAATAGCGACCAGCAAAAATGGGCTATGGAACTGTTGGCGGCCACCCATCGCCCCCCTGTAATCGAAGCATTACTCAAAACCCTTGAAAGCACCGAGGATGACCGGGTTTATGGCCAATGTTGCCAGTGGTTAGGCCAGTGGGGCCAGGGTTATCCCCAGGCGATCGAGCTCTTATCACAACAATTGGCGCTACATGGACAATCTAGCCTACGCTTTGCCATTGCCGGGTCGTTGGCTTTAATTGACCCTCCTAACCCCCAGGCCCTATCAACCCTACTGGTGGAATTGCATCCCAACCAAAAGGATTACAGCTTGACTCTGCAGACGTTAGCCCACTGCGGTGTGGGTAACCCAATGGTACTTAAGGCACTGTTGGATTTTCTTTCCCCTAAACTTTCCATCCTGCACCATCGTCAGGTGTTGCAATGCCTGGAAACTGTGGGTAAAAATCATGGCCTGGTTATTGCCAGTTTGCTTCAAAAACTCCGGCTTTCTCCCCCCGGAGCCTTTGTTTGCCAGATGGCGGAAAGTCTGGAAAAAATTGACCCCGGCAATCCCACAGCCCTAGTGATTCTGCAACAATATATCCAACTGGATCAACCTCTGCCCCTGCGAAAACAGGCTATCTACAGTCTAGGGGAGGTGGGGGCTCCATCCGCGATGGTGGTGGCCAGTTTGGCAGATTTGTTACTGGCAGAAGAGGATGTTTTTGTCCGTTGGTTAATTGTCAGTAGTCTAGCCAAAATAGCCCAGGGCGACCCCACGGCGATTGCCGCCCTCACAACCTTGGTGGAAAAGGTCGTGGCCGAATCCCGCAGTGAAGAGGGGGACTGGTTGCTTAATGAAACTATCCAGGCTCTACTGAAAATTGATGCCCATAACATTGATGTTTTACCTTCACTGGTGTACCTGTTGGAAAATACCGAAGCTGGTGAACATCTACAAATTTGGGCGGAAATTTTGGGCCGCCTTGACCCGGGTAATCCCACCGCCATCAACACCCTGCTCCGCCTCCTCCGCCAAAAAGAGGACCCCTACAGCCAACAACAGGCAGCCACCAGTTTAGCCACCATTGATCCCGGCAATCTTTCTGCCCTAATGGTGTTAATTAATCTTCTACAAAACAGTGATAACGAAAATATTCGCCTCGCCGCCGCTGAAAATTTAGGTCTAGTGGGGAAAAATAACCCTGCTGTGCTGGCCGCGCTAATCCGAGTCGCCGCCACTAATACCGAGGGGGAAATCCTCCGGGCGGTGGTAAAAGCCCTGGCAAAAATTGGCCAAAACAATCGGGAAGTAGCTCAAACTCTGGTGGGGTTATTGCTGAAAAATCCTCAACCTAGGGTGCGCCAAGATGTGGCCAAGGCATTGGTTCAGATTGTGCCCCGCAAATTGTTGCCGATGGTGGTTTATCAGTTGCGGCAACTGTGTGTCCAGCCCCAGGGAGAAAATTCCGCGGAGCACTGGCAGATTTTTTGGCACTGTGCCCAACAAATGACCTATGCTGATTTTTACCAAGCCTGGCATCAAACTCCCCTGGCAACATCCGGCACCACTATTCCCGGTAAAAGTTCTAAGCAAAGGTCTTTTTTCCATTACTCTTTAGCCCAAGCCCTAGAGAAGGAAAATGCTCTTCCAAATCGCTGTCGGGTAATTTGGATTGATACTAGTCAGTTTTTGAGTGTAGATAATCCCAGTGTGGATATCTATGACCAAATGCTGGACCAAAATTGCCCCGAATTTGATGGGACTATCCCCGATAATTTATCTAAGTTGCGGTTCTACTGGCATCAACTACAACGGAAAAAACACGATACTCTTTTGCTATTGTTTGAGCAATCGAGTCCCCCTACCCCGGATTTACAACAGCTTTGGCAGAGTTTGGCTACTTTCCACGGCCCGATCGCCATTTTAGGCATTGAGCCGGCACCGAAAACTGTGGCATTGCCCTATTTTCAACTACGGGAATCCCAAACCACCGCGGCAGAAATTGTCGCTTGGCTGGAAAATTGTCTCACTTCATCCTGAAATCGCAATCATCACACTTTGGCTATGACCTACTGTTTAGGTTTGATTAATCGTTTTGGCCTGGTCATGGGGGCAGATTCCCGTACCAATGCAGGGGTAGATTACACCTCCGCCTACCGCAAATTATTTGACTATTCTCTCCCTGGCGATCGGGTTTTAATCCTTTGTACTTCTGGCAATTTAGCCATCACCCAAGCGGTGCTCCATCAGATTGACCGGGATATTCAGCGGGACGAAGGGGAACATCTCCACAACATTGCCACCATGCATGAAATCGCCACCTATGTGGGGGTAAAGGTGCGGGAAATCCAAGCAAAAGATCGTCCTTGGCTAGAAAAAGATGGCATTGATTTCCAGTGTAATTTTTTAGTGGGGGGACAAATTAAAGGGGAACCAGAACAGGCTTTGTATTTAATTTATCCCCAGGGAAATTTTATCCAAGCCACCAAGGAAACACCCTTTTTACAAATTGGTGAAACTAAGTACGGTAAGCCTTTATTGGATCGCACCATCACCTACGATACCCCCCTGGAAGCTATGGCCAAATGCGCTTTGCTGTCCATTGACTCCACGATGAAGTCGAACATTTCCGTGGGGCCCCCCATTAATCTGACCATGGTGGAGGCTAATCATTTTTCCATCCGCCATACCCTGGAACTACGCCTGGGAGACCCCTATTTAGCCAAAATGCGTAGCCTCTGGGAATCCTATGTGCGGCAGGCTTTTGAGTCCATGCCCAATGTGGAATGGGAAGCCAACCAAAGCGATTCCGGCGAAGACTTTTTAATCGACTGAACTACAACAGGGTCACAGCGCCGGAGTCAAGGTTATAATAAGCTCCCACTAATACTAATTTTTCTTCAGCTATTAACTGGCCCAGTACCGGGGACTGCCCAAGTACGGCCATTTGATGTTCAACATTGGCTTTGGTGGCCATGGCCACGCTGGCGGCATTACTGCTGTCATCGGTAACGGAACCAATATCAATTTTTTCGATCACACTGGCAATTTGTCCCGGTAATTCTCCCCCATCCATAGCCGCTTTAACGGCCCCGCAGCCTTGGTGTCCCAACACCATCAACACCTTTGCCCCCAAAACCAGGGTGCCAAATTCCAAACTTCCCACTTCCTGGGGAGTGGCTATGTTGCCGGCAATGCGACAGATGAACAAATCCCCCAAACCCTGATCAAAAATAATTTCCGGTGGTACTCGGGAATCGGCACAACTGAGGATAGCGGCAAAGGGATTTTGTCCTTGGGCCACTTGCGCAAGACGATAGAGGTCTTGGTTGGCCTTAACCCTTTTTTGTGCGGTAAAACGCCCATTGCCCTCCATCAATTGCGTTAATAGTTGCTGGGGCGTTTGGTTAGTAGACTGGGCCTGAGCCGCCGGGTTACCAGCCATTTGATTGCCTAGTATGGTGGCCATCAAGCTAGTGCCGAGGAAAGCTCCGCCGTATTGGATTAACTGACGGCGATCGATGGGAAGAATTTTAGCCATGGGGTAATTTAGCGGAGTATCAGGAAGAACAACTAAGGAAAACTGAGGTATTTTGAGCTAGGGCAAATTTTTCAATTTTCCCCATCATAGTCAGAAAAATCCCCTGGGGGCAGTAAGTGGCAAAATGACAAAGTGGGCTGATTGTTGAACACATCTTTGTTTTAGGATTGTATTCCGTCGTTTCTAATGCCAAACCTCACCGCAACGCTCCTTGTTTCCTGTCCTGACCAACCGGGGATTGTAGCCAAGATTGCCCAATTTATTTATCAAAATCAGGGCAATATTATCCATGCTGACCAGCATACGGATTTTTCCAGTGGGTTATTTTTGAATCGGGTGGAGTGGCAGTTGGACAATTTTCGGTTATCCCGCCCGGAGTTATTAGCAGCCTGGTCACAATTGGCCCAGCAACTCAAAGCCACTTGGCAAATTCATTTTTCTGACCAGTTACCCCGTTTAGCCCTTTGGGTCTCCAAGCAAGACCATTGTCTACTGGACATTCTCTGGCGCTGGCGATCGGGGGAGTTGCGTTGCGAAATTCCAGTCATTATTAGCAATCATCCCGCTCTAAAACCCATTGCTGACCAATTTGCCATTGATTTCCATTGTTTGCCCATTACCAAAGAAAACAAGCTGGCTCAAGAAGCGGCGGAATTAGACCTATTGAAGCAATATCAAATTGACCTAGTGGTTTTGGCTAAATATCTGCAGATTTTAACCACTGATTTTGTTGAGAAATTCCCTAATATTATTAACATTCATCATTCTTTTTTGCCCGCTTTTCCTGGAGCTAATCCCTACCATCGTGCCCATGAAAGGGGCGTAAAAATTATTGGGGCTACTGCTCACTATGCCACAGCCCAACTGGATGAAGGCCCGATCATTGAACAGGACGTGGTGCGGGTTAGCCATCGGGACAATGTGGAAGATTTGATCCGCAAAGGTCGAGATTTAGAACGGATGGTGCTGGCCAGGGCAGTGCGATTACATTTACAACACCGAATTCTAGTTTATGATAACCGCACCGTAGTCTTTGCTTAAAGCTAAGAATATTGAGCAAAAAGGTCTCGATCTATGCTGGTTTTGCCTTCTGTTAGCTAATCGTTAACTATTTAAATTTTAGTAAAAACTTAATGCGTAAACTTTATTTTTTATTACCAGGATTAGGAGGAAAGTTTGCCTGTGGTGGTCTTTGGGCAGAATTAAAAATCATCAAGCTGGTACAAGAAATTTGTCCCGCCACCATTGTTACCTATAAACAGAGGGAACCAAACACTCTGTTTTTAGATGATATCCTAGCCCAAGGAAATCTAGGCCAGGTAATTTTTGTTATTAGTTGGGGCTTTGATATTCCCAAATTGGCAAAAAAATTGCAGAAATATCAGGTAATTTACCACGCCCACAGCACTGGCTACGGTTTTAACTTGCCCACTGCTTTGCCCATTGTTTGTATCAGTCGTAATACTATGGGCTATTGGGGACAACGATCGCCGCATTCTTTGCTGTATTATTTGCCCAATCATATCTCTGAAGATTTTAGTGATTTGGGATTGGCCAGGGACATTGATGTATTGGTCCAGGCCCGCAAATCTTCCCATTATTTACTAAAGCAATTAATTCCCGCTTTACAGAGTCAATGTAAGGTAAAGGTAATTGATAGCTATGTGGAAGATTTAACTGGAATATTCAATCGGGCTAAGGTTTATCTCTACGATTCAGCGGAATACTGGGCTCAACAGGGGGTAAGCGAAGGTTTTGGCCTACAACCAATGGAAGCGATGGCCTGTGGTTGCCACGTTTTTTCCAGCGTCAATGGGGGACTGTCTGATTATCTCGACCCTGGATTTAACTGCGAAAAAATAGCAGGTTATGCCCTAGATTATGACTGCCAAAGGATCCTCGGAGTAGTTGATGGTTCCAGACCTTGGCGCCGGGTAGACCTGAATCTATTAGCGGAGTATCGTCGGGAAAATATTTTGGAACGGCTCAGGATAATTCTATTAAATATTAACGAATTTTTTGATTATCATCCTACTTTTAATCGAACTATTCAGCCCTTAACCCGTAGAAGAATCGCTTGGCTAAAATTAAAAAATTTATTGGCAAAATTAAACAATAAATTAACTAAATCTAAAACCTAATTATAACGACTAGATAATTTTTTATGACTAATACTCCTTATCGAAAAAATTTACAAAATCTTTGCCATCAAGCTGGCTATCATTCTCTCCCCAAATTAGCGGAGTCCGCAGGTATTTCAACCTGGTATCTGTATCGTTTAGAGCGGGGTCTGATCGCTCAAATTCCCATCGGCATTATGGTCAAATTGGCGATCGCCTTGGGGTTATCTCTGGAAGGATTATGGGGACAATTGGGCGGAACAGAAACACCGCCGGGAACGACCCAAAATCCATCGGTGGATGGGCAAAATCCGCAACCACACCAGACTATTCAGGCTTTGCAAAGGGAATATGACAGACTGCAACAACAATTAGCTGATCAACCCCAACAATTGGCAAATCAATGGCAACAGCAAGCCCTGGAAATCCTTGAGCCGTGGTTACTGCAATGGCCCACCGCCGCCGTCGCTGCCCAACAAAATGCCCAATGGCCCGCCCAGAAACTTTTGCCCCTCACTAAACCCATTGCCGCCCTGCTCCAACAATGGCAAGTGGAGGCGATCGCCACTGTGGGGGAAATGGTGCCCTACGATCCCCAATGCCATGAATTCATTGGCCCGGAACCACCGCCGGAATTGGGGACGATGGTGTTAGTGCGTTACATCGGTTACCGTCATAACGAAGCTTTACTTTATCGAGCCAAGGTTAGTTACGGGGCCGACGTTTGAGATGTTGATAGCGCTGGAACTTGGTCACTTTTTCGGCGGGGAATTTCCACCGTTAAAAAATCCCTAGCCAAACGGGTGTTGGGAAAAATAGCCTGGGCCTCCGCCAACAAATTTTCCAACTGTAGGGGATTGCCGGGGGCATAGCGGGGGCTGAAATGGGTCATGACTAACTGTTTGACATTTGCCAACAAAGCCACTTGGGCTGCCATGGTGGAAGTGGAATGGAGCCGGTCAAAAGCTAGTTGGGCATCCTGATGAGCAAAGGTAGCTTCGTGCACCAACAAGTCTGCCCCTTGGGCCAAGGCGATCGCCCCTTCACAGAAGACCGTATCAGTGCAGTAAACAAATTTCCGACCCGGTTCCGGCGGTTCACAAAGTTCCTGACCTCGAATTTTACGACCATCTTCCAGGGTGACGGTTTTTCCCTGTTTTAACTGGCCGTAAATAGGGCCGAAGGGAATGCCCAAAGCCTCCGCTTGCTCCACATTGAAACGCCCTGGCCGTTGCTTCTCTTCCACCCGGTAACCATAGGCAGGAATGCGATGCTTCAACAAACCACAGTGGACTTGAAACTCCTTATCTTCGTAAATTAGCCCATTTTCTTTGATGGTATGGACTTTAAGGCGTTTACCTAAGTGGGTGCTAGAAAAACGGCAACAAGCTTCTAAATAATCGGCTAAACCTTCTGGTCCATAGAGTTCGATGCCCTGGCCAGTGCCCGCTAAACCGGAGCTAGCCAATAAACCCATCAATCCAAAAATATGATCGCCGTGGAGATGGGTAATAAAAATTCGGGTTAACTGGGAAATTTTGACCTCACTACGCAAGAACTGGTGTTGGGTACCTTCCCCGCAGTCAAATAACCATACTTCTGCCCTTTGGGGTAAACGGAGGGCAATGCTGGAAACATTGCGGTTACGGGTGGGAACGCCAGAGCTAGTGCCAAGAAAAGTAATTTCCACAGAAAAAGTGCTTACTAAAATAACAAATGTAAACTATCTAACACTGACCATTGCCACAGCATGGGCTTGCGACCCAACGGGGATTTAGACAGTACAAGACTTGCGCCCTCAACGGAGGTCCCTCCCCCATCGGCAGTCACCGGCGTCCCCGAAGTGAGTGCCCCTAAAAACTTAGCCATCCGAATTAATACTGAACAGCCAACAGTCAATGCCAATCTTGCCAGCATCAATATACTAAAAAGTGCCTAAGGGAAAACCAGAACCCGTTTGTTTGGGTTCTCCGGAAGAGGTTCTCTGCCAATCATTTTCTTCTTTAATCTGACTACTGCGGTCATTGATGCTCAGACCAGGGGCATTGGTGGTGTTAATTTCCAGCAGGGTTTGGGACTCGGTGCTAATGTTGGAAGGGGTGAACCAATCTTGCACCTGCCGTTCTTGTAAACCATTTAGATCATTAATGTTCCCCGTGGCCGGTAAATCCTGCGGGAATGGTTCCATGGGAGCATAGGATTGGGACTGCACCCCAGTGGGAACAGCCAGGGCAAAGACGGTGCCAGCGAAAAGAATTGATTTCCAGGGGGAAGGATGGCATTTCATGGGTTTGGCCTCTGGTTTAGCAATAGTTTAGTGGGCGATCGCCTGTTAAAGTTAACAAATTTTTGGCCCTGTACCCACCATGGTAGCGGGGTTTTTGTCTCCCTCACAGCCTGGGAAAAATTTGGCGGCGGCCGGAAATACAAATACAATTTAGCTTGATCTTCCCTGCCCATAACTTTTTTCCCCATGGCTTTGCTGTCCCTAAACAATTATCAATCCCACCAACAGTTAACCGTTAATCCCCCAGCCCAGGGAATAGCTCTCACGGGCCGTCTGCGGGTGCCGGGGGATAAATCCATTTCCCATCGGGCCTTGATGTTGGGGGCGATCGCCACGGGGGAAACGGTGATTGAAGGATTGTTGTTGGGGGAAGATCCCCGCAGTACTGCCCATTGTTTTCGGGCTATGGGAGCAGAAATTAGTGCCCTGAATTCGGAAAAAATCATTGTTCAAGGTAGGGGGTTGGGGCAGTTACAGGAACCCAGCACTGTTTTAGATGCGGGCAACTCCGGCACTACCATGCGCTTAATGTTGGGCTTGCTGGCAGGGCAAAAGAATTGTTTATTCACCGTTACCGGCGATGATTCGCTCCGTCATCGTCCCATGTCCCGGGTAATTCAACCCTTGCAACAAATGGGGGCAAAAATTTGGGCCCGGAGTAACGGTAAGTTTGCGCCGTTGGCAGTGCAGGGAAGTCAACTAAAACCGATCCATTACCATTCCCCCATTGCATCGGCCCAGGTAAAATCTTGTCTTCTACTGGCGGGGTTAACCACGGAAGGAGACACCATGGTCACAGAACCAGCCCTATCCCGGGACCACAGTGAACGAATGTTGCAGGCCTTTGGGGCCAAGTTGACCATTGACCCAGAAACCCACAGCGTTGCTGTCCATGGCCCGGCCCATTTAACGGGGCAAAGGGTGGTAGTGCCGGGGGACATTAGCTCAGCGGCCTTTTGGTTGGTGGCGGCATCCATCTTACCTGGGTCAGAATTGTTGGTGGAAAATGTCGGCATTAATCCCACCCGCACAGGGATATTGGAAGTTTTGACCCAGATGGGGGCAGATATTAGCTTGGAAAATCAAAGGTTGGCAACGGGGGAACCAGTGGCGGATTTGCTGGTAAAATCCAGCGCCCTGCGGGGTTGCACTTTTGGCGGCGAAATTATCCCCCGACTGATCGATGAAATTCCGATTTTGGCGGTGGCGGCGGCCTTTGCAGAGGGCATTACCCGCATTGAAGATGCAGCAGAACTGAGGGTCAAAGAAAGCGATCGCCTGGCGGCCATTGCTTCGGAATTGGGCAAAATGGGGGTTAAAATCACCGAATTTGCGGACGGGCTAGAAATTCAGGGGGGAAGCCCGCTACAGGGAGCAGAAGTGGACAGTTTGACGGATCATCGCATTGCCATGGCATTGGCGATCGCCGCCTTGGGGAGTGGGGGCCAAACAATTATTAACCGAGCCGAAGCGGCCGCTATTTCCTATCCAGAATTTTTTGATACTTTAGGGGAAATTGCTCAGGGTAAGTTGGCCAGAGCCAAGCTTGGCTGAGGGAAATTTAAAAAAATTCCTGGGCAGTTTGTAAATGTTTTACCAAAGTGGTTTGGGGTAAAGGCCCCAGTAAATGGTGCCAAGGCAGTTGATCCGTAATCGACCAATCTGCATGTACCGTATCCGCCAAGCTGGGTAATTGTCCCTTTAATTCCTTGAAAGCCCGCTTAAAACTTCCCAACGTATCTCCATAGTGGCGGGTTAGTAACAGTAATTTGGATAAACGGCGATCGCCACGGGAAATTAGGGCTTGCATCACCGACCAGTTATAACTTTCGGGCCGAAAATCAATGCCTAAGGGACGCAGATTTTTCTGCAAAAATTGCAGACGTTGCTTGGCTTCCGGGTTGACCCCATACCATTGAAACGGGGTGTGGGCCTTGGGGACGAAAGTACTACAGCCGAAGGTGATACGTAGCCCCGGAGCGACTTTTTTCACCTGTTTTAGTAACGTAACCGTGGTTTCCACATCCTCCATGGTTTCTCCAGGAATTCCCACCATGCCATAGAATTTTAGCCCCTGTAATCCCCCTGCCTGGGCCCGTTGGGCGGCGGTGAAAATTTCTTCGTTGCTTAACTTTTTATTGATAATCTGCCGCAGTTTTTCGGAACCACTTTCAACGGCAATGGTGAGGGATTTGGTGCCCCTTCTAGTTAAAGTCTGGGCCAATTTTTCATCCACAGTATTAGTTCGCACCGAGGCAATGCTGAGCCGGACGTGATCAAATTCGGGTTTTCCTAGGTAATCTAACAATTGGTTAAATTCCGGATGTTGGGTCACCGATGCCCCCAGTAATCCCAGGCGATCGGTTACTTTTAAACCCCGCTCAATGGCTGGTAATAGAGACTTTTCCGTATCCGCTGGTCGAAAGGGTAATGTCAGGTAACTAGCTAGGCAAAAACGACACATTTCTGGGCAACTGCGTACCACTTCCACCATAAAAATATTTTCCCAAGCGGCTTTTTCGGTCACCACCGTTGAAGCGGATAGAACATTACCTCGATAGGTTTGCTTGGCCACCTGGGCCGGAATAATACTATTCTGGGGCTTAATTTGGCTAATTTTGCTCTCAGCCGATTCGTAAAGCACCTCGTATAAACTAG
Organism: Synechocystis sp. PCC 6714; assembly: GCF_000478825.2. Lineage (NCBI taxonomy): Bacteria > Bacillati > Cyanobacteriota > Cyanophyceae > Synechococcales > Merismopediaceae > Synechocystis > Synechocystis sp. PCC 6714. The sequence goes on along the minus strand of NZ_CP007542.1, from coordinate 737,632 downwards.
GCACGTAAATACCGGGAATTTGGGCTAGTTTTTCCAATTTTTCTGCCCTGGAACAGGGACGCACCGCCTGGTAACCATCAATGAATTGCGGCAGTAAATTTTCCCCGTCCCCCAACAAAATTAGGTCAAAAAAATCCGCAAACGGTTCGGGGTTAGCCGTCAGCACCGGGCCGCCCCCAAATATCAAAGGATCTCCAGAAGCCCGCTCCCTAGCCAGTAAGGGAATTTGCAACTGTTCCAACAGGGTTAAAATGTTGCTGTAGTCCAGCTCCCAGGAAAAGGAAAAACCCACCAACTCCGGCGATCGGGGTAAAGCTTCTTGGGCATCGGTAAAAAGGCGACTAACCTGCACATCGGGCCGTTGGGCCAGGGTTGACCAAATCACTTGGTAGCCCAAACTGGTAATGCCCACACTGTAGATATTCGGAAAGGCAAAAATTAATGGCACCGCATCGGTTTGGGGGGAAGCAGGGGTAAATAGTAACCTTTCGGCCTGGGCTTGGTGCATAAACTCCGAATACTTAGTTGAATCAATGGCGGATCAAAAATATGACTACGGCGATCGCCAAATTGAAGATAGAAGGTTAATGATAAATTTCCAAATGCAATACGTAGTGGCCCAAACATTGTTTGGCGGCCCAGAGTTCATATTCCACCCGCAAAAATTCCGGTAGCGGTGCCCCCCGCAGGGTAATGTCCCTAGTGTAATTTTGTAACCGAAAAGAATCGCTCAGATGCCTTTCTTGTTCATTAAGCCAATAGCGGCTAATACCGTAAACTCCCTGTTCCCAAAAATGACGATAGGAAAATTGACTATCACCCTGACGGGTCAAGACAATGCGCTGGGGAGAGAGTTCTAACCATAGCAGTTGGGTCGGTGGGGAAATGCCCTGACTAGCACCGGAGCATTCGTCCTTTTCCTGGTGGAGGAGCAGGTGAAAACGGTGCAGATCTTTTTGGTAAAGAGTGGCGGCAGTTTCCAACGTGGAAAGAATGGGCAAATCAGTGGAAATGAGCGATAGGCAAACCGGACGACGGTGGTGGGTCAGCATAAAAAATTGACGGGTGAGGAAAGGTAAATCGGTCTGTTCCCCCATGGGATGGACAACGGGAGCCTGTTTCAGCATAACGGTCAACATTGCTTCCCTGCCATAGGGCCAGTGGGACAAACTGGACTGAAGAAGCTTAGCTCCGGCACTTTGACATTTTTTTAGGAAAAGACTTGTGTAAAAGATCTCTTAGTTGCTATGATGTTGAATCGTTGAGTCAATCCTCGGTAGCTCAGTGGTAGAGCGGTCGGCTGTTAACCGATTGGTCGTAGGTTCGAATCCTACCCGGGGAGTTCGGTAGTTTTGTTTAGTTCAATTTGGTCCCATTGTCAGTTGGCAATTCCGGCAGGGGAGCTCTGGCTTTTTTCCGTTGGGGCTGATGGCTAGAACAGGACTGAGACAAGGATAGGTTCTGCAACTTTTGGGAGGGGAGAGTTTCAACCTATGATGATGTCTCACTATCAGTTGGATTAGCTATCGAAATGCTTTTTGTACGTCAATGTTGACAGAGAAAGTCTGACGCCGGTTGGGGTAAACCAATCTAGTTTAATACCGACGAGCCAAGGGTTTCATCCCATGCCTGTCAGGTTTGCGGGGATAGGGTTAGTTATCACTGCTCATAATTTGGGGCACTCGGAAAAAGTCCCCCTCCGGTTCCGGGGCATTATCAAGTAAAGCTTGGCGGGCCATTTCTGCCTCGTCTCCGCCCCAACTGACTTGGCGATCGCCTCTGAGCACATTGCTAACTTCGATTACCCTGGTGGTGGGTTCTACCCCTTCCGTAGGCAGTTCATTCAATTGTTCAAAATAATCCAAAATACTACTAAGTTGGGAAGCGAATTGAATTTCTTCCTCTGGGGTGATTTCTAAACGGGCTAGATGGGCAATCTTTTGAACTTGGCTTTGATCCAACATGGGTTAGTCTCAGGGATGGGATGGGGGAGGTCAACTTGCAGTTAGTTAAGGGAAATTTTAAATACCCAATCTTGATATTTTGGCTCCCGGTTTTCTGTCACCGCTGTTAACACCTCCCGTAATTTTTCCGTAACCGGGCGATCGCCACCGAGGGCAAAGTTTTCAATCTGTTTAACGGGGGTGATTTTAGCCGCCGTACCACTTAAAAAGACTTCATCGGCAATCATTAATTCGGACTTGTCAATGGGGCGCTGACAGGTGGGAATGCCTAAATCCGCAGCAATGGTGAGAATACTGTCCCTGGTGATGCCTTCGAGAATATCCTGTTCGTTACCAGGGGTGACAATTTGCCCATTCCGTACCATGAAAACATTCATGCCTGTGGCTTCGCAAACTTTCCCCTGGGAATTCATCAAAATAGCTTCGTCAAAACCTGATTCCACTGCTTCGGTTTTGGCCAGAGCGGAGGTGATGTAGGCGGCACTGATTTTGCCCCGCAACGGAAAACTACGGTCCTCCTGGCGATACCAAGAACTGATGCGGCAACTAACCCCATCGGCGGCCAGATAATCCCCCATTTCTAAGCCGTAAACGAGGAAATCTTTTTCCAGATTATGTAACCGCGGGGCAATGCCTAAACCGGAACTATAGACCAATGGGCGGATGTAAAAGGATTTATCGGGCTGATTCTTTTTAACGAAATCAACAATAACTCCTTTAATTTTCTCGGCACTGATGTCGTAGTGTAAAAATTTGGCACTTTTACTGAGGCGATCGCCGTGGCGGTCCAAACGAAACAGCAGAATGGTGCTAGGGTCCGCCGGGTCGGGAATACCCCGTAAACCCCCAAAGGCCGCTGTGCCATAGTGGAGAGCATGGGTGGCAACGGAGATTTTGGCATCCTCAAAGGGGACAAACTTCTCTTCAAAGTAGGCGATCGGCAAAAACTTGTGCATCAGAAAATCAGAAAAAAGACTTGTATTCCCTGGACTTAACCCCGGTCATCCCAAGGGGAATAGTGTACTACCTATTTTTCCAGGGCATTAGGAATTACCTAGCCAGCCCGCCAGATTTTGAAGTTGGCTGTCCGAGGGGTCGGCAATGGGCACCACTTCGTAACGGCTTGCTTGGGAAGATGTCAACACAACATCCACTGTCCGCAATAGGTCTTGATGAAACACCGTTAACTGAATCATATCATTGGCTTGGTAGTCTTTCAGCCGCAGGGGAAGCTGTTCGGCGGTGACCCGCACCCCATTGATCGCCAGCAACAGATCCTGGGCACTAATGCCAGCCAGAGCGGCGGGGGAATAGGCGGCCACAAAAGTAATTTTTTCCTGTCCCGCTTCCGATTTAACTTTGATACCCAAATAGGGAGACAGATCTTCCTTGACGGGATTAATTTTTAAGCCAAAGGGTTGGAGATATTCATTTAACGGTAGCTCCGCCGTAGTGTGGAGATAAGTATGGAAAAAATCTGTTAAATCCGTTTCTGCCACATCACTAATTATTTGTTCCAATTGTTCGGGACTAAAACCAATTTCTTCCCGCCCAAATTTCTGCCACATTACTCGCAAAACATCATCAAAGGAACGCTGATTTTGATGCCGTTCCCGAATCAGTAAATCCAGCATTAATGTCACCAATTCCCCCTTGAGGTAATAGGACATTTGACTATTGTCGCTGTTGGCATCCCTCCGGTAGAGCTTAATCCAAGCATCAAAACTGGATTCCGCCAAAGGTTGTACCAAACGCCCTGGGGTGGTGAGATAGCGGGTGATTTCCTTGCCTAAATTTTTTAAATACGTCTGGCGATCATAAAGACCGGCCCGCAGGGGAATTAGTAAGTCGTAGTAACTGGTGGTACCTTCAGAAAACCAGAGGGAAGGAGTGTAATTTTCCTGGTCATAGTCAAACTTTTCCAGAGCGATGGGACGAATGCGCTTAATGTTCCAAAGATGGAAAAATTCGTGGGCTACTAATTGTAAAAAACGCTGATATTTTTCCGGATCTCGAAAGCCAAAGCGGTCGTAATTCAATACACAGGAATCTTTATGTTCTAAGCCTCCATAGCCCTGGTTGGCAGTGTGGAGAATGAACCAGTAATGGTCGTAGGGTAAATTCCCGAATAGTTCTGCTTCGACGGCGATAATTTTCTCCGTATCTTTGACCAATTGCTCCCCGTTTAGATTACTTTCACCCCAAACGATAAAATGATGCCCCTTCCCCCCGGCGGTAAAAGCGTAGTCCCTATGTAAACCCACTTCCACGGGACTGTCCACCAATGTATCAAAATCCTTAGCGAAGAAAGTTTTTGCTCCGGTGTTTAAATCCGTTTCCTTACAGGGTAAAGCCGTGGCGATCGCCCAATTTTGTTTAGGGGGAATCACCGTTAACGTGAGGGGAATATTTTCAAAACTCGGCAGATAAAAAAATAAAGCCGCCCCAGTGAAAAAACCATGGCTATGGTCTAAATGGTTAGTTCTGACCGTCAATTCATCAGCATAAATCCGGTAGGAAACGGTGATATTCTCTACGTTTTTGGTCTCAATTTGCCAGTGGGCTTTGCCTAACTTTTGATAGGACAACTGCTGTTGATTAGTGGCATTAACAACTTGAAAAGCTTCCAAATGCCGTTCATATTCCCGCACCAAATAGGATCCCGGTGTCCAAACAGGAAATTTAAGATCCAACAACTCTCTTTGCCAGCCTTGAATTTTTAGAGTGATCTCAAAATAATGGGTCTGGGGGACCGCCATCGCCACTTGATAATGCAGACGGGGAGAAGTTGGAGACATATGTGGTGTGGTTATCAGAAGTTTGTCTTGGTAATTGTCTCTTGTTTGTACCCCATTTACAGCCTTGGTGGCAGGGAGCAATGCTGGCGATCTCCCCTAAGACTGTGGGATAATGGACAATACAAAAGCTTCTGCCAGAGTCGACTTCACCAAGGTCGATGAAGTTTTCTTGCGTACCTTGGCGATCGGCACCCCTTTGAAGGCAAGCTTATAGAAATGGCATCCTTCTGTCCCGCTGTTGACCTGCACCCCTTTTGATAAATGACAGCTTCCAACCCCTCCTCCCACTCGGTTCCAATTCAGGAATTTACGGCTTCCCGACAGGCAAGCTTCTTCGATGGGTTGAAGCAACCCCGCTTTAGCGGACAAGTAATTCTTTCCAGTGCCACGGGGGAACAGTGGTCTTTTTACCTCTACATGGGCCGGATTATGTATGCCACCGGGGGAGCCCACACCGTGCGTCGCTGGCGCAGGCAAATTGCCTCCTATCTGCCCCAAATTGCCGCCAATTTGGCATCTGTCCAAACTGATTTGGCTAGCATCGATCCCCAGGATTTACAAATTTGTTGGGAGTATCAGCTGCTCTGTCATTGGGTGGAACAACAGAAAGTGACCAGGGAGCAGGCTGCTCGGTTAATTCGAGCTACGGTGGTGGAGGTGTTGTTCGATATTACCCAATCCATGGAGGTGGCCTGTGATCTGCGCCAGGATAATTTGCTTTCCACCAGGCTAGTGCTCATTGATGCCGACCAGATGATCGCAGAGTCTCAGCAATTGTGGAGTAAGTGGCAAGGGGCAAAGATTGCCGATCGTTCCCCCAACGCCGCCCCAGTTATTCGTCAAGCGGAACAGTTACGGCAAAGAACGACGCCCCAGGTGTTCCAAACCCTGAAACAGTTACTAGACGGTAATCAGTCCCTGCGGGATTTGTCGGTGCGGATGAAACGAGACGTGCTGAGCGTTACCACTTCCCTGTTACCCTATCTCCAGTTGGGCTTGGTGGAGCTGATTAAGATCCCCGATTTACCTCCTCCCATTGCTCCACCGGTGAAGGGGGTGGTGGCCCAGCCAGATGTGCCCAGTGGCCCCCTAATTGCCTGCGTAGATGACAGTCCCCTGATTTGTCAGACCATGGAGAAAATTCTCACCACGGCTAACTACCAATTTGTGGGGGTCAATGATCCCCTGAGGGCGATCGCCATTTTGTTGGCCCGGAAACCGGATTTAATCTTCTTGGATCTGGTTATGCCCAATGCCAACGGTTACGAGATTTGCGGCCAGTTGCGTAAATTATCTATTTTTAAAAACACTCCCATCGTTATCCTCACTGGTAATGACGGCATTGTTGATCGGGTACGGGCCAAAATGGTCGGCTCCACCGATTTCTTGAGTAAGCCCGTTAACCCGGATATGGTTTTACAAACGATTAAAAAACATCTCCATGACCAGGCATCGGTGCCAGTGGAATAGCTTCAGCCTAGGGCATGGGTCTTCCTGAATATATTCCCGGCCAGGGCTTTTGCCATTTGGTTTAGGATTTATAACTGTTTACTGTTCACTTTATTTTCGACTAATCAAGAACTGAGGCAACATTATGGGCAGCGCACTTGTTATTGACGATTCCTCCACAGAACGTTCAATCATCAGTGACTTTTGTCAAAAACTGGGCATCAATGTCACCACTGCCACCAGCGGGGAAGAAGCCTTGGAAAAACTAGCCCAAGTAACGCCGGACGTGATCATTTTAGACATTGTTCTACCGGGGCGTAGTGGTTTCGAGATCTGTCGGGAACTGAAGGACAAAGACCAAACTAAAACCATTCCGGTCATTCTTTGTTCTACCAAAGCCACCGATATGGATAAATTTTGGGGCAAACGCCAAGGGGCGGACGCCTACATCACCAAGCCCATTGACCAGGAAGAGTTCAACACGGTGATCAAACAGTTTGTCTAGAATTCTTTGCCGGCATTTTAATGCCGACTCTGGGCAATTATTTACCCCTCTCGACCTCCATGGGTTGCCCGCTTGCAATCCCCAATATAGAGGGCGGCCAAGCTTTTAAACTGCCGGTGCCCCCAATTCCAAACTCCAGGAGTGATTGTTTTGTCCGCCGACGCTTTTTCTTCCAATGCCATGCCGGGGACCATCCAGAACCCCCGCCAACAGTTTTTGCAATTTACGCTGGAACCGGACACCAATCTTATTTTGCCCCTGTTCCAGTTGACGGAGATCCTCACGGTGCCCCTGGGGCAGATTACCCCAATTCCCCACATGCCTCCCTGGACCATGGGGGTACACAATTGGCGTGGAGAGGTGCTCTGGGTGATTGATTTTGGCGCATTTTTGGGGCTGACTCCCTGGAATCGCCAATTAGGCTCCCGCACTAACTATCGAGTTATCATTTTGAATGGGGCCGTGCCTTTTGACTCCGACCCGGGCCAAAGACGGCGATCGCCGAATCAGCGTAATCAAATGGTGGGGCTAGTGGTTACCAGTGTGGGGGATATTACCTGGTGCGAAACCGATCGGATCCAATCCCCTCCCCCCGCCAGTGTTAATGCTGAACTGGCTCCCTATGTCCGGGGCTTTTGGGTTAGCCAGGATGGGGCAATGCATGTGGTACTGGATGGCCAGGCGGTGACAGAGCGTCTTGCGGCCCACAGCTAGGCCAAATCTGAATTAACTTTTATTGATTTTTATTGAGTTTATTAAACTAATTGATTTGTCCGTTTGCTAACCACTGTCTAAATTCTCTAAACTTTGACTGGAATTTTGGTCGACTATCACCGATAGTGGGCCAACATTAACCTCTATGGTTTTTTTCCGTCCATTTTCCTTCCCCATGGCCCTTAACAGCAAAATCCTCGGCTAGAGTTTTAGGACTTTGGCAGGAATAGCGCCCCTTCTCCCTTACCCCCATTCTGCCTGACCAGTAAATCTCCACCATGACTCAAACTCCTTCGTCCGATCGCCGCCCTGACTCCGCCGAATCCGTGGCCAACCCAGGAAACCAACCGAGTGAAGATACTCTTTTTGCTGGACTGGCAGAGGATCCAGAAACTGACAATGATGTGTCAGGAGATGGCAATTTCGCCGATTCCCTCGCGACCAATGGGGAACAAGGAGAAGAAGCAGATGCCTTATTTAGTGCATTAGATCCATGGTCTAGCGAAAAAAATAATGGTGTTGACGATTTTGTCCAGGCTCCGGTGGCTCTGGAAAGTTTGGCAGAAGAGCCGGGCATAGATGGGGCGGATTTGATGGCCCAGGCTCTCGAGGAAACTATGGAAGTGACTGACACCGCGGAAGACATCGCCACTAACCCTAGTCAAACCATTGACACCGATGCCCTGGTGGCCCTGACCCAATCGGTGGCGGAACTAACCCCCCCAGTATCCCTACCCAAAGTGGAGTTACCCCCCATGGCCCCCCTGACGGCGATTACCAATCCCCGAAACCTAGACTCTGCTCCTTTATCGGTTTCAGTACCTTCCCCAACCAAAATATCTGCCCAAAGTGGGGGGCTTTCCCTCCGTAATAAGGCGGTGCTGTTGGCTTTGTTGATTGGCTTAATTCCCGCCGGGGTGATTGGGGGGCTCAATCTTAGCAGTGTGGACAACTTGCCAGTGTCACCAACGGAAGAACAGGTCAAAGAATCCGCTACCAAACAAATCCGCGACCAAATTCTGATTGGTTTGCTGATCACCGCGGTGGGGGCAGCCCTGGTGGCCTATTGGATAGTGGGGGAAAATACCAAAGCTCAGACAGCCCTAGCCTTAAGGGCCAAAGATGCTCAAGAAAATCTAGACCAACCTCCTGCCATAACTGGGGACGAACTGGCGATCGCCGATCAGACCATCCAAGCCCTCAGTGCCCAAATTCAGCAACTGCGACAGCAACAGCATTTATCCCTCAAGCAAGCAGAATTACTGACAGAACTTTCCCGGGCTAACCTTTCCGACACCAATGAAATCCAAGGGGTCATCCAAAAAAACCTCGACCAAGCCAGGGCGCTATTTGGTTGCGAGCGCCTAGTGTTTTACTATCACCCTCGCTACCAACGGGATGCCATGGTGGTACAAGCCCTGGACTTTGGCGTACAGGGTTTAATCGACAAAAGCAAGGCCCACCCTTGGATAGACTCCGAACTCCCTCGTCAAATAGTGGCCCTCAACGATGTCGCCAGCGCCAACCTGGGTCCAGGTCAACAGCAATGGTTGCAACAACACCAAGTCAAAGCCAGCTTGAGTGTGCCCCTCTATCGAGATAGCTACCCCCTGGGTCTGCTCATGGCCCATCATTGCCAAAGGACCCACCAATGGGAAACCAGGGAAAAACAGTTTCTACAACAATTGACTGAGGAGCTGCAAACCACCCTGGACCGGGCTAACTTGATTCAAGAACGCAATGAAAGTGCCCACCAAGCCCAAATTCTTAAAGAATTAACCCTAAAAATCTCTGCCGCCATCAACAGTGAACAGGTCTTCGATGTGGCGGCCCAGGAGATCCGCCTTGCCCTCAAAGCTGACCGTGTAATCGTCTATCGGTTCGATGAAAGGTGGGCGGGCACAGTCATTGTCGAATCGGTGGCGGAAGATTACCCCAAAGCCCTGGGGGCAACCATCGCGGACCCCTGCTTTGCCGACAGATATGTGGAAAAATACAAATCTGGCCGCATCCAAGCCACCAGGGATATCTACAACGCCGGGCTTACCCCCTGCCACATCGGCCAGCTCAAACCCTTTGAAGTTAAAGCTAACTTGGTCGCCCCCATCAACTACAAAGGCAATTTATTGGGATTGTTGATTGCCCACCAATGCTCCGGTCCCAGGGACTGGCACCAAAACGAAATTGACCTGTTTGGCCAGCTCACCGTACAGGTGGGGCTAGCATTGGAGCGCTCTGACCTCCTCGCCCAACAAAAAATAGCAGAAGTGGAGCAACGGCAAATCCGCGAAAAAATGCAAAAGCGAGCCTTAGAACTGTTAATGGAAGTAGACCCCGTCAGCCGGGGTGACTTGACCATCCGTGCCCACGTCACTGAAGACGAAATTGGCACGATCGCCGACTCCTACAATGCCACCATTGAAAACCTGCGGCGCATCGTTACCCAGGTACAAATTGCCGCTACCCAATTCTCCGACACCACTGACACCAATGAGTTGGCAGTGCGGCAAATGGCCCAGCAGGCTACCAAGCAGGCAGAAGAAGTGGCCGGAGCCCTGGAAAGACTCCAAGCGATGAACCAATCCATCCAGGAGGTGGCGGAAAACGCCGCCCAAGCCGAATCTGCAGTGCAACGGGCTACCCAAACGGTGGATCAGGGGGAAGAGGCCATGAACCGCACAGTGGACGGTATTTTGGCTATTCGGGAAACCGTAGCCGCCACCGCTAAACAAGTAAAAAGGTTGGGGGAATCATCCCAAAAGATTTCCAAAGTGGTGAACCTCATTGGTAGCTTTGCCGACCAAACCAACCTCCTAGCCCTAAACGCCGCCATTGAAGCGGCCCATGCCGGAGAAGAAGGTCGAGGCTTTGCCGTAGTAGCCGACGAAGTCCGCTCCCTCGCCCGCCAGTCGGCCGAAGCCACAGCGGAAATTTCCCAACTAGTGGCCAGCATCCAAGCGGAAACTAACGAAGTGGTCAACGCCATGGAAGCGGGCACAGAACAGGTGGTGGCCGGCACCCGTCTAGTGGAAGAAACCCGCCGCAGTTTGAACCAAATCACCGCCGTCAGCGCTCAGATCAGTGAACTAGTCGAAGCCATCACCGCCGCCGCCATCGAACAGTCCCAAACCAGTCAATCCGTTACCCAAACCATGGCCCAAGTAGCGGAGATCGCTGACAAAAACTCCACCGAAGCCAGTAATGTATCCGCCACTTTTAAAGAATTGCTAGCCGTAGCCCAATCCCTCCAGGAGACGGTGAAACAGTTCAAAGTCAAATAAATCCCCCCGCACCATCAATGGGGACCCCCATAACTAGACACCGAACCCCGATAACTAATACCTCCAAAAGCCCTATGCCCACCATTGCCAGCCAAAGCAAAACCGAGCCCCAAGGCGAAACCAACGCCCTTCTGCAAGAAAAAATTACCCAGGGGCAACAGCAGAGCCTCCAAACCATGGGCCAAGTGCGGGAAACCATGGCCGCCACCGGCGAACAACTCCAAAAACTAGACAGTTCCACCCAAGAAATCGCCAACTCCATCAACTCCATCCGCCAATTTGCCGCCCAAACCCACCTCCTCGCCCTCAAAGCATCCATTGAGGCGGCCCGGGCCGGAGAAGAAGGCCGGGGCTTTTCCGTCATTGCCGACGAAGTACGCAGCCTGGCAGCCCAATCCGCTGAAGCCACCGCCGCCATCGAAGCCCTGATTGTCACCATCCAATCCCAAGCCCGGGAGCTCACCACCAGCATTAAACACAGTAACCAACAACTTGCCAGCCACAACCAACACCTGGAAATCACCCAACAACACTGGCAACAGCTCACCGTCGCCCTCCAGTCCCTCCCCTAACCCCTGGCCCCGCCCCTGCCATGCTCAACTCCGACATCCGTGACCACGCCTACCAATTTTTCATCGAAGAAGCCCCTGAACTGCTCACCGAAATTGAGTCCACCCTGCTCAGCCTGCGCCAAGGTAGAACCGCCCCCCAAGTCCACACAATCATGCGTGCGGCCCATTCCCTGAAAGGAGGAGCCGCCAGCGTCCAACTGCCCGCCATTCAAGAACTAGCCCACCGTCTCGAAGACATCTTCAAAGCCCTCTACAACGAAGCCGTAGTGGTGGATGAAACCATGGAAGGGCTACTACTGCAAAGCTTTGATTACCTTAAAGGTGCCCTCACTACCCAAATAGCCACGGGGCAATTGGACCACCACCAAGTGTTGGAGCAAGCATTACCACTCATTGGCCAAATCGAAGCTCAACTGGGGGAACATCTAGCGGCGGGGGAACAGTTTTTGCCCAGCTCCGCCGACCTGGGGGTGGACATTGTCTCTTCTCTTTTTGAAGTGGATATTCAAACGGGCCTAGCAGAAATTAGCGCTGCCCTAGCCGGGGGAGATGAAATGGCTCTGCGGCAAACCCTCACTGCCCAAACAGAAGTATTTGCTGGTTTAGCAGAAATTTTGAACCTCCCCGGTTTCAAAGCAATTGCGGCCCTAGTGACCCAGGGTTTGCATTCCCCTACCATTGCGGTAACCCAATTAGCTCCATTGGCCCTAGCGGATTGGCACCACAGTTGTGAACAGGTCTTGGCCCATGGCGATCGCCAACGGGGGGGAGAGCCCAGTCCGGCCTTGATAGCTTTGGTCAACGGAGTAGAAACAGCCGGGGTAGAATTAGGCACAACCGCAGAGTTGGAGTTGCAAACTGTATTTGGTGGTTTTGACGAAGAGACATTGGGGGAAAATAGTGATCCATGGATGGCCATGGCATTTCCTGAGCTGGGGGAAATTCCCACCGTCATCAGCAGTGCTGAGGATAATGTCTTCAGCCAGTTCGATTTAGCGGAGCTGGGGGAGCCCCTCAATGGAGCCGAGGCCGCTATTCCCGCCAGTGATCGCCTGCCCACAGTGGGGCCAGAAAGGGTCAATTTAGAAGAACCAGGCTACCAATTTTTTATCGAAGAAGTACCCACCCTGCTACAGGAAATGGAAACGGGGCTGTTGGCCATTGGCCAAGACCGTTCCGCCGCCGTTGTTCACAGCATCATGCGGGCCGCCCATTCCCTCAAAGGGGGAGCTGCCAGTGTGGGGCTAGAAACCATTAAGGAGATTGCCCATCGGCTCGAAGACATTTTTAAAGCCCTCTACAGTGAAGAAGTGGTAATTGACCAAACCCTGGAAACTTTACTCCTGCAAGGCTTTGACTGTTTGCGTAATCCCCTGGAGCAACAAATCGACCATGGTTACTACGACCCGGAAACGGCCTGGCAAACGGCCCTAGGGCCCATCACCAACCTGGAAGCCCAGCTAGGGGAGCATCTGGTAGCGGGGGAACAGTTTTTGCCCAGCTCCGCAGACTTGGGCGTGGATGTGGTGGCCTCCGTGTTTGAAGTGGATGTTGCCCAGGGCATGGAAGCAGTGCGCCGGGCCCAGCAGGAGGCAAACCGGGAAGAGTTGGAGCAGGTTTTGGGTAGCCAAGCGGAAATTTTTCTGGGACTCGGGGAAATTCTCAATCTACCTGGCTTTAAAGCCATTTGTGAAACCGTACAACGGGCATTGGCCCTTAACCCACAGCAGTTATCCGCCATTGCAGACCAAGCTTTGCTGGATTGGCAAAATAGCTCCGTGCAAGTTCTCCAAAACGGCGATCGCCAACGGGGAGGGGAACCCTCCGCCCCTCTTATGGCTTTGGCTAGTCAAAGTCAGGCCCCATCTAACCCCGTGCCATTGTCCACCGTGCCCAGGCCCCAACGGCTCAGTGAGCTATTTTTTGGTGACGACGATGAAGAGCAAGACAGTCCAACGGAACCCATGGTCCTGGCACCAGAGGAGCCAGTTAATGCCCCAGAACCAGCTTTAGTAGACCCGTTAAGTGAACTGGCAGCGGAACTGAGGTTCGACTCCCTTCCAGAAGAACCCCCGACCCCATCCCTAGAAGAAGTTTTTGGTGGGCTGACTCCAGACAGCGCCATCACCCAAGCAATAATAACCACAGAGCCCGAAACTGACTCCACCACAGAAACCCTGGCCCTAGTCCAAGCTGTGGAAGAAGCTTTTGCTACCCTACCATCCTTGCCAGAACCGCCAGCCCCAGGACCCACAGCGGATGCCCCCGTCCTCACCGATATTCCCCCAGTGCGTCAAGTACCAGAACGGCGGGGTATGCCCAGGGAGAAAAACCCCGCTAACCTTTCCATCCGGGTCGACTTCCAACGCCTGGAGCGGATGAATAATTGGGTCGGGGAACTGGCCATCAACCGCAATAGCCTTTCTTTGCAAAACCAACAGTTGCAGGGCGCTGTGCGCTCTTTGTTGCTCCGTTTTGGCAATTTCCAAGCCATGACCCTCAAACTCAGGCAATTGGCAGATCAATTGGTGGCTTTGCCCGAGGGCGAAGGTCTACTCCGTCCCCGACCCCAACGGACGGATTGGCTCAATGACACCTTCGATGCCCTGGAAATGGATTCCTATGGCTCCCTCTCAGCCCAGTTGCAGGAAATTCTTGAGGAAATGATGCAACTTGAAGAGACCGTGGACGACATTGTCCTCTTTGCCCGGGCCTCCAACCAAACCGTCGATGCCCAAAAGCAAATGCTCTTCTCCCTTCGGGATGAGCTCATGTGGGCTCGTATGTTGCCCCTAGGGGAAATTCTCAACCGTTTTCCCCGCCTCCTCCGGGATATGGCCAGTAAATTCAACAAACCGGTGCAAATCAAGCTCCAGGGCACAGCGGTATTGGTGGATCGTTTAGCCCTCGAAAAACTCTACGATCCTCTCCTGCACCTCCTCCGCAACGCCTTTGACCATGGTATTGAGTCCCGGGAACAACGCCTCGCCGCCGGTAAGCCTGAAACCGGCACCATCGAAATCCATGCTTATCACCAAGGCAACCAGACTGTCATTGAAATGCGGGACGATGGGGGCGGCCTAAACCCCGACAAAATTCTCCAACGGGCCGTGGAACGGGGCCTAGTCACCCAGGAGCAGGGGCAAAGGTTAAGCACAGAACAGGTCCATAGTTTAATTTTTGAGCCCAATTTTTCCACCGCAGATCAGGTGAGCGAACTCTCCGGTCGGGGCGTTGGGCTGGATGTGGTGCGCCAACAATTACAAGCCCTCAAGGGTAACGTGGTGGTTTCTTCCCGGCCTGGGCGGGGTACTGTGTTTTCCCTACGTTTACCTCTGACCCTCACCATTGCCAAGCTGTTAGTCTGCTCAGTGGGCCAGGATAATACCGCCTTAACGGCGATCGCCATTCCTTCTGATAGTGTGGCGGAGTTAATGGTGCCGAGGGCAGACCAGCTCAAAACCAGTGGTGGGCAAAAGTTCCTTTATTGGCAACAGTTAACCATCCCCATCTACCCTCTGGACCAATTGTTGCCGTACCATTGTCCCCTGACTCCCCAGCAGGGTAGTAAACTGCTGACCACTGTCCCTCAACCGGATGGCTGGCATCCGCCCCTAATCATTCTGCGCTTGGGGGACCAGTACTACGCCCTGGAGGTCCATCGTCTAGTGACGGAACAGGAACTGGTAATTAAGCCTTTTTCCTCCCTGTTACCGGCTCCGTCCTATCTTTATGGGGCGACTATCCTAGCCGACGGGACCCTGATTCCAGTGGTCAATGGCGCTCTGCTGTTGGAATGGCACTGGCAGAGGGGTTCTGACCAATTGGCAACGCCGGAGTTATCCTTCTCTGATTCTGAAGATGGAGCTGGGCTAAGGGATGGTACCCACCCGGCCACCATTTTAGTGGTGGACGATTCGGCGGCCCTACGGCGGACTTTGGCTTTCACCCTAGAAAAATCCGGTTATCGAGTTATGCAGGCTAAGGATGGCCAGGAAGCGCTGAAAACTCTAGCCCAAACCAGTGACGTTGATTTAATTATTTGCGACGTGGAAATGCCCAATCTGAATGGGTTTGAGTTCCTAGGACAACGGCGGCGTAATGCCGATATGCTCAAAATTCCGGTGGCCATGCTCACTTCCCGGGGCAGTGATAAGCATCGACAGTTGGCGATGACCCTGGGGGCCAATGCCTATTTCACTAAGCCCTACATTGAGCAACAGTTTCTCATTGCTGTCAATGAGCTGCTTGCCAGTGGTCAATTATCAGCTACCACCTAAAAGTTAAAAGTTATCAGTTACCTGTTTTCATAGTATGGCCATCTCACCCCCCGTTGCCTATTCTGCGGCTAACCCTGGTCAACCTTTTGCTCCCTCGGCTCGACCGGAAAAATTTCTCCTTTTTGCCATTGGGAAACTTAATCTAGCTTTGCCCATTGCCCTAGTGGTGAAAATTTTGCCCCATAGCCCCACCCATGGCACTCGCTTATCCGCCACTGGCTTAGTTAATCTGGAAAATCGCTCCGTCACGATGGTGGATCTCCATCGTCGCTTTTTCGGAGTGCCCCAACCGCCTACAGATAAGGCAAAACAGTATTTTATTCTGACTAAAAACCGTAGTGGGGAGGAATTTTGTCTTTTAGTTAATAATGCTCCCACTCTAATGGACGTGTTACCCCAACAAATTCGACAGTTGCCCGCTTCCTATCGCCAAAATGACACCCTAAAATCTGCTAGCCATGTGATGTTAGTGGAACAAAAACCGGAGAAGTTCACTGTTTTTCTCCTTGATCCCGATCTATTACTTTGAGTTGGTTTATTAGGTTTATAGTTGATTTAATTGAAAGTAAGACACTGACCAGAGCTAAAAGCGTCTTTGGTAAAGATTTTAGTCGTCTCAATCTTACTTTGATTGGCTATATTAGTTGATCACACAGATTTTGTCACGATCGCCTGTAAGTAGGGAGCAATATATTTTCTCCCCCGGAGAATAAAATGGGGAGTAAGCAGAGGGCTAAATTCCCTTTCTACTAAGTCCTGGGCCCATTCCAGGCGATCGCCGCCGTAGGCAATGAACTGGGCAGTGGAGTAAGCGTAATATTCTTGTTTGGCTACTTGATTATTTTGTTTGAAAGCCTGGCGATAAAGCTGGGTTCCTTCTTCAATTAATTGTTCGATCGCCGGGGTAAAGCCAATGATTTTGCCGCTGGGACAGGTGATTTTTTTAAGCTTAATAAAGCCAATTACCGTTTGCATACATTCCCTAGTTTGCTCCACCGATAAACAATGTTCATCCTGGCGGCGGAAAGCCCACTGCAAACAACCATTACAAATTTCCAGTACCCGCAAAACCGCTAAGTTATCTAATTCTTCCCCGGAGATTGCCATTAATCCCGGCAGACGTTGTTCAATTTGTTGCTGAAAACCAGCAAAATCTTCGGCAAAATAGGGCTGTAACTCAGAAATTGCGGCCAGGGCCTGCCAGTTAATATGGATCATGGGGAGTTCGGGGCAGAGATTGCCGGCATTCTAGCAGGACTGGAGCAGGAAATTGATTAATTGGAGGCATTAAAATCGTCCCCGTGGTAACCTGTGGCATCCCTCACCAGTAATTATGGTAATTTGTAAGGCTTATGAACTATTCATCCAAATACATTTTACTAATTAGTGTCCACGGTTTAATTCGGGGAGAAAACCTTGAACTAGGTAGAGATGCGGATACCGGCGGGCAAACTAAGTATGTGCTGGAACTGGCTCGAGCGCTGGTAAAAAATCCCCAGGTGGCTAGGGTGGATTTAATGACCCGTTTAGTTAAAGATCCCAGAGTAGATGCAGATTATGGCCAACCCAGGGAAATAATCGGCGATCGGGCCCAGATTATCCGCATTGAGTGTGGCCCAGAGGAATATATTGCCAAGGAAATGCTCTGGGATTATTTGGACAATTTCGCTGACCATGCCCTGGATTACCTAAAAACACAACCCCAATTGCCCGATGTAATCCATAGCCATTATGCCGATGCGGGTTATGTGGGCACCCGACTTTCCCACCAGCTAGGTATTCCTTTGGTACACACAGGACATTCCCTGGGACGCAGTAAACGCACCCGACTCCTGCTAAGTGGCATCAAAGCCGATGAAATTGAAACCCGCTATAACATGGCCCGCCGGATTAACGCGGAGGAAGAAACCCTGGGGTCAGCGGTAAGGGTAATCACCAGTACCCATCAAGAAATTGCGGAACAGTACGCCCAATACGATTATTACCAGCCAGATCAGATGTTGGTGATTCCCCCGGGCACTGATTTAGAAAAGTTTTATCCCCCCAATGGGAATGAGTGGGAAACGCCCATTGTTCGAGAGTTGAAACGATTTCTCCGGAAGCCCCGTAAGCCTATCATTCTCGCTTTGTCCCGACCGGATCCCCGCAAAAATATCCACACTTTAATTGAAGCCTATGGTCAGTCCCCGGAGTTACAGGCCCGGGCTAACTTGGTTATTGTGGCGGGCAATCGGGACGATATCACAGATTTAGACCAGGGGCCGAGGGAAGTACTGACGGATTTATTGTTGACCATTGATCGTTACGATCTTTACGGCAAAGTAGCTTACCCCAAACAAAATCAGGCGGAAGATGTGTATGCCCTGTTTCGTCTCACTGCTTTGTCCCAGGGGGTGTTTATCAATCCTGCTTTAACGGAACCCTTTGGCTTGACTTTGATTGAGGCGGCGGCCAGTGGGGTGCCCATTGTGGCTACGGAGGATGGGGGCCCAGTGGACATTATTAAAAATTGTCAGAATGGTTATCTGATTAATCCTTTGGATGTAAGGGATATTGCCGATAAGTTATTAACGGTGTTGAACCATGGTGAACAATGGCAAATACTCTCTAACAATGGTTTGGCAGGGGTTAAGCGCCATTATTCTTGGCATTCCCACGTTGAAAGTTACCTAGCGGCCCTCAATGCCCTGGCGCAACAGTCTTCGGTGCTGAAACGCAGTGATTTAAAGCGGCGGCGGACTTTGTACTATAACGGTGCGTTGGTTACCAGTTTGGATCAAAATTTGCTGGGGGCATTACAAGGAGGATTACCTGGCGATCGCCAAACGTTGGATGAGTTGCTGGGGGTGCTGTATCAACACCGTAAAAATGTGGGCTTTTGCATTGCCACTGGGAGAAGATTGGATTCGGTGCTGAAAATTTTGCGGGAGTATCGCATTCCCCAACCAGATATGTTGATCACCAGCATGGGAACCGAGATTTATTCTTCTCCGGATTTGATCCTCGATCAGAGTTGGCGCAATCACATTGATTATTTATGGAATCGCAACGCCATTATGCGTCTTCTGGCCGAATTGCCCGGTTTAACCCTCCAAGCGAAGGAAGAACTCAGCGCCTACAAAATTAGCTATTTCTACGACGCGGCGATCGCCCCTAGCCTAGAAGAGATCCGGCAAATATTACACAAGGGGGAACAGACGGTCAACACAATTATTTCCTTTGGCCAATTTCTGGATATTTTACCCATCCGAGCTTCCAAGGGCTATGCGGTGCGATGGCTGAGTCAGCAATGGAACATTCCCCTAGAGCACGTCTTCACCGCTGGGGGATCGGGAGCTGATGAAGATATGATGCGAGGCAATACCCTTTCTGTTGTCGTAGCCAACCGCCACCACGAAGAGTTGTCAAACCTAGCGGAGATTGAGCCAATTTATTTTTCGGAAAAACGTTATGCTGCCGGTATTTTGGACGGACTGGCCCATTATCGTTTTTTTGAGCTACTGGAGCGGAGCTAGTGCCCAAACTCTACTCGAAATTGGTCTGAACAGGTGGCTATAGGCTGGGCAATCACTGATTACAACTTATAGTTGATTTAATACACTAAACAGAGCCAAAACCGTCTTTGGTAAAAACCTTAGCCGTCCCAATTTTACTTTGATTGGCTATATTTCGGCCTAAGACCGGAAGCATAGTTCAGTCAGCCCAGTCCAACTTATTCAACCCAGTTTAATAAACATGGAAAGAACTGGCCACAGTCTCGAATAAACCCTTAACGGTTTCCCAGCGGTCTTCCGCCGTAGATAAGTCAAATGTAATTAGCTTGCCCCGGTTGGTAGTCACACTGGCCAGGTCGTGGCGTTCCACACTATCCCCCACCAAAACCTTGTACTCTAAGTTGTAGTAAACCTGCCCTTCTTCATTCCTTTCCTCGGCACTGATTAGTTCCGCCTGGCGATCGCCTTGGGAGGCTTCATTGACGGTTTTCATAAAACGGTAACCCACGTCGGTGGCGGACCCTAAATCGGCTAAAGACTTACTGCTGGGGATTTCACTGATAATGACACTTAAATTTTCGTCCCGCTCAATTAAATCCCGAAATACCACATCCACCCCCGGGGAAGCCCCTTTGACATCCACACCGATCCAACCGTTGGGGTAAAGAAACTCATAGCCGTCTTTGGTGTCGCTGTAGCGTTGTAGACTAGCAATGCCTACCCCTCCACAGGCGGTGAGGGTAAAACTGAGCAATAAAACCAACAGAACGACGGTGGTGGATAGGGATTTTTTCAGCATGGGACCAAGGGAAGAACTGGGCAGGAAGGCAACATTAACCCTCTATTACCCATTAAACCCTCAATGGTTGACGAGAAACTAGTGGGGGAATGATTCTCTGGCAAAAAGAGGCCAGAACCCTTACACCGCTTATTCCATTGTCGCAATACTTCCACCAGATTTTGGAATCTAACAAAAAATGGTTGCTTTGTTCTAAATCTAAATGATGAAGACTATTCCGCATTCAAATTTTTGAGTATTTTCTGAGCTAAAAATTCTTTAATTTCTGTATGCCTAGGGACAGCTTCAATAATTCCAGTTTGAGGATTAATCCAAAGAGAGTGGGAAGAACCTTCTCGCTTAAGATAACAACCTGCTTGTCGTAATTTTTTCTCTAATTCTTTACGTTTCATGGAATTAGAATCGTTTCTTCAATAGCCTCTTTGGTTAACCCTCGACGAATATCCTCCAGGCGGTCTTCGACAATCAGTTGAATAGCACTTTTTAAGCTGGCTTTTGCCTCTGCTATGGTGTCACCTTGGCCGTTGGCTCCAGGAATTTCCGGACAAATTGCCCAATATCCCCCTTCTTCAGCGGCTTCAATGATTGCGGTTAGTTCGGCTTTCACTTAAGTTTTCCTCAATGATAAGTAGTGGTAAATTTCAGTTTCCCTACGCTAACATGGCTTGCGGAATTACTGATTATGCTATTCAAATCAAAAAAACATTTTTAACAAGAATTATTCTTTTTCTTTGCCCATTTAGCTAAAACTTTTTCAAAAGGTCTGATCAAGGTACATACATTTTTTATAAAATACTCTTTTTCATCTTGTGGGAAACCAGAAATGGCATACAAGTAAGCATTTTTTTGCCAAGGGTCCATAGATTGATAATTTTCTTTGTAATCTCGAAGCCAATCAAAAGCATAATTTTGTTTCGCAGCCAGTAGAATTTCTCTTCTCACAAATGGGTCACTCGATGCGTATTGTTCAGTTAATTTTGAGAAGTGATTAATATATTCGTT
The DNA here is from genome assembly GCF_000478825.2 of Synechocystis sp. PCC 6714. NCBI lineage: Bacteria > Bacillati > Cyanobacteriota > Cyanophyceae > Synechococcales > Merismopediaceae > Synechocystis > Synechocystis sp. PCC 6714. The sequence continues at coordinate 716,774 of NZ_CP007542.1, read as the reverse complement.
TTTAGTAAAAAGACTTAAAAGAGAAAGTTTTAGATATTCATTTTCCTTAATTTCATCAGAATTTAAGAGAGATAATAATCTTTCTCCAATTTGAATCCATTTATCCTGTTCAATAGATTGCACAGAAGTAAAGTACACACATATATTGGCAAGGCAAGGACTTAAGTTCTCAATTTCTTGTAGTGAAATATCTACGGCACCAGGATGACCTATTTGTGTTAATCTCCGATAAAACCATCGAAGACGAATATAATCCACTTGGTCTTTATCAAGATACTCTTTAATGATCTTTGTAATTATTTCATCAGAAATGGATAGCCAATCCTCGTCATTAATTTGATTGAAAGAAATTGCAAGATAAGGATTACCATCAGAATATTTCCTTATAACTTTTAATATCCTATCTTCATCCGAGGAAATTGGTCTGTCTTCAATCATAGATAAACAGAGCTTTTCAAATTCTTCAGAATTATATATTCTGGTTTTATGCTTTTGAAGTGTTAATCTTTGTTGTTTGTCTAGTGTTGATGCAATGGAATAGGCTAATTGTTTAGCAGAATTTCTGGATTGACAAAAAACAATGATATCATCGGCAAAACGAATGAAGTTAATTCCTTTAGAAACCAAACAGTTATCAATAGGAATCATGGTACTTTCTGCAATTAAATGTAAAGCGTGAGGGCCAATAGGTATTCCACGAGATACTTTTGCTGTTGTTGATCCTATTAAATTAATTATCCATTTTTTTTCTTGATCTGAAAAACCTGACGCAATTAATTGATTTTCTACAGTATGATGATAAATTTGATTATAAAAATCAGCAATATCACAATATAAAACTGTATCAAAATCATTACTTAGCTCGTGTGCGCTTGTCCAGAATTGGTTCCAGGAGGTTTGACTATCATAAAAGCCTGATTGAGAATCTGGTTTAAATCTATAGCTAAATACCTTTTCTTTTGTTAATCTACGATCTTCAATTCCTTGACCATATTGATAGATTAACGCAGAAAGAATAATTGAATCTTGTGGATCTAATTGTGTAGCTTGGCGGTATGCCAATTCATCTTTAGGAACAATAAATCTACGACAAGAACCAGGTTTAAAATGATCTAAATCTAAATTTTGATTCTCAACATATTTTACAAATTCATCCGCCATATTATAAACGGCATCCATTTCCAAAATTTTCGGAAAAAGATCACCATCGGAATGACGATATAAAAAGTTAATTGCCCAATGAATTGAATCACTTGTTAAAGTCATTTTTTATTCTGTTGTATGGGATAAGCTAGGCTTAATCAGCTTAGAATGTCCCAACCATAACAAATTAGCCAAGATAGTCCTGCAATGCTTTCACGTCCAAAGGATGCTCCTGCAAACTACGGATAGCGGCCACAGTGGCTTTTCCTCCGGCGATCGTGGTGATAATTGGTAACTTATAATCCAAGGCGGCCCGGCGGATGGTGCGGCCATCTAACTGGGACTCCTCCCCACTGGGAGTATTGATAATAAATTGAATCCAGCCGTTTTTAATCCAGTCGATGATGTGAGGGCGGCCTTCGTGGAGCTTGAGGATTACTTCTACCCCTTCGATGCCATGGTCTTCCAACACTTTTTGGGTACCGGAGGTAGCCACCACTTTAAAACCGAGATCGATCAAATCTTTAACCACAGGTACGGCGGTCTCTTTGGTGCGATCGCTCATGGAAACAAACACCGTGCCACTGGTGGCCAAAATTACCCCTGCCCCTAATTCTGCTTTGGCAAAGGCCTTACCAAAGTCACTGTCAATGCCCATCACTTCTCCGGTGGAACGCATTTCTGGGCCGAGTAGGGTATCTGCCCCAGGGAACTTACTGAAGGGGAGCACTGCTTCCTTAACTGCTACGTGTTGGGGAATAAATTCCTCCGTTACCCCCAGTTCTTCTAGGGTTTTGCCGGACATGACTAGGGAAGCAATTTTTGCCAAAGGACGGCCGGTGGCCTTGCTCACATAGGGAACTGTACGGGAAGCCCGGGGGTTAGCTTCGAGGATATAAACCTGATCCCCTTGGACAGCATATTGAATATTCATCAAACCCACCACGTTTAAAGCCCTGGCCAATTGTTCGGTCCATTGGCGGATGGTGGTTAGTACGTCATCGGAAAGGCTGGTGTAGGGAATGGAACAGGCGGAATCCCCAGAATGAATGCCCGCTTCTTCGATGTGCTCCATAATACTGCCGATGACCACTTTGCCCGTTTTATCGGTGAGGGAATCCACATCCACTTCGATGGCATTTTCCAAAAATTTGTCGATCAGAATGGGATGATCCGGCTCGATTTGCACTGCATAGGTCATGTACCGTTCCAATTCTTCATCGGAATAGACAATTTCCATGGCTCTTCCTCCCAGCACATAGGAGGGCCGCACCACCACGGGATAGGTAATACGGTTGGCGACAACCCTGGATTCTTCATAATCCCGGGCAATGCCATTGGGGGGTTGATTGATTTCCAATTCGTGGAGAATTTTTTCAAACCGCTCCCGGTCTTCGGCGGTGTCGATGGAGTCGGGGGAAGTGCCCCAGATTTTGGTTTGCACTGGACAGTTAGCACTATTTAAATATTCCTGTAGGGGAACTGCCAGTTTCAGAGGGGTTTGACCGCCGAATTGGATGATGATGCCCACCGGATTTTCCGCTTCGATGATATTTAAAACGTCTTCTTTAGTTAACGGCTCAAAATAAAGGCGATCGCTGGTGTCGTAGTCGGTGGAAACAGTTTCTGGATTGGAGTTGACCATGATCGTTTCATAGCCTGCGTCACTGAGGGAAAAGGCGGCATGGCAACAGCAGTAATCAAACTCAATGCCTTGGCCAATGCGGTTGGGGCCACCACCGAGGATCATTACTTTAGGTTTGTCCGACGGCAATACTTCGCACTCCTCTGGTTCGTAGGTGGAGTAGTAGTAGGGGGTAAAAGCTTCAAATTCCGCCGCACAGGTGTCCACCACTTTATACACGGGAATAATGCCCAGGGATTTACGGTAGGCCCGCACCTCGTCTTCGGTGGTTTTGGTGGCAAAGGCTATCTGGCGATCGCCAAAACCCTGTTGTTTGATGTAGCGCAGATCTTCAGCGGTTAGATCATTGAGGTGCCGCTGTTTCATATATTTTTCGGTTTTGACCAAGTCTTCTAGTTTGTCTAAAAACCAAGGATCGATGGCCGTTAGCTCATGGATTTCCTCCACCGTCATACCCAAATTAAATGCATGGTGCAAGGAAAAAACCCGCTCTGGATTGGGGGTCCGCAACTGGGAGCGTAGGTGGGAAAGGGTGGGCAAGGTTTCATGGCGATCGCAACCGAAGCCGAACCGTCCTGTTTCCAAAGAACGTAGGGCTTTTTGAAAAGATTCTTGGAAAGTACGACCAATGGCCATGGCTTCCCCAACGGATTTCATTTGGGTATTTAAAATCGGCTCTGCTCCGGGGAATTTTTCAAAGGCAAAGCGGGGAATTTTGGTTACCACATAGTCAATGGTGGGTTCAAAGGAAGCCGGGGTTTTCTTAGTGATGTCGTTGGAAATTTCGTTGAGGGTGTAGCCCACTGCTAACTTGGCCGCAAATTTGGCAATGGGAAAACCTGTGGCCTTAGAAGCCAGAGCCGAAGAACGGGAAACCCGAGGATTCATTTCAATAACAATCACATCGCCATTGGCAGGATTGACCGAAAACTGAATATTTGATCCCCCTGTTTCCACGCCAATTTCTCGAATAATGGCAATGGAATAGTCCCGCAGCCGTTGATACTCCTTGTCAGTTAAAGTTTGGGCGGGAGCGACGGTAATGGAATCCCCCGTATGTACCCCCATGGGATCAAAGTTTTCAATGGAGCAGATAATGACCACGTTATCGGCCAAATCCCGCATCACCTCCAGCTCGTATTCCTTCCAGCCCAGCAAAGATTTTTCCACCAAAATTTGGGACATGGGGGACTGATCTAAGCCGTATTGCACCATTTCCTCGTACTCTTCCTGGTTGTAGGCAATGCCGCCCCCCGTACCCGCCAAGGTAAAAGCGGGCCGAATAATTAACGGATAGGAACCAATTTCATGGGCCACCTGCCGAGCTTCTTCGATGCTACTGGCGATGCCAGAAGGACAAACGGGAACCCCAATGCGGGCCATGGCTTGTTTAAATAATTCCCGGTCTTCCCCCATTTCGATCGCCGGCAGTTTGGCCCCAATTAATTCCACCCCATACTTTTCTAGTACCCCGGATTTGGATAAAGATACCGCCAGGTTTAAGGCCGTTTGTCCACCCATGGTGGGTAAAATTGCGTCCGGCCGTTCTTTTTCGATAATCTTTTCGACAATTTCTGGAATCAGCGGCTCAATGTAGGTACGATCCGCCAACTCCGGGTCGGTCATAATCGAAGCGGGATTTGAGTTTACCAACACCACTTCGTAACCTTCTTCTTTCAATGCCTTGCACGCTTGGGTTCCAGAATAGTCAAATTCGCAAGCTTGACCAATAACAATGGGGCCAGCCCCCAAAATCATAATTTTGTTTAAGTCGTTGCGGCGTGGCATAGGTAAAACTGTCCGAGACGTGATGGGGTGTTCGATCCCAATCATTGTATAGGCTTTATCGGCGATCGCCACCCGTTCCCATATCCAGGTTTATTGACCAAAAATCCCGGCTGGAATCCTATTTAATCGCCCCCACAGCCCAGCCAATGCCACAGGCGATCGCCACTAGGCAAGAAGTCTTAAAAGCATTGATGGTGGTGGGTTGTACCTGGGCATCCTCCTTTTCTTCGTCCGTTTGGGCCTGGGCAAATCGACGTTTTTGCAAGGAGAAATAAACCATTTGGGAAACAATGGACAGGGTTAAGGGGAAAAACACCCAACGACTGGCCAAAACCAACGCTGCCCCAGTGGCTAAAGTGAGAATGCTACCCAAAAATAAAAAATAACTCAGCAACCTATCCTGTTTTTTTAAGGCGATCGCCTCTATAGCCCGGTCTAAAAAGAGGGATTCCCGCGCCGCCTGCAGGGTCAAAAATCCACCAAAAATCCAAAACGCACCGAAAAGCCGCAAACAGGATTGCAAGCCAATGACAAAAAAATTCTGCATTTTGAGCTGAAAATTAACCTTTAATTAATTCCACCGTGTCTCGACCATCGGGGTCCTGTAAATAGACCTTTACCTGTTCCTCCGCCGCTGTGGGTAGGGTTTTGCCAACAAAATCAGGGTGGATGGGCAATTCCCGGTGCCCCCGGTCCACCAAAGTTAGTAAACGAATTACCTGGGGCCGACCATACTCCGTCACCGCATTGAGGGCCGCTCGGATAGTGCGACCTTTATAGATCACGTCATCCACCAACACAACCCTTTTGCCAGTCAAACTGAGGGGAATTTTTGTTTTAGCCGGGGTGCGGGTTTTGATCCTTTTCAAATCATCCCGGTAGAGGGTCACATCGATCGCCCCGACGGGTACTTTAACTTGTTCCAACATTTCAATTTGCTGGGCAAGCTGATGGGCGAGGGGCACCCCCCTAGTGTAGATCCCCAATAGAACCAATTCCGACAGGTCACTATTTCTTTCAATTACCTGGGAAGCGAGACGGGTAAGGGTACGCCGAATCTCCTCCGGGGAAAGAATTTCAATGATCTGGGCCGCCATGGCTCACCACCTGCACCAATGCCAAAAAGTTGTCCTGTCACTGACACTGTAACAGGGGAAAGTCTCCTCTGTTTACCCTGCCAGGCAGTGGAGGCATGGTATGATTTAGAACATCGATTGTTACATTTCTTAATGAATTCCTAATCTTTATTGCTCTAGCCCCGGAGTTGGCCTCCAGGGGTCATCTGGCTTGACTGTGATTATGACCCATAATCCAGACCCGTCGGCGATGCGGAGGTCTTTTACGGATACAATTTTAGAGACTGCATCATTCGATACAATCAAGGCGCTTGGGGCATTAGGACTAAAAAATATCCCCATAACCTCTAGTTTATTGTGACCATTGCTTCTTCCCATTCCATCAATAACGGCATGAACACCGGCAAATTAGTGAATCAGCTTTCCTCCCTACCTGACCGTAATACCCACAATGGGCAAGAGGTAAAATATCATCCCGAAAATGTTGAGTTAAATAAAGAAAAAATGATGGACGCCGTGCGCGTCATGCTGGAGTCGGTGGGGGAAGATCCGGAGCGGGAAGGACTGCTAAAAACCCCCAAACGGGTAGCGGAAGCGATGCAGTTTTTGACCCAGGGTTATGATCAATCCTTGGAAAAGTTGGTTAATGGCGCCATTTTTGACGAAGGTCATAACGAAATGGTGTTGGTGCGGGACATTGATTTTTTCAGTTTGTGTGAACATCACATGTTGCCTTTTATGGGTAAGGCCCATTTGGCTTATATTCCCAACCAAAAAGTAGTGGGACTGAGCAAATTAGCCCGCATTGTGGAAATGTTTTCCCGCCGTCTCCAGGTACAGGAGCGCCTTACCAGACAGATTGCTGAGGCAGTGCAGGAAATCCTCGATCCCCAAGGAGTAGCAGTGGTGATGGAAGCCACCCACATGTGCATGGTAATGCGGGGAGTACAAAAACCCGGTTCCTGGACAGTGACCAGTGCCATGATTGGTTCTTTCCAAAATGAGCAGAAAACCAGAGAAGAGTTCTTAAACTTGATCCGCCATCAACCTAATTTCTATTAATTGTTTCCTGGGGAGAATTCGCTAAAACCCATCTGAGTGGTTAGGGTTTTGGTAGAAACGTTCGGTAATCGATCTCAGATGTTAAAAATCTGCTTGGATTAGCTTCGCAATGCTGAGATGGATAGGGCTAAATTTAACTTCTCCCCTAGAAGTAGTTTTGATCACCTTAATGACCCAGTGATATTTTCTTGTTAGCAGGCTTAATTCCATGGCGGCTGAGATTATCTGTGTTGGCACCGAGTTATTGCTGGGGGAAATCCTTAACAGTAATAGTCAATATTTAGCCCAAGAGTTGGCCCGCCTTGGCATTCCCCATTATTTCCAAACCGTGGTGGGGGATAACCCGGAGCGCATCAAACAGGCGATCGCCATTGCCCAGAAACGGGCCCAGATTCTCATTTTTACCGGAGGCTTGGGGCCTACGCCGGACGATCTGACGACGGAAACCATAGCGGATTTTTTTCAGACGACCTTGCGGGAAAACACGGCTGTCATCGCCGACATTGAGGCAAAATTTGCCCAAACAGGGCGACCCATGGCGGCTAATAATCGTAAACAAGCTCTGCTTCCTGAGGGGGCGGAGGTATTGGCCAACGCGACGGGAACGGCCCCCGGCATGATCTGGCACCCCCAAACGGATTTGTTAATTTTGACCTTCCCTGGAGTCCCCTCGGAAATGCGCCAGATGTGGCAGGGGGTGGCGGTGCCCTACCTCCAAAGCCAGGGTTGGGGAAAAACTAGTATTTACAGCCGAGTGCTACGCTTTCGGGGCATTGGTGAATCGGCCCTGGCGGAGAAAGTAACGGATTTTTTCAATTTGACCAATCCCACCGTGGCCCCCTACGCCGGTAAAGGAGAGGTGCGTTTGAGGGTTTCCTGTGCCGCTTCCTCCGAAGCCCTGGCCTGGGAAATTATTGATCCGGTGGTGGAGCAAATTAAGGCGATCGCCGGTTTGGACTATTTCGGTCAGGATGAAGATACCATCGCATCGGTGGTGGGGGAATTATTGCGACAACGGAGAGAAACGGTGGCGGTGGCAGAGTCCTGTACTGGCGGTGGTTTGGGAGCGTTGTTGACCGATCAGCCCGGCAGTTCTGACTACTTTTGGGGGGGAGTCATCGCCTACGATAACCAGGTGAAAATTAAACTATTGGGGGTTGACCCAGAAATTATCGAATACTGTGGGGCGGTTAGTGAAGCCGCCGCCGAAGCCATGGCCCTGGGGGTGAAGGAAAGACTGGGTACAGACTGGGGCATTGCCATTACCGGCATTGCTGGGCCCGGGGGGGGGACGGCAGAAAAACCCGTTGGGACGGTGTATGTGGGCCTGGCGGATCCCCATGGTCAAGCTAGCCATATTTTGTTGCAATTTGGCGATCGCCGAGGACGGGAATGGATTAGATATTTGAGTGCCTGCCAAGCATTGGACCATCTGCGGCGGCGTTTGCAGAGTAGCTGAGTCCGAATTTTTTCCCTCTCTTTCTAGCCCCCAAAAGCATCGGTTAAATATTGCTCTAACTGGAGGTGATAACCTTGCCAGACCATGGCTTGGCCCAGTTCAAAGTTGGCGGAGGGGCTTTCCTCGCTTTGGATTGGTTTAGCTCCCAAATTACCCAAACAAAAAACGATCGCCACATCAAAACGACAGTTCAAATCACTCCACTGGGGCTGACTGGCAAGGAAATAGCTGGCCGTTTGCCGTAGTTTTTCCTGTTTACGGGCATTGACCGCCAACAATCCCCCCTGGTCCCAATTACCGCCACTGCGGGTTTTCACTTCCACAAAAGCGAGGATTTTTGTCCCGGGAAAATGGGCAATTAAATCAATTTCTCCCCACGGCGATCGCCAACGCTGATGCAAAATCTCCCCACCCTGTTGTCCAAGCCAGGCCGCCACAAAACTTTCCCCGGCCCGACCTAAATCCACCATAGTTATTGGGTTGGTTAATATTCATCTTCTAGGACTCTAAACCCATTACTTTTTGGACTGGATAGGCCCCGGCAAACCATTGTTATTGTTCAGGCTAGGGGCTTGGCTTTGGGGTTCGTCTGCTTCTGTTTCCCCATTATTGCCATTGGGCTGGGGCGGCACGATGGAAGGAGCTTGATTTTGTTCCAGCAACATTTCCCCTTTAGTTTTCGGCAAAGAAGGTTGAGAGGAAGTTGGGGCTGGGGTAACCGTCGGGGTCGGGACGGAACGGGTCGGCACTGGGACAACATTTACCGGGGGAGCACTGGGGGCGGGACTGGCGGTTTGTCGCCGGGGCACTGGAGCATCGGGAATGGGGGAAGATCTCACCTCCGGCGGGGCAGTTTGAGGCTGACTAATAGGGGGAGTTGTCGGTCGGGGACGCTGGGGTTCCAGGGTAGGGGCAATGCCGGGGGCTGGTGTCACCGCGGGAGCCGGCGTGGTTTGGGAAGGGGGAGGCACGGTGGGCAGTGAAGGATTTTCCCCACCGGAAGGGATAAATTGGTTTATGCCCCCACAAAGCTCAGCATCGTATTTAAAGGAAACTGTCACCTGGGTGGGTTCACCATAACTACGGTTGGCGATCGCCTGTTCAGCCAATTGATTAAAAATGGGGTAGCGGGAACGGCCGACTAAATCCCTTTGACCATTGGGGAAAAGGTTATAAACCACCTGTGCCTCTGTGCGATTACGACAGGCAATGGGAGGATAGGCGCCGTTGATAGTATCTTTCGCTTTTAAAGCCTGGCCCTGCTGGGCAATGGAAACCAGCGTATTTTCCCGTAATTTTTCCGGTGAAGTATCTTCCCCCTCCGCTGTCAAGCCCGGTTCCTGGGGAGTATTAGTGCCTTGGGGAGCTCTGGTAATAAAGCCTGTGCCCTGGGAAGGGGGCAGGGACCCAAAATTAGGTCGGTTGGGGCTTGGGCCGAGGGGGTTAATTCCCTGGTCTGGAGTGGGAGAAAAGAGGCCTGGGGGACGGGGAATTTGCCTAGTGGAAGGTATCTGGGGCAGAGAAGGAATGGGGGGATTAGTAATGGGCAAGCGGCTCAAATTGCCATAGCTGGTTAAGGGAGGCAGATTGGGATAAGCCGGTAGATTGGGCATGGCCGGTGGTGGTGGCATAATGCCCGGCCCCGAGGGCAAAGAGTAGTTATAGTCTCCGCCGGGAGGAGTGGGCAAATTGGGATCTGCGGCAATGGCACCAGGAGCGCTGCCATCAGGAGCAGTGGGAAAAAGGGCACCGGCAGAAAAAATATCTGTCTCTGGTAAACGACTCTGTTCAGCGGGGGTTAATTCGATCACACCAACGGGATTTCGGTCTTCCAAACTTTCCCCAGTGGATTCCTGCCATTGCCAATGGGGTAAAGCTAAGCCCAAAATAAAGCCGTGGAGACCAAGGGAAGCCAAAATTGCCACATTGACCGGGGTAAAAACCTGCCCCAGGGAGGGGCTATCGCTTAGTCTGAGGGGTAAATCCATTGCCATAGGTCGATCGCCATCCAGAAAAACTTCGACGCTCCCAGTCTGCATAGGGGCAAAATTGGGAAAAAATGCCGGTGCTGAAAGCCACTTACACAGTTTCCCCAAAATAACACAAACCCTTTGGCGATCGGCGTTAGCCCCGGGCCAGTGTCCCCCCATTATCCAGATAAAGGAGCAAAGGTGATAGGTTAGGATGCGAGATTGCCTTTGATTGCCCCAGCTAGTATTGATCGCCGTTGATTGTTTATGTTTATTTCCCCCACCCGTCATTTATTAAAGGTTACCGTTCAACGTTTAGGCACCGTAGTTATTGCCCTGGGTTTAATGGCTGGGGGGAGTTTGCCCGTTCTGGCCAAGGATGTCTTGCTCCAGGTGGGGGTGGTGCAGAGGTTTGGGGATGAGGATAAAGACCAGATCACCATTAGCGGTGTGGGCAATGACAATCTAACCTTTACCGCTGTCAATCACCAAGGGGAAAAAATTACCCTCCAGGGCAAACAAGGCACCATTGCCATCAGCCGTCAGGCTGTGCCCAGGAAACTGACGGAAGTATTGGTGTTGGGGGACCATGCCACCTTTGAAACGGCGGAGGATGATGCCCTTAGTTGGCAAGGGAAAGGCCTGGCGGTGGAAGTGACCCAACCGGGACGTTGGCAAGTGTGGGCTAAACGGGATGTGTATGACAGCCCCCTGGTGCGCCGTTGGCTACTGGCGGATCTAAAAAAGCAGGGCTACCAATTGCCCTACCTTGAAAGTGTGCTGTTGGATAGTAAGCCCCAAGCTGTGTTAATTATCAATGGCCAAAGTTACCCTGCTGACCGATTGACTGTCACCGCTCCCCAAAATCAAATTCAGGTCACAGAAGGGGAGAAAAAATTCGTCTATGGCGGTTGGTTGCAACTCCAGCCCAACTCCTACGGTAATTACACATTGGTTAACCATGTGCCCCTGGAAACCTATCTCCGGGGCGTAGTTCCCCATGAAATTGGCCCCGGTGCTCCCCCCACGGCAGCTAAGGCCCAAACCATCATTGCCCGCACCTATGCGTTGCAAAATCGTCGTCGCTTTGCCGCCGATGGTTATGAGTTGTGTGCCACCACCCATTGTCAGGTTTATTACGGCTTGAGTGGCACCACCCCTAGGGCAGACGAAGCCATTAAACAAACAGCGGGGCAGGTGTTAACCTACAACAATCAGTTGGTGGATGCCCTTTATTCCTCCACGGCGGGAGGGGTGACGGCGAAATTTAGTGACGTGTGGAATGGGGAGGAGCGGCCCTATTTACAGGCAGTCATCGATTCGGCCCAGCCGATTTGGAATTTATCTAGCCAAAGCTTGGCCGATGAAGCAACTTTTCGTAAATTCATTGACCTCAAAGAGGGGTTTAACGAAACGGGGCGGAAGTTTTTACGCTGGCGCTATCCAGCGACGTTGGCGGAGTTGAATCAGGATCTGAAAAAGTATCTGACTAACCGGCGTCATCCTCTGGCAGATTTCACCACAATCTACGATATGAAGGTCACTCGGCGATCGCCATCGGGAAGGATTTTAATCCTGGAAGTGCTGACGGATAAGGGGGTGGTAGAATTGGCCAAAAATGAAGCCCGCAGTGCCTTTGGCCCTCCCCGTAGTACTTTGTTTTACCTGGAACCCACCTACGATGCCAACCAACAATTACAGAGTGTCTTTTTTGTCGGTGGTGGCTTTGGCCATGGGGTGGGCATGAGCCAATTTGGTTCCTATAAATTGTCCCAATTGGGCTGGTCCGCGGAACAAATTTTGGCTTTTTACTATCCTGGCACTCAAATTAGACAACTCAACGAGCAGATCCTTGGGCAAACCACCCGCCCCTGACGGCCATGCTTTTTACTCCCTTTCCACCGCCATGACTTCCATGCCCAGCGAGATTTCCGTCCAGGATTTAGCTTTGATGTTGGCTGACCCCAGCGGCGATCGCCAGTTAATTGATGTGCGAGAACCCCATGAAGTGGAAATTGCGGCCCTGCCGGGGTTTGAAACCCTATCTTTAAGTTGTTTTGCCCAATGGTCAGGTACTATTCAGGAACGCTACAATCCCGACAAAGAAACCGTAGTTCTGTGTCACCATGGTATTCGTTCAGACCAAATGGCCCATTGGTTAGTGGATCAGGGTTTTAGCAAAGTCAAAAATGTAGTCGGGGGAATTGATGCCTATTCCCGTTTGGTTGATGCCACCATTCCCCGCTATTAATCCCCATTGCCATGACAGCATGGCACAGAACTGTTTGGTTTTAAGGACAATAGCCGATATTATTAAGAAAAGTAACCGGGACAGAGGGCACTGCCCCCATGGCCTGGTGCCTAGGATTATCGTACATTTGGTTAACTGTTAGCCCACCAAGTCAATAGTCAACTTTTTTAATATTCACCAGGGTTCTTTGCCCGAGTAATTTCCCCTACAGAAAATATCCCCGGAGGTATTTAGATCATGTCCATTCGTCTTTACGTCGGTAACCTACCCAAAGAATCCATTGAGCGGGAAGCACTACAGGAAGTGTTTGCGGAGGCCAATGCCGTCGTTTCCACCAAAGTTATCAAGGACCGTAAGACGGGTAAATGCCGGGGATTTGCTTTTGTAACGGTTTCCACCGACGAAGCGGCGGATGAATTCATCGAGAAATACAATGGTCAATCTTTTATGGATAGCCCTTTAAAAATTGAAAAGGCTAACCCCCGCTCAAAAGATGACGAAGAAGGGAGCAGTGACGCCCCCGCCCCCAGTGGAGAAAAAACAATCAAACAACCCCGCACCGACAAAAAACGGGGTAATAAAAAGGCTACTGCCACCAGTGCCAGCGTCACCACTAGCACCGAAAGCTTCCAACCCGACCCCCGCTGGGCAGACCAGTTGGCCCAACTGAAAGAAAAATTGACTGCGGCCCAGTAGGTTAAGCTCTTAGCAAATCTTTTCATCCTGTTGTCCTGTTTTTCCCCACATTAACTCCAGCGATCGCCGGATTGCCTTGCCCTGCTTGGGGTTTGATCAAAAAACACCATAGAACCGAAACAAAGCTTGGATAATTTGGAGTGATGGGATTTTGCCTAATGTCACGCTAACGGATCCATTCCATTAATTAAAAAATTTAAAATACAAAGCAACGGAGGTTAAATTTTTATGGCTGAATTAGATGCGGCCAACTTGATGAAACAAGCAGTGGGTAAAGCTGCCGCTGATCGGGTTAAATCCAATTCCATTGTCGGTTTGGGCACCGGTTCCACCACCGCCTACGCCCTGGAGTTCATTGGCGATCGTCTTAAAAAAGGGGAATTGGAAAATGTGGTAGGTATTCCCACCTCCTTTCAAGCGGAAGTGTTGGCCCGTAAATATGGCATTCCCCTCACCACGCTGGATGTGGTTGACCGCATTGATATTGCCATCGACGGAGCAGACGAAGTTGACCCCCAGAAAAATTTGATCAAAGGGGGAGGAGCCGCCCACACAAGGGAGAAAATTGTCGATGCCCTGGCGGAAACTTTCCTGGTGGTGGTGGACAGCGGCAAATTGGTGGACAAATTAGGCTCCACTTTTTTACTGCCCGTGGAAGTGATTCCCATGGCCCTGACCCCCGTAATGCGCGCTTTAGCCAAATTAGGTGGTAATCCCGAACTACGCATGGGGGTTAAAAAAGCTGGCCCTGTGGTCACCGACCAAGGCAACCTGGTCATTGACGTTAAGTTTGATGCCATTGCGAACCCAGCGGAGTTGGAAAAAACCATCAACAATCTCCCCGGCGTGTTGGAAAATGGCTTATTTGTGGGGGTAGCGGATGTGATTTTAGTAGGGGAAATCATCGACGGCCAACCCACGGTGCGGGAATTTTAGTTCTCCCTAAACTGCGTCGTGTTAACTAGGGTCGAGGTGGGAAAATAAAAGGGATATGGATACCCCACTTCCCCGACTTTACCTGCAAACATTTGCTAACTTGCTCAAGCGATCTTCAACTTGGGCAGGTTTAGTACTTTTATTGGGGGGCTGTGGCTATCCTCGTTACCTGAACCTTTCCTTTGACCGCAGTGGCCGGGGGGTAAATAGTGCCTCGGAGGAAATCCTTCCCCACGTCAGCTACCCTTTTCTCGTCTTCGCCTCCGATCGCAACGGTACCCAGGGAATTTATCTCTATAATCTCCAAAATAATCGCCTGGAAACCCTGCCCCGCCTCAATGCCCTGGACCAGGTGGCCAGTCATCCCAGCATTACCGAAGACGGACGCTACATTGTCTTTAACCTCAGTCGCCAGGGAAAAACCGACATCGTCCTTTACGATCGCCAAACGGAACAGAAGCGTAATTTAACCGCCGATCTGGCCGCCGACACGAGAAATCCCGTCATCAATGCCAATGGCGATCGCATTGCGTTTGAAGTGGCCCAGGACGGCCAATGGGACATTATGGTCATGGACACCCAAGGGAAAATTATCATTACCCCCTAGCAATTAAACAACTTCTGGACGGATGGGATGAAGATGGCAAAATCACCAATGGGCCTGGCTACTTTTAAGCTTTTAACCGTTTAAATTTTATGGTCATTTCAAATAATTTCGAGACTGCTTAAGTCTTTATTGACAAGCTTTTCGGTGAATTTGACTGCCTCAGTCCTACTAGAAACGACTATAACCGTTCAAACTTCCATCATCGTCGCCGGGGCGTTTACAAATAGCTATTATGTATTATTTTGTTCCCGGGAAAGTCCATTGTCCTGGGGAATTAAACTGAGCATTTTGGCGATCGCCGTTTCCAAATCATTGTGCCAATGGACGAGGCTGTTGTGGTATATCTGCTTAAGGTTATCTAAATTACCCCGGCTGAAGCGGATAACTATCGGTAAAACTTCCCCTGTGTAAACCTGTCGTTGGGGTACACGCTGCCGGTGGGGAAGGCTAGGGCCGGTACTCCGCAAACTCCGGTCTTCGCTAGGGGGGTGGGGAGGAAGGGGCAAAAAGGCCCTTAAATCCTCTGCTAGGGCTGAGGTCGCGGCTTCCCTGGTGGCCAAATTAACAAAAATACCTTTGAGATGGGGGGCTTGGCTGAGGTAATCAAATGCTTGTTCCAGTTGGGTGGCCAAGGCCATGTCAGTGCGACTTTCATCCAATAGATAGGCACCAGTGACCCCCAAGGAACCGAGCAAGTCCCAAGTGCTGAGGGCCAATCCCTCACTGTTACAAATTAAGCCCACCTGACCCCGGGCTAGGTCCCCCGGTAGCCAACTTTGTCCCGCCCTAGTCCATTTTTCCGATCGCCAATTGAGCAAATCCGGATGACGGGCGATCGCGGTGTCATTGACGGTAATTTTGCCATCCAGGGCCATTACACCACCATCGGCATTAATGCCCAGGGGGTTAATTTCAATTACGTCTAAATCGTAGGCGATGAAAAGCTCATACATTTTTTCGATAATGCTGCTCACCGTGGCCACCAACGGCCCTGTCAAACCCATTTTCACTGCTAGCCGCCGGGCCAAGTAGGGAGAAAAATTAGTACGGAGCGAAACACTCTGCATATGCTCCAACAGGGTTTCCACATCAATGCCCCCCTTGCTAGACCCCATCAATACAGGACATTGCCGTTGGTAATCCAGTACGATCGCCAAAAATAATTCCGATTGGGCATCGTAGCGGGCCTCCGCTAAAATTACCTCCGGGTATTCGTCCGCAATGGGTAAATGGAAAATGGCCGAAGCGGCGGCAATGGCATCGATGGTATTTTCTACAAACCTTACCCCCCCGGCTTTACCCCTACCCCCTGCGCGCACCTGGGACTTGAGCACCATGGGATAGGGAATTTGTAGACGTTTGAGGGCAGTGGTATTCTGGACAGTCTGGGACGGCAAAATGGGGATGCCCACCTGTCGGAACAGTTCCTTAGCCTGATACTCTAACAAATCCATAAAATATTCCTAAAATTCGAGCTCAATCTGCCTATTTCTCTCCACCTTGGCTAATTTCTTCAACTAGCTCAGGGGGGCGACGCTCAGAAAAGCCCCAGGCAAATAACAACCCAATCATGGTGATCATCAATAGTTCCGGTGGCACGAGGTCAGGATTAATGACCCTGATCAATAAGCGCAAACCCACCAAACCCACCGTGATAAAACCAGCATCCTTGAGGTGGGTAAAAATGTCTAACCAACGGATAAATAAACCTGCCAAAAATCGCAGAGCAATAACCCCAATGGTGCCCCCGGCAATGATTAGCCACAACTGATCCGCCACGGCGATCGCCGTAGTGACACTATCGAGGGAAAAGGCCAAATCGGTGAAGGCAATCAGGGGAATGGCTTGCCAAAAGGAACTAAATTCAAAGGTCTTGTGGTGATTTTCTCCTTCATCCGGAGATAGGAAGTAACTGCCCACCAGCCAGAGCAAGTATAAAGCCCCCGCCAATTCAAACTGCCAATATTGCAACACAAAGGAGGCGGTCAAAATGAGCAGAATCCTCAGACCGTAGGCAATAAATAAACCCGCATTTAAAGCGCGCCGTTGTTGTTCGGGATTGGGTAAACCCTGGGCAATGGTGGCCAGGGCAATGGCATTATCCGCCGACAGCACTGCTTCTAGGGCGATGAGCACCAGCAACATCAACGGAGTTTTGACGGCCGCTGCAAAGGAGGAATTGAACAGTAAATCTAGGTCTAACATTGGGCACAGGAATAGGTGGAAGCCTCCAGGGATTAACCGAAAAAACCTGGGTTGTCCAAGTCTAATGTCCAGTTATCCAGATCCCATTATTAGGGGCTTTGGTAATGTGCCGCTACCCCCTGCCATTTGGCGATCGCCGTTGATCCCCATCAAAGTTCCCCCACTGGAAAATCCACATTAGTCAACGCTGTCATCTCGCTATCGCTAATATTTGCACCGGTTGCCGCTGGGGCTGGAGCAGAAACTGGGGGGGAATTAGTGGCAGTGAGAGGATCCTGCAATAACGATTTCACTTGATCCACCACCAGGCCAAGTTTGCCTTCGTTTAATAGCCCATTGAGCAAAGTTAGGCCACTGGTAGAGAGGAGTAGTTTATTAATATCGCCGGCGTTATTCCCACCACTACCCCCGTTTAGCCCAGGGAAAGAATAGATGCGGGATTCCCCCAACACCCCC
This sequence comes from Synechocystis sp. PCC 6714, assembly GCF_000478825.2. NCBI lineage: Bacteria > Bacillati > Cyanobacteriota > Cyanophyceae > Synechococcales > Merismopediaceae > Synechocystis > Synechocystis sp. PCC 6714. The sequence goes on along the minus strand of NZ_CP007542.1, from coordinate 699,480 downwards.
GGCTGGGGTGCTAAAGCCTTGAGCAAATCTGGCAATTGGGTGACCAGTTCCGGCCAGATGGTTTTCAGTAATTCCGCTGTCCGGTTAGCATTGCTCAAACTATTTTGGGCTTCAATAATGGCCTTTTGCCCTTCCGCTTCGGCCATGGCTTTGTGACGGTTAGCATCAGCCAAGGTGCGAATTGATTCCGCTTCCAATTCCGCCGCCTGTCTAGCACTTTCTGCCTGGCGTCGCCGCCGGAATACGTCTATTTCCACCACGTTTTGTTCAGCGATGCGGAGTTGTTGGGCATCCTGTTGGGCCACAATCACGGCTAATTTTTGGGTCCGTTCCGCTGCTTCCACTTCCTGGGCTGTGATAACCCCGGATTCCGCTTCCGCCCGCAGAGCTTCCGCCTCTAACCGTTCCTTTTGTTTGTTGGCAATGGCGATCGCCGCTGTTTGTTCTGTAATTTGGGTTTTTTGTTCCGCCAGGGCAATTTCCGCCTTCGCTTGCAGTTGGGAAGCTTCGATGGTTTTACGGCGTTGAATTTCCGCCACTTCCGCTTCCTGTTTTTGCACCGCCTGGGCCACCTTTAATTCTTTATTTTTTTCCTCCAAGGCGATCGCCGAAGCAATTTGACTATTTTGAATAGCTAATTCCTTTTGAATCCGCTCTTCCTCTACGGCCTGTTCCTGGAGAATTTTATTGCGTTGCTTTTTCGCTTCTTCCTTATCTTTGGCTTCTTGAATTTCTCGCTGTTGTTGGGCCTCTTGGGATTCCAATTCCTTGCGCTGGGCTAGTTTTAATAATTCAATTTCTTTTTGTTGGGTAATATTGGCATCTTCCTGTTCCCGTTTGATGGCTAAACTTTTTTTCTCTGCTTCTAATTCCCCCTGTTCAATAGCCACCCTGGTGGTGAGCTCCACTTCTTTCTTTTGTTGAATAGAACGCTGAATAGTTTCTGTGCGTAACCGCACGCCTTGGGCATCAAAAAAGTTATTTTCGTCGTAGGTATCACTTTCTTCAATTTCAGAAATGGCAATGTTATTGAGGGTTAAACCTACCTTGAGTAAATCCCCCTGAATTAAGTTCAATACTTCGTCGGCAAAGCCCAACTTATCGGAATCTAACTCCGCTAATTTTTTCTTTTTCGCCGCCGCTCGAATAGCATCATCGGCCCGTTTTTCCAGGGCATCTTTAATATTTTCTTCAGAAATTTGTCCCTTTTTAGAAAGCCTGGCCGCCGCTGTCAAAATTTCATTGCGATTGGGGGTAATGCAAACATAGAAAGTTACCCGCATATTGGCCCGCATATAGTCCTGGGTCCGCACCGCTAAGGTTCCGGCCCGCACCACGTCAATGGAAATTTCCCGTAGGGAGACCCGCGTAATTTCGTGGAAGCCAGGAATAACAATACAGCCCCCATGGAGAATGACCATTTGTTCTTTTTTAAAAACACCGCCGGTTCTGACCAAAGCTTCATTGTTGGGGGCAATGACGTAAAAGCGAGTGTAAAGGAAAACGGTCACTAAAATGAGAAAAATGACCGTAATAATCACCACAGGAAAAAACAGCAGGGGAGATAAACCTCCCAGGGCGCCATTGGTGGAGTTGTTGTCCCCTAACGTTTGATTGGGGTCTTGGGCAATGATTAATTCTTCCGCTACGGGACTAGCTTCTACGATCGCCAGCAAAGGCTTGGTCTCCGCCGGTATGCTGGGCAAAGCTTGGAGAAATTCGAACCAGAATTTACTGTGCATGGTGTGCCTCCGGAGGGCAGAAATGGCCGAACATTAAGCATTGGTTAACCAAAATTTGGCAATGTAGCCCAAAGCTTTAACCCCATCCCGCCAATTGATTTTTTTTCCTTCAGCAAAGGTACGACCATAATAGGCCACCCCCACCTCATAAATTCTCCATCGCCTTGGCGATCGGGTTACCTTCATTGTAAATTCAACTTCAAAACCGAAATCACTACAGGTTAAGCGCAGGCCCTCTAACACTTCCCGCCGAAACATTTTGTAACAAACTTCAATGTCGCTGAGGTTAATATTACAGACTAAATCAATCAAACTGGTGATTAATTTATTGCCTAAATAGTGATGGAAATAGAGTACTCGATGGGGATTGCCATAGAAACGGGAACCATAGACCACATCGGCCCAACCTCCGTCGATCAATTTCCACATGGGGCCCCAATCTTCGGGGTCGTATTCTAGATCGGCATCTTGGATAATCAACACATCCCCGGTGGCGGCGGCAAAGGCTGTGCGGAGGGCGCCCCCTTTCCCCTGGTTCTGGCGATGGAAAATCACTTTTACTTCCCATTCCGTAGCCATAACAAAACTATTCCCCTGGCGATCGCCATTGGTTTCCTTGGGCTGACTGGGCTGACCCCAGGGAAAGCATTGGAATTGTCCCGCCAAATCGAGATTGGCTAAAACCGGATGCTGTGCGGGGTCCCCAAAAGTATCCACCAACCATTCCCTAGTGCCATCCTTGGAACCATCGTCCACCATGACAATTTCCTTCGATACTTGCGGCAGCACCCCAGTAATTTTCTTGAGAATTTTTTCAATGGTTTGAATTTCGTTATAAATCGGAATGATGACCGAAAGCTTCATGGAAATAGGCTGAATTATAAAAAATAGGCTGAATTGACCCTTGGGAAAATGATCACCTCAAACCCTTAACTTCGTCCTGGCCGGCGCTGAAATGTAGACCATGGGCCCCAATGGGAAAATTTAACCATTGTGACGGGGAATCCCCTTTCCTCGCTTTCACAGGGAGGAGTAGTTTACTCGAAGCAAATTGGCTATTTGGCAAGACTCCGGGCCTGCTTGGCCATGGCAATTAATACTTGGTGAGCGTCTTCGGAATCCTGGAGGGGTTGCTCAAAGGCAATGCGGATGGTTTTAATTTGTCCGTCACTATGTATTAATAAATCCATGCCTTCGGGGTCAATGGCCTGCATTTGGGCGGACTCCACCCCAGTTTGTTGGCCAAAAGCTTGGGCGTAAAGGGCGATCGCCGAAGCATGGTCTTCATTCATATGCTTACAAATGCGGTCACTGATAGCAGGGGTGAGGGGATCAGCCATGGGTTTCACTCTCAAATTAAGATCAAATTAATTATACTTAAGCTATATTCAACAAAAAGAAAACCCCCACCGGGTAGTGAGGGTAGGGAGAATGTAAACCTAGCCGCGCCAGGTAACTTTGGGCAGAATATGCTTTTGGTCCACCCGGTCTTTGTACTTGGTGGCGAAGTTCAGCAGGGAATCCAGTAAAGAATCGGATAGGTAATGGGGTTGTAGTCCCAGATCCAATAGGTTGGTGTTAACGGCGTTGAAATAATGCTCTTCCAACTCAACCCGGGGGTTGGCGAGGTGGTCAATCTCAACTTTTAGCCCCAGGTCCGCCCCAGCTTTTTGTACCATTTGGGCTAAGTCACCGACACTAAACAGTTCCGTATACTGGTTAAATACCCGGAATTGGCCAGGGTCCGCTGGATTGGCGATCGCCAGTTCAATACAGCGCACCGTATCCCGAATATCTAACAAACCACGGGTTTGGCCACCTTTACCGTAGACCGTCAGGGGATGGCCAATGGCTGCTTGAATGCAAAAACGGTTTAAAGCGGTGCCGAATACCCCATCGTAATCAAGACGGTTGATCAGCATTTCATCCATGCCCGTTTCCTCCGTCAGCACCCCGTAAACAATGCCTTGGTTCAAATCCGTGGCCCGCAGACCCCAGATTTTGCAAGCGAAATGGATGTTATGGCTGTCGTGGACTTTGCTGAGGTGATAGAAACTACCGGGTTGCTTGGGATAGGGCAGGGTGTCTTTGCGGCCCTTATGCTCAATGGTGATGTAGCCCTCTTCAATGTCAATGTTGGGGGTGCCGTATTCCCCCATGGTGCCCAGTTTGACCAAATGACAATCGGGAAAATCTTCTTTGAGGGCATAGAGTAAATTCAAGTTGCCCAACACGTTATTGGCCTGGGTGAGCACCGCGTGTTCCCGGTCAATCATGGAAAAGGGGGCTGACCGTTGTTCACCAAAATGCACCACCGCATCCGGTTGGAACTGACGCAGGGAGTTGGTCAAAAAGGGATAATCGTTAATGTCACCGATGAACAGGTCAATTTTCTTGCCGGTCAACTCATACCAGCGGTCTAAGCGTTGACGGATCGGGGCGATAGGTGTCAATGTTTCGGCCCCCAACTGGGCATCCCAATAACGCCGCACCAAACTGTCTAAAATACCAACTTCATAGCCTTTGTTAGAGAGATACAGTGCCGTGGCCCAACCACAGTAACCGTCACCGCCAATAACCAGAGCTCTCATATTAAATCCGAGTAAATTTCTATCACTGATATCTGTCCAATTTATCAGGTTGGGGGACGGCCAGGGGTCAAGACGGGAAAGTATAATCAAGGACTGTGCTGTTCACTGCTTTGTCCCCTAACTGCCATGAATGTTTCCCACCGTCGTTACCACATCATCACCTTCGGCTGTCAGATGAATAAGGCAGACTCGGAGAGAATGGCGGGCATTCTTGAAGATTTGGGCATGACCTACACCGATGACCCCAACCAAGCAGATCTAGTTCTTTACAATACCTGCACCATCCGGGACAACGCTGAGCAAAAGGTCTATTCCTATCTCGGTCGTCAGGCCAAGCGCAAACAAACGGAACCGCAATTGACCCTAGTGGTGGCGGGCTGTGTGGCCCAACAGGAAGGGGAACAGCTATTGCGACGGGTGCCGGAATTGGATCTAGTGATGGGGCCCCAGCACGCTAATCGTTTAGATCAATTATTGGAACAGGTGTGGGCCGGCAGCCAGGTGGTAGCCACGGAAAGCCTCCATATTATGGAGGACATCACCAAACCCCGACGGGAAAGTACAGTTACAGCTTGGGTGAATGTTATCTACGGTTGCAATGAGCGCTGTAGTTATTGCGTAGTTCCCAATGTGCGGGGGGTAGAACAATCCCGTACCCCAGAGGCGATTTATGACGAGATGGTAGTTCTTGCGGGGCAAGGTTTTAAGGAAGTTACCCTACTGGGGCAAAACATTGATGCCTACGGTCGCGATTTACCCGGTACAATTCCATCGGGTCGCCATCTCCATACCCTGACGGATTTGCTTTACCATATCCATGACATTGATGGGATCGATCGCCTGCGGTTTGCCACCAGCCATCCCCGTTATTTCACCGAACGGTTAATCCAAGCTTGCCAAGAATTGCCCAAGGTCTGTGAACATTTCCATATTCCTTTCCAATCTGGGGATAACGACATTCTCAAGGCCATGAAACGGGGCTATACCAGGGAAAAATATTTGCAAATCATTGAAAAAATCCGCCGCTATATGCCCGATGCCTCCATCAGTGCTGATGTCATTGTGGGTTTTCCGGGGGAAACGGAAGCGCAATTTGAAAATACTCTCCAACTCGTTGAAGAAGTGGGTTTTGACCTGCTCAACACCGCCGCCTATTCTCCCCGCCCCGGTACTCCCGCCGCCGTTTGGGATAATCAACTTTCCGAAGAAGTCAAAGGCGATCGCCTGCAAAGGTTAAACCATTTGGTTTCTATCCAAGCCATGGAACGTTCCCAGCGTTACCTCGGCCGGGTAGAGGAAGTGCTCGTGGAGGGGGAAAACCTCAAAAGTCCAGGGCAGGTGATGGGTCGTACCAGGGGTAACCGCTTAACTTTCTTCCAAGGCAATATTGGTGAACTGTTAGGAAAAACCGTGCCGGTGAGAATTACCGAAGCCCGGGCCTTTAGCCTCACCGGGGAAGCTTTAAGTTTAGTTACCGCCTGAGCAAAAAAATTATCGCCCTCGAAAATTCCTGTCACAATGGAAGCTAGGCGCAATCAATAATTCAGTCTTTTGAGGATCAACGGAGATGGTTATCAAAAAAGGTTTCTACCTAACAATGGCTGGATTGGCAGTAGCTTCCGTTTGGCCACTGTCTGCCTGTGCCATTAATCCATCCTCTCCTCAGACCGAAAAACAGCATCAATCAATCGCTGGCGATCGCCGAGAAATGCAACTGGCTCAAAACCTAGACACATATATTTTCGAGACTTTCGATCCCAACGGTGATGAACCAAAATTAAACGGAAAGGTAGAAAAGGGTGATGTGAGTGCCAGCATCAGCTATCGCCAAGAGAAAAATGATGGCTATGAAAGTTGGTTTCCCACTGTCACCGTTAAATTTAAAAATAAAACCGTCGCCACCCTAGAAGGCACAGAGTCCCCCATGCCCATTGCTCTAATCCAGATTACCGATATGGATCCGAGCAATCCTTATCCAGCGGTGCTTTTTGCCACCTATACCGGGGGAGCCCACTGTTGTAATGCAGTCCAAGTAGTCACCGGCAACCAAGATGGCAGTCAATGGTCGGTGCAGGAATTTGGCTTTTTTAATGGTGGCCCCCATCCGGCGGAAGACCTCAATAATGATAATTTGGATGAGTACGTAGAGGTGGATAATAGTTTCCTTTACCGTTTTTCTTCCTATGCTGGTAGTGCCGCCCCAGCCCAGATTTGGCAACTTAAAAATAATCAGATTGTTAATTCCACCTTTGAACCTGAGTTTCAATTCATTCATCAGGAAAATGCCCGTTCCATGGCGAAAGAATTACCAGAAATAATGGCCCAGGATTCCGAAAGAAATGGATTTCTGGCAGCCTATGTGGCCAACAAAGCTCTGATCGGAGAACTGGATGAAGGTTGGCAAACAATGTTGAAGTATTACGATAAAAATTCGGACTGGGGACTAACAGATTGCCAAAAATATGACGATCAAAGTAATTGTTTGCGAGAAGTTCAATATAACTCCTACCCCGATGCACTCCGAGCTTTTTTAGTGGAAACCGGCTACATCAGAAATTAATCCAATAAACTACTCAACTTGTAGCTATATAATCATATAAATTAAGCTCTGGTATAAAGTTGAAATTCCGACGATCCAAAGTATAGCTAAGTGAAATAAGGACGAGGCACATTGTGCGTATATGTGAGTATAATAGTGTGTCGAAAAGATGAGTCAATTAACAAACAATTTATGGCTGACGACCTAGATTTATAGCTATAGTCAATCAAAGTAAGATTGAGACGACTAAAGTCTTTACCAAAGAGGCTTTTAACTCTGGTTATTATCTTACTTTCAATTAAATCAACTATACCTGCCGCCTAATTGGATGATTGAAATATTGCCTTTTAAAGAAAGTCAAACAAAAGTAGTAAAGAGTATTTTATTTCACTTCAATGATGGCACTGAGATGGGTTGGCTGATTAATCCGAAAGAAAAATCCATCTTTGTCTATCAACCCAGTCGATCGCCAGAAATTTTTGACGAAATGGAGTCAAGCTTTGCCCAGACCACGGATTTAACCTTGGGGGAACTGTTCGGCTGGTTAATCGAGTAATGTGATCTAACCCTGACAAGGAAGGCAGATAAATCCGGCGATTGCCCCAGGAGTTTGTACAATTTTGGTATATGGATTCAAAGGCGCTAGGTCCCTTCAATTCGCCGTCACTTCAGAAAAAATTTTTTGACATTGTCTCCTTGTCATTTTCCCCGGTCGCCTTCCTATGACCTTCCGATCGCCTCGCACCACTGTTTTTAATCCTCTTGAGTGCCGCCCTGATAGTTATAAAGGTTGGTACCAACAGGGGAACACCCTCTGGCAACAGGGGAAGTATAACGATGCTTTGCTCAGCTACGAAAGGGCTTTGGACTACTACCCTGGGGACTATTGGGCTTGGTACAAACGGGGCATCACCCTGGAACATTTGGGGCGCTATGAAGATGCGGCCGGAAGCTATAACAATGCTTGCCAAATTCAGCCGGACAATTATTGGGCCTGGTACGACCAGGGTTGTGTGTACCTCAACGAAATTGATGATTTTGAGCGGGCTATCCCTTGTTTCCAAAGGGCTCTAAATTATTTACCTAAAGATTATTGGGCCACCTATCGCCTCGGGGAATCCTACCGACTCTCCGGCCAGTACGAAGCGGCGATCGCCACTTTTCGGCGAACATTAACCGTTCGTCAGGATGATTTTTGGTCTTGGTATCGCCAGGCAGATTGTTTCCGCCGTTGGGGTCATTACTCCCAAGCTTTGCAATGCTATAAGAAATCAGTGGAAATCCGGCCCAATGACTACTGGGCTTGGTTTCGGCAAGGGGAACTATGGCAAAAACTTTACCGTTATCCAGCGGCGATCGCCTGCTATCACCGGGCTTTAGATGTGGAAGTAGACGACGACTATAGTTGGTATGAGATTGCCCTTTGCCAGGTGCTGCAAAAAAATTACGCAGAAAGCATTTACGCCTTGGGTAAAGTGTTGGAATGGTACCCAGCCGCCTACCTGGGCTTGATAGAAGGGGAAACAATTTTTGCTGATCTTCGGAGCTCACCCAGTTACCAAGCCCTACTGCAAACTGCCCGTCAAAGGGTGATGGAACAGAGTTTTGACGATGGCAATTAGGATTCAGTTGTGAGGCAAGGTCAAAAATCCTAGGCTTCGGGGCGTTTGCTTTTCGTTCCGGTTAGCCCAATTTTAGCTAAATGGATTGCCCCCGTCATTGCTGTTGCCGGCACTTTTAAAAGCCTGTTCAAAGCCCAACCGTTGCTCGGCGTTGCGGAGGAAATAACCACTCATCATGGCGGAAGCTAAAAGACGGCCTAAATTTTCCCGGCTGGTGCTGATGGTTACCCCAAAGTGCTCCGAGGGTAAATTTCCCAACAGACCGATAATGTTGCGCTCCATTACCTGAAACACTTCCTGGGAATCGGGGCGGGACAGTTGAGCGATGGTTTCAGGGCTTAATTCTTGAACATAGGTCCACAAACTATCTTTGCCTGGGGCTTCATTGCCGGCGAATAGTGGTTGGGGACGTTGGGGTTCATGGGTCACGGTGAATCTCCTCTTCTAGTAATGGAACTCGATTTGGGATTGATCCCGATGGGATACACACACTGTAACAATTTCAGGAAAAAATCGGAGGGCAAAGAACCGAACTTATCCTGGTGTTGACACCGACCATTGTTGTCGCCTCGCTTCGTAGAGCATTACCCCCACGGCGATCGCCACGTTGAGGGATTCCACTGCCGGGGCCTGGGGAATGGCCACTTGATGGGTAGTCATTGCCAGCACTGGAGCGCTGAGCCCTTGGCCTTCACTGCCAAAAATTACTATAGTGGGCCGCTGAAAATCAATTTCCCAGAGGGTTTGGGAGCCCTGGGGCACGGTGGCAATCAGTTGCAGTCCCTGGGCTTGGAATTTTTCCAACAATGGCGGCAAAGATTCCAGTTGTTGCTGGGGCAAAAGCAAGCTACTGCCGGCGGATGAGCGTAGAACCTTCGGGCTGGTGGGATCAGCACAGTCAGCGGTTAACCAAATCCCTTCTACTCCAGTGGCGGCGGCGGTTCTCAGAATGGTGCCCAGGTTACCTGGATCCTGTAGATGTTCCAGCACCAAGCCCAACTGAGGATTGGGGGGAGGCGATCGCCAAAATTGATCCATAGCCAAGGTGGCTACCACGCCGTCGGGGTTAACGGTACTGGCCATTTTTGCTAAAACTTCCCCACTGACCAAATAGCTTTGGGCGGACTGGGCCACTAGGCGATCGACTAGGGCGGGATTTTTTTCCTGCCACACTGCGGTGAAACAGCCATGGTTAAAGCGTTTGCCCTGGGCTAGGGCCACTTCCACCAAATGGGTTCCTTCCAGCAAAAGCTGGCCCTGTTGTTTGCGTCCCTTGGTTTGGTGCAGTTGCCGCAATTTTTTAACCAGGGGGTTTTGGGTACTGGTGATGGGGGCAATGTCACTGGGCAATGGGTGCACCTTTGTAAACGGGCATGGGTGGCAATGGGCAATGAATTAAGCTTATCTTCCCGCAGTCCATGGCTGAAAAAAACCTACTCCGCCGCCGACTCGACCCAATTTTTCGCTCGACCAACAGCCCCCTGCCAAACGGAAAAATTAGCCTGGGCGCTGGAGGAGCTTTCCCCGGGCTCGAATACTCGGTCAATGACCCGATTTTCCACTAAAGCCCGGTAATCTTGCCAGAAACCCACCGTTAGCCCGGCCCCAAAAGCGGCCCCCTGGGCAGTGGCATCCAACACCACCGGGCGCTCCACCGGAATGCCTAAAACGTCTGCTTGGCATTGCATCAAAAAGTCGTTGTTACAGGCTCCTCCATCTACTTTCAGCTGTCGAATGGGAGCGGGGCTATCTTGGTTAATGGCCTCCACCACTTCCCTGGCTTGGAAGGCGATCGCCTCTAGGACAGAACGTACTAGATGAGCTTTGGTCACGCCGCCGGTGAGGCCGAAAAAAGCGCCACAGGCATTCATGTCCCAATGGGGAGCCCCCAAACCACTCAGGGCTGGCACAAAGTAAACCCCGCCATTACTATCCACACTGCGAGCAAGGGTTTCACTGCCCTTGGCTGAATCGATTAATCCCAACTTATCCCGGAGCCATCGCACACAGGAGCCAGCGGTGAACATACTTCCTTCCAAAGCGTAGTCAGTTTTTAAGCTTTGATCGGAGTTGGTTTGGGTCCAGGCCACGGTGGAAAGTAAGCGATGCTGAGAACGGGTAACTTTTGAGCCCGTATTAGCCACTAAAAAGGCCCCTGTGCCGTAGGTGCATTTCAGTAGCCCCGGGCGATCGCAGCCGTGGGCATAGAGGGCCGCCTGTTGGTCACCGAAAATGGCGGTAATGGGAATTTCTACCCCCAGAATTTCTGGGTCAGTCACGCCGAAGTAGCTCAAACTAGGTTGAACCTCCGGCATGATGTGGGCGGGAATACCAAACAGATCTAACAATTTTTCGTCCCAAGTCAAACTGTGCAAATTGAGCACCATGGTACGGCTAGCATTACTGTGGTCCGTGCGGTGGACTTTGCCGCCGGTTAAATTCCAGAGAGCCCAGCTATCAACGGTGCCCGCCAATAGGTTGGCCGGATCGATTGCCCGGTTCTGCTTGACCCAATCCAACAGCCAATGGAGCTTGGTGGCCGAAAAATAGGCATCCAACACAAGGCCCGTGCGGTCATAGATTTCTTCTACATACCCCTTAGCCTCCAATGCTCGGCAAAAATGGGCGGTGCGCCGGTCCTGCCAAACGATCGCCGGGTGGAGGGGCTGGCCGGTGGTTTTATCCCACAGTAAGCAAGTTTCCCGCTGGACAGTGAGGCCGATCGCCACAATTTGTTGCGGTTGGATAGCGTTTTTTTGCACCACCTCCTGCATCGCAGTTTTAGTATCCTGCCAGATTTCCAGGGCATCATGTTCCACCCAACCGGCCTTGGGATAAAACTGGGTTAACTCTTTGTAAACTTGTCCCGCAATGTTGCCCTCGTAGTCAAACAAAATGGCTCGATTGCCTGTGGTGCCCAAATCCAGGGCCATCACATACTGATTTTGCTTGGCTGTCATGAAAATGTCTCCCCAAAATTATTGCAATAAATAAAAAACAAATATTAATCAGATATTTCTTTCCCATTTTTCCTAGGATTCCCCTGGGAACGACTGTTACGTAAAATCAAACCCTGGCCGTCCCGCAACTCAAACACCCGCAACGAATCTGCTGTGGAATCCACATTCACCCCCGGGGTGGCGATCGCCACTTCCCATTCCTGTAGATCCAGTTGCAACCAGTCCCCCAAAGTAACAATCGCCGGTTCTCCCTCCATATGGGTCACCATGACTACTTTGTCAGGATCTGCATTATTCGCCGTTTCTGGATTGGTACGTAGCCCGTAAAAGAGAGTATGGCCATTTTCCTGAATCCGGTTAAAGCGATCGCCGTCCTGGAGATTATGGCGTAACCAGGGATTTTGGCGGCGATAATTGCGTAACGCCCAATTGAAACGACTCCGTTCCGGGTTCACTTGGTCAAAGTAGTAGGAAACCCGGCAAGCTTCGTGGCCATCCTCCATAAAAGCCCGGGCAAATTTTTTTAACTTGGGCACATCCAAACGGGTGACAAATTCCGGTTGTTCCGCATGCTTGAACTGACTGAGCAAATCTAGGTCACAGGCCGCCGTTTCCCCGTCTTCCTCCGGTTCATAGCCCAAACAATGGCGACAGGCCTTGGCCACCGCTTCCAACTGAAAATCCTTTTTGACCATGGCATCCCCCACCGCCTTCATAAACCGTTGCAACAGCTCCAAATTGCCAAAACCCAAAGCTTTCAGTTGGGGAAATAGTTGGGGATGTTGGTATAGCTCCGGGGAAATTTGCCAATCGAGAAAGCCCGCTTCTTCAAAAGCCACTTTGACCCCATAGCGTTCGTCGGTATTGCGGAAAAAGCCCCAAGGACTATGCATCATGGCATTTAAAAAGTCCATCGGTAGCCCTGGACAAAAGCCATAGACCCACAGCAACGTCGCCGGATTGTCGTAGGCATTGTGCAACACTTCCGGTAAGGTTTGGCCCAAATTCCAGTTAATTTCCGCATTATGATGGTCAATTTGGTTGCCCCGGCGCACCGTATCGTGGTTGCCACAGCCGGTGATCCATCGATCGCCTTTGTACATCACTTCACAAACCCGTTCCCATTTCCGTTGCCAAAAACCCTTGAGGGAAGGGGTGTTATGGGCAAAAATTAGTGGTCCCCATTGGTAGGATTCCGGCCGCAGTTCAATTAACTCCCGGTAGGTGGATTTTTCTTCCCAACCTTCCTCGGGCCAGGGACGGCCATCTTCAAAAATGGTGAACAGTAACCTTTTACGGCCTTGGATTTCCTGCACCACATCGCTCATAGCCAACAGGTAAGCATCATCCTGTTCCACCCGCCCAGACAGGGGATTAAAAAAGCGAAAATCCTGACCCCCATCCACCCGAATACCGTCGGCCCCAGTGTTAATTTTGCGCCGTTGCATTTCCAACAAAATTGCCCGAACAATGGGCAACTGGTGGTTTAAATCCTGGCCATACATGTTAGGGCCTTTAAAGTACTGTCGATTGAGCAATTCCAGCGCCTGATTATCGGCATGGCCATAGACCAAATCGTAAATTATCTGGATGGGGCCACCGGGAAAATTGTGTAACGTGGCAATGAAATCCACCAATTCATCGGGGCGCAGAGTCCCCAACACAGCGGGGTTAGTGGCCCCAGAACCTAGGATCGGTACATCATAGCCCCAATTTTGGGTATTGGGCTTGCGGAGGGTAACTTTGATTTTCTCTTCCACCACCACGGCTCCCTCCTCCACCTCTATCTCTTCAATCTCTTCCCCGGCAATGGAGAAAAATTCGTGGTCTTGGTTAAAATCCTCCAGACGATACTCGATGGTGGGTTCAATGGGCAACAGTTGGATGGCGTCGTAGCCCAAATAGTTATACTCCGCATCATTGAGGGGTTCTTCCCGGACAAGTTTTTCCCCCAACCGTTGGTATATTTTGGTTAACCCCGCTAAGGTGCCTTCGGGGGAAGCGGTATTGACATGGATTTGTAAAATATTGCCAACAGCCCCCACCCGACAAATGGCCGTCTCACTGTATTCATCGGGATGTAAATTTTGATCTACGGGAATGGCTGGATTGAGCACCGCCGCCCGTTGGGCTTGGAGTTGGTCGGGATCAAACACATTTTCGGGATTTTCCTGGCAACGGTTCAAAGCGGCCGATCGCCGCAGATAATCTAAATCCGCCCGTTCCCTCTGTATTTTTTCCAGATCGTACAATTCTGCTGGGGCAAAAATGCCGTAGGGCAGGGAATAGGCCAGCGGGTCGCGGATGACCAACGTGTTGGACAAAATGGAGTCGTAATAGCGCAACCAATAGAAAGAACCGGCTTGATCCCTAGTGCCAGGTTGCATCCCCGACAGCACCGCCCAAACAAATTCCCCCTGTTGCGGCAATTCAATCCTTTCCCAACGAAACAAGCCAGTCTGTTCCGGCGCTTGGAAATCGATTTCCCCCAGGGGCGTAAACACTTCTAGGTAAATTAACTTTTCAGTAAAAGCCCCTTCCCCCGCTAACCGAGGCACCCAAAATCCCACCTGGGTCAGACCGTCATCCCGGTAATGGGCCCCCAATTTTTTCACCACTTCCCGGGCCGCTTGGAAAAAGTTCTCCGGCGATTCCGTGACTCTGCGGGACCAAGCCATTAGTTTTTCTGTTTCTTCTTCGACAAGATGGATACGATTTAATTCTTTCATACTCAAAAATAAGCTCAAAACAAGCCGAATTTGCTAGGGCAGAAGGATCTTCAGCGCCACCATTCCCTATCTATGGGGGTAAAATCACTGGCAATCCCGGGATAGACCCTGGGCAAATTAGTTCAGAATGTTTATTGTTCTCAGCCAGGTGATCATCGGGGATAAAGCTCAATGTTATCAAAACTCCATAACAAAACTATAAAAGTCATCTTGGCTAAATGGGAGTCAAAAAGACAGGAAAATGCGATCAAGCAATAGGAAAAAATTAATTCACCCTGCCCATACCAATAGTTTTAAGGTTAACAAAAAAAATAGAATTTACCGCAATCAATGGAGAATTTCCCAGGTGATGCTCCCAGCCTCAGAAGTAGAAATCTTGCCAGAAAAGCTTTTTCTGTTACTATACTTAACAAGTAACTACTTTTTCTCTGGTTTGGTTACGGCTCACCAAAAGCCAAAGATTGGCAGGTTGCCGTTGCTATTCCCCACGGGACCAGGGGAGAAAGGTGATTAGTGTTACGGCATTTTACTGACTGGTTAAGTAATCTTTAACAAAGATTTATGGGCCGTCACCGTAATTGTCCCCACGGGGGAACGCGATGTCTATGGACTCGCCCAGGACGTAATCAATTTTTCTGTACCGATATTAGCGGTGAAAAGTTTTATTCAACGTACTAAATTGCCCCGGCGGGAATTAACTTGGGTTCCGGGAAGTCGGGTACGTTAGCCGTACTAGACACGCCCAATAGTTACTTTGTTTGATTCTTTCTTTTGGAGACCGCTGATTTTATGAATTCATCCCTTGTGATCCTCTACCACCGTGAGCCCTACGATGAAGTCAGGGAAAATGGCAAAACGGTGTATCGAGAGAAGAAGAGTCCCAATGGGATTTTGCCTACCCTGAAAAGTTTTTTTGCCGATGCGGAACAGAGTACCTGGGTGGCTTGGAAGCAGGTTTCCCCCAAGCAAAGGGAAGATTTCCAGGAAAAAATGTCCATTGACGGCCTAGGCGATCGTTGTACAGTGCGGCGGGTGCCCCTGACGGCGGAGCAGGTGAAAAATTTCTACCACATCACCTCCAAGGAAGCTTTTTGGCCTATCCTCCACTCCTTCCCCTGGCAGTTCACCTACGACTCTTCGGATTGGGAAAATTTCAAACGAATTAATGAAATGTTTGCCGCGGCGGCCTGTGAAGATGCCGATGACGATGCTCTGTTTTGGGTCCATGATTACAATCTCTGGTTAGCGCCCCTCTATATCCGCCAGCTCAAACCCAAAGCCAAAATTGCCTTTTTCCATCACACTCCTTTTCCGAGCGTGGATATTTTCAATATTTTGCCCTGGCGGGAGGCGATCGTTGAAAGTCTATTGGCCTGTGACCTCTGTGGTTTTCATATCCCCCGTTATGTGGAAAATTTTGTGGCAGTGGCCCGCAGTCTCAAGCCGGTGGAAATTACCCGTCGGGTGCCGGTGGATCAAGCTTTCACTCCCTACGGCACTGCCCTGGCGGAACCAGAACTCACCACCCAACTGCGCTATGGCGATCGCCTAATTAACCTTGATGCTTTCCCCGTGGGCACTAATCCGGCCAATATTCGGGCGATCGTGGCGAAGGAAAATGTGCAGGAAAAAATTGCTGAAATTAAACAGGACTTAGGCGGTAAAAGGTTAATTGTCTCCGCTGGTCGGGTGGACTACGTCAAAGGCACGAAAGAAATGCTGATGTGCTACGAGCGTTTACTAGAGCGTCGTCCTGAACTCCAGGGGAAAATTAGCTTGGTGGTGCCGGTGGCAAAAGCAGCGGAAGGTATGCGAATTTACCGCAACGCCCAAAACGAAATTGAACGGTTAGCCGGAAAAATTAATGGTCGCTTTGCCAAACTGTCCTGGACTCCGGTGAAGTTGTTTACCTCTCCCCTGGCCTACGAAGAACTTATTGCCCTATTCTGCGCCGCTGACATTGCTTGGATTACTCCCCTGCGGGACGGCTTAAATCTAGTGGCTAAGGAATATGTAGTGGCCAAAAACGGCGAGGAAGGGGTGTTAATTCTCTCAGAATTTGCCGGTTGTGCGGTGGAACTACCCGATGCGTTGCTCACCAATCCCTACGCTTCTAGCCGCATGGACGAATCTATTGATCAGGCCCTGGCTATGGATCGGGAAGAACAGAAAAAACGTATGGGCAGAATGTATGCCGCCATTAAACGTTATGACGTTCAGCAATGGGCTAACCACCTACTGCGGGAAGCCTACGCCGATGTGGTATTGGGGGAGCCGCCCCAAGCATAAATAAATATCAATCTGAAAAAATTCTCCCCATAGTGGGGAGTTCAAGGGGGCTTTGCAAACCTATTCCTATCCCCCTAAAAAATCACTCAGAGTTAAAGTTTAGGGGACTTTTTCACAGCTATTTTTCCTCAACCCCCAACCTAATTTATTCGCCATTGGAGCATTACCCACCATGCGTAATTTCCCAGAGATCCAAAATACGGCCTATGACCTAATTGTGATTGGGGGAGGCATTAATGGGGTTGGCACGGCCCGGGATGGGGCCCTAAGGGGACTAAAAACCCTGCTGATTGAAAAGGATGATTTTGCGAGTGGCACCAGCAGTTGGTCCACCCGCTTAATCCATGGCGGCCTGCGCTATCTGGAATATTTTGAATTTAATCTGGTGCGGGAATCTCTGCGGGAACGGGAAGTCTTGCTCCACAGCGCCCCTCATTTGGTGCAACCTTTGCAATTAACTATCCCCATTTATGACTGGTCGAGCCGAACCTATTGGGAAATTCAAGCGGGCATGATTCTTTACGACATTCTCAGTTTTGATAAAACTTTGCCTTCCCATCGCATGTTAAGGCCCCAACAGTTTCGGCAATTATTTCGAGCGGCGGAGAAAAAAGGCTTAAAGGGAGGAGCCCAATATTTTGATGGCCAGGTGGAATATGCGGAGCGCCTAGCTTTAGAAGTGGCCCTATCGGCCCAAACGGCTGGGGCGACCATGCTCAATTATGTGGCGGTGAAGGGTTTGGAGAAAGAAGACAATAACTTGATCACAGCCATCCATTGCCAAGATCAACTGACTGGAGAAAAATTTATCGTTAATAGTTCCCAGGCGATCGTCATTAACACCGCTGGGCCCTGGGTGGACCGGGTTTGTGGTCTAGCTCAGCAGGGGGGAAATCCCGTTAGTATCGTTAACGGACGAAAAATTGGTGGCACTAAGGGAAGCCATATTATTGTCGATCCCTTTCCGGGGGCACCAACTTCGGCACTGTATGTGGAAGCTTTTGTCGATAAAAGACCCTACTTTATTATTCCTTGGTTAGGTAAATATTTAATTGGTACTACCGACCATCGGTATGAAGGCTCACTCGATTCGGTCAAAGCTAGTGACGACGAAATTGATTATCTAATTGCGGAAACTAATCGGGTTATGCCGGCGGCCCAGTTAACCAGGGAAGACGTGCGCTTTACCTATTCCGGGGTGCGGCCTCTGCCCTACAGCGACGGTAAAAAAGCGGGCAGTATTACCCGTAACCATATTTTGTACGACCACAGCCCTGATGGGGTTGAGAATCTAATCTCTTTGATTGGCGGTAAGTTAACGACCTATCGTCAGGTGGGCCAGGAAATGGTTGACCGGGTTTGCCAAAAACTGGGGCGCACCGTTCCCCCCTGTAAAACTTTAACTGAACCTTTACCGGGGGCAGAGGCCTATCCCCTTACTTTGGAAACTGCTATGGATAAATACGGCGATCATCTGGAACGCCATTCCATCCAACATTTATTTTGCTTATACGGAGCCAGGGCGGGGGAAGTTTTAGCTTTAGTGCATGAAGCACCGGAGTTAGGGGAATCTATTCTCCCTTCCCTACCGGATATCAAAGCGCAGATCGTTTTTTCAATACGCACAGAAATGGCCCACACCCTGGTGGATATTTGCCGACGACGCACGGCGATCGCCATGGTGACCAATGATTACGGCTTCAGCACTCTAGCCGGTATTTGCCAAACGTTAATGGACCACTGTGGCTGGACCCAGGAGCAATGTAACGAACAAATTCAAGAGTATCATAAATACATGGAACAAAATTGCATCCCCGACTATTGCTTAAACTGACTAAAGTATTGATTTTTTCTGACGATGGCTTTCCCGTCACAGAATACAGTTTTGAAATTGAAGTAGTAAGGGCCTGTCGTCGCCCATGGCAAGGGGAATCTGTTCTCCCAGGGGCAAAACGTCTCTACCAAAAATATCCCCTCCTCAATTGCCGCCTTCTTCGTCAAAAACCGAGCCCTATCCGGGAAAAATTCAACGCCCACCCCAAGGAATTTTTTCTAGTCTTCCCCGACAAAACAACAAAACAACAAAACACAATAAAAGCAGAACTTATGGAAAAGATAAGTACTGCGTATGTTAACTTGCTGTTACAAAGCTTTACAAAGCTCTCATTAACTCTGTAGACTGTTAACAGTCAGTTCTAATCTGAACCTTGACAAATACATAAGGAATCATAACCAAATGACTACGACTCTCCAACAGCGCGAAAGCGCTTCCTTGTGGGAACAGTTTTGTCAGTGGGTCACCTCTACCAACAACCGGATTTATGTCGGTTGGTTCGGTACCTTGATGATCCCCACCCTCTTAACTGCGACCACCTGCTTCATCATCGCCTTCATCGCTGCTCCCCCCGTTGACATCGACGGAATCCGTGAGCCCGTTGCTGGTTCTTTACTCTACGGTAACAACATCATTTCTGGTGCTGTTGTACCTTCTTCCAACGCTATCGGTTTGCACTTCTACCCCATCTGGGAAGCCGCTTCCTTAGATGAGTGGTTGTACAACGGTGGTCCTTACCAGTTGGTAGTATTCCACTTCCTCATCGGCATTTTCTGCTACATGGGTCGTCAGTGGGAACTGTCCTACCGCTTAGGTATGCGTCCTTGGATTTGTGTGGCTTACTCTGCCCCCGTATCCGCTGCTACCGCTGTCTTCTTGATTTACCCCATCGGTCAGGGCTCCTTCTCTGATGGTATGCCCTTGGGTATTTCCGGTACCTTCAACTTCATGATCGTGTTCCAAGCTGAGCACAACATCCTGATGCACCCCTTCCACATGTTAGGTGTGGCTGGTGTATTCGGTGGTAGCTTGTTCTCTGCCATGCATGGTTCCTTGGTGACCTCCTCCTTGGTTCGTGAAACCACTGAAGTTGAATCCCAGAACTACGGTTACAAATTCGGTCAAGAAGAAGAAACCTACAACATCGTTGCTGCCCACGGCTACTTTGGTCGGTTGATCTTCCAATATGCTTCTTTCAACAACAGCCGCTCCTTGCACTTCTTCTTGGGTGCTTGGCCTGTAATCGGCATCTGGTTCACTGCGATGGGCGTAAGCACCATGGCGTTCAACCTGAACGGATTCAACTTCAACCAGTCCATCTTGGATAGCCAAGGTCGTGTAATCGGCACCTGGGCTGATGTGTTGAACCGCGCCAACATCGGTTTTGAAGTAATGCACGAACGCAATGCCCACAACTTCCCCCTTGACTTAGCGTCTGGGGAGCAAGCTCCTGTGGCTTTGACCGCTCCTGCTATCAACGGTTAATTCCTTGATGTAACATCAACTGAATAATCTGCAAATGGCACTCTCCTATCATTGGGGGGTGCTTTTTGCTTGACTATTTACTAGGGTTTTAGTTTTGTCCAAAGCGCCACTGTATGCCAGCCGAAAAGCGCGTGCCAGGCTCGGCAATCAGCTCTCCTAAATCAAGCTGACTGGTGGCATTGGTACCCATTAAATCAAGGGCTAGGTTTTCTAGGGGAAATAGTCTTAAACCTGCTGACCAAACTAGTCTTTCTCCGGTAACAATAGGGGTAATTTCAGCAATGAGTTGTATGGCAGGGGATATCTGATAGTTGGCTCCTAATCCTAATCCCACTGGAGTTTTGCCACCGGTTATGGCCGCCTTAGGGGAAAATAGTAGGGCTAATTGGTTATTGACTTCATACATAAAAGGAAATTCGAGCATAAAATATCCTTGTTCTTCTTCACTGATGTCACGCCCCCCCGTTAAACGGCCACTGATTGAAAGAGGGTCCCCGTCGGCCTGGTTTAAAAATAAAAGTTTGCCCCCCAGGCGCCACTGAGTGGCTGTTCCCTGGGACGAGTCTATGACCGATTGGGTGTCAAAACCTCCGATATAGGAAAGAAGGAGCTCCATCTGAAAGTTTTGCAACACACTGTAGAAAATTCCTCCACCAATACTTCCCCCTGTATCCGCCGTAAAGCGGACACCGAAGTCATCGGTGGGAAAAACGTAGGGAGTTGTTAGAGTAAACCAATCAAACAGCAATCTTTTCTGTCGATCCGTGTAGTCAATATGGTAAATTTCCTTGGCCAAGGGAGCGATTTTGAATTGGGCTCCCAACAAAATTTCGTTAGCGGCGGTGGGTAGAGTTAAAACTCCAGTGGCAGGAGTACCACCAAAAGAGTTAGTCAAACTTAATTCAAAACCCACTGCTTTGCTAAAGGCATAGTTAGCGCCGAAAGACCAAATGGGAGTTTTGGATATTTCCCTAGATGTGTTGATAGAATTCCCCCCAGACAATGGGACTATCGTATTACCAAAGAGGGAAAGTTGGTCGGAAACACGCCAATTTGCCCCCACTCCTACGCTAAAGACAGTGCCATAAAAAGGAATACTATTGAGACTGTCAGAAAAAATATTAACTGCCGGTGTAAAAGTAACTTGAAACTGTTCACTCAAGTTATAAGAAATGGGGACTTGTACAGTTCCCGCAACGGTTCTACTCAAGGTGGGGGAATTGGCATTATTGAATAGCCCAGGACCACTGTAAATTTGGAATTGTTCAATGGAACCTAGGACGCTGATTCCCCAATTTTCATCGCTGTAGATGTTGTATTTTAGGTTAGGTCCAGTTGACTGATATAGCTGTTCGATAAAAGAGCCATTGACAGCATTGTAGGTCGGGTCGTCGTTGTACATGAAAGACCAGCCCACTTGTAGGTCATTGGTTAGCCCCCAGTCCGCATAAATAAAATAGGTTTGATTGCCCGTCCCTGGCCCACCAAAGGTTTGGGTTTGGCCGAACGTACCTAGCACCTCTCCCTGCAAAAGTTGGTTAGCGGTGGGTAGATTCAATAGCCGCAAAGGCTGACGCAATAGGGGAGTGGTAATCTTGGTTTGTTCTTCTGGGGGATTATCTGCAATTTCTGCCGGGATAAATTGGGCGGTGTCAATGACATCGGTTTCCGCGGTTTCAGATTCCGTTGCTTCTGTTTCCTGTGTCTGTTTTATTTCTGCTGTATCTCCACGGCCATTGTTTTCTGCGCTTATTTCCACTGTTTCAATACTAGTTTCTGTGGCAGGGATGGCAGGGTCAAGGGGGCCAGTGATAATGTCAAGTTCGTTAGTTTGATTAACCGAGGAAGACTGTCCCGTAATAACCTGTGGCGGTGACTGGGTTGCCTTTATTTCTAGGTTTTCTTCTACCTGTTCTTCATGGGTTGCGGTTGCTTGAGAAAGCATTAAAACTTCTTCAGCAGATAATTTCCCTTGACTGACTTCCTCTGTAATTACTGCTGTTTCTGCGGTGTTGGCGATCGCCGTGGGGGAGAGGAGTAAACCTTGGCTATGGGCACGGACGGCCCAACCCTGTTCCTGGGCATTGAGGCTGATTTCTACTACTCCCCGGTCCAATTGTTTAATTCTGAGGCGACGTTTCAGTAGGGTGCCATCCGGGCCGGCATTATCTTGATTAATGGGAATGGAATCGGCTAGTTTTACCCCTTCCATCACTAGGGCGAGGCGATTGGTACGAGGGTCTAGGGTAAGTTGGGCGGCAGTTTGTTGACCATTAATATGCAAAATGACATTGTCAACGGTGAGGGTAACAGCTTGGAGAACGGCAAAATTGTCCTCTTCTCCCTCAATAATCAAAGTCGAACGATCGCCAGAACTACGGGAGCGTTGACTGATTAGGGTTTCTGAGGGGATGGTGGCGGTTAAATTATGATGACTTCCATTACTGGTCGAGGGAGAAAATTGCCCGCTGGGGGCTGGTATATCAGCCAAAGCCAACGGAGAACTGATACCATGGTGATCTGTGTCATTGCTCCAGGCACCTAGCACCAACCATGCCCCAAGAAGACCAAGCACCTGAGCCGGTTTTTTGAAAGTCATGCAATTGTCCCCCACTCAAACTCACACCAATAAGAAGACATAATATCCCCATTTATCAAAACAAGCATTAATCTCGATTAAGTCATAAATAAATGTCTTCTTCCAGGGCGATCTCGCCACAGCCCTAGCTTTCTCTTCACCATTGTCAATTTTTCGTCCTCAACATTTTCTATGTCTCTTCCCATCGTTGCCATTATCGGCCGCCCTAATGTGGGTAAATCCACCTTTGTTAACCGTTTAGCGGGCAACCAGCAGGCCATTGTCCACGATCAACCTGGCATCACCAGGGATCGCACCTATCGCCCAGCCTTTTGGCGGGATCGGGATTTTCAGGTGGTGGATACCGGTGGACTAGTGTTTAACGACGATAGTGAGTTTTTACCGGAAATTCGGGAGCAGGCTAACTTAGCCCTCGCGGAGGCAAAAGCAGCCATTTTTGTAGTGGATGGTCAGCAGGGCCCCACCGCCAGCGATGAGGAAATTGCCCAGTGGCTCCGGCAACAGTCGGTGCCCGTTATTCTAGCGGTTAATAAATGTGAATCTCCCGACCAGGGTGCTATTCAGGCGGCGGAATTTTGGCATTTGGGACTGGGGGAACCCTATCCCATGTCGGCTATCCATGGCAGTGGCACAGGGGATTTACTGGATGCCTTGTTGGAGTATCTACCCGCCACCCAGGAAGAAGTGGACGAAGACGAAATTAAAGTGGCGATCGTGGGTCGTCCCAATGTGGGCAAGTCCAGTTTACTTAATGCTTTGACTGGAGAACAGCGGGCCATTGTCAGCCCCATTTCCGGTACCACCAGGGATGCCATTGATATGGTGGTGGAGCGCAACGGGCAGAAATATCGCTTAATTGACACGGCGGGGATTCGGCGCAAAAAGAATGTGGACTATGGTGCCGAATTTTTTGGTATTAACCGAGCTTTCAAAGCTATTCGGCGGGCCGATGTGGTGCTATTTGTGCTGGATGTGTTAGATGGAGTGACAGAACAGGATTTGAAGTTAGCGGGGCGCATTATTGAAGATGGCCGGGCGGTGGTTTTGGTAATCAATAAATGGGATGCGGTGGAAAAAGATTCCTATACCATTTATGACCATCGGGAACAGTTAATGGCTCGGCTTTACTTTATGGATTGGGCGGAGATGATTTTTGTTAGTGCCCAAACCGGGTTGCGGGTGCAAAAAATCCTTGATTGTGTGGATATTGCTGCCCAGGAACACCGCCGTCGAGTCACCACCGCTGTAATCAATGAAGTTCTGGAAGAAGCCGTTGGTTGGCACTCTCCTCCTACCACCCGTCAGGGTAAGCAGGGCAAGATTTATTACGGCACCCAGGTTTCCACCCAGCCACCGGCGATCGCCTTATTTGTCAACGACCCGAACCGCTTTAACGACAATTATCGCCGTTACATAGAAAAACAGTTCCGTAAACAATTGGGTTTTTTCGGTTCCCCCATTCGCCTATTTTGGCGGGGTAAAAAGGTGCGGGAAGTGGAAGGTAACCGTAACCGAGCGACCAAAGTTTAGCTCCCAGTGCCATCTTGATTTTGCCAAGTACTACGCCAGGCTAATTCGGCTTTTGCGACCACCTGTTGCCGCTCCAGTTGACGATATTGTTTCTCTAGTTTATTTAAGTCTTTCAAATAGGTGAGGATTTGCTTGCGAATTAAGCCGAGATTAACATCACTAAATTCCAAATCCTTCAGCCGTAAATTAAGGGCTGTCAAGCGGCTAATTTGCCCTCGTTTGGAGCGGGAAATCAACTCCTCCATCGCTTCGGAGGAAAGTTCTTCGTCCCCATTATCATCGGTTGTCTCTTCCGTTGATTCACTGGATTGTTCTTTGTCACTTTCAGCGGCTGGTCTTTGCGCTTTTTCAATTAAAAGATTGACTACGTGGGGCATTTTTTCCCGATTGGGGGCAAGCCGATCGTCCTGAGACTGTAGGGCCATCTCCAGAATATGGAGGGGCAAATTGGGCGGGATAATTTTGGCAGCGGTGAGTAAACGATTAATTTTCATGGACAGGACCACCAGACTGCGGTGCAGTATTTTTTCCACCTTTAGATGCCAGTTATGCAAATCTTCCGGGGTTTTAATTACAGGAGGAACGTTAGTGTCCGTGGCGGAAAATCCCTGAGGCAGGAGCATTTCTAAAGATAGGCCTTCTTTTTGTAAAGCCTGGCTGAGAAAATCTTTAATCTCTTCTAAATCCGGAATATTATCTTCTTCGGCTGGCCCTTGTTCCGATCCATTTTCCCCACTCTCCAACAGACTCAATTCTTCCGCTTCATCCCCTACACTCTCCGGCTCCGCCAGAATTTGCTCCTGACGGGAGGAGTCGAGGAAAATACCATCTTTTTCTAGGTTTGCCAGCAGTTGATCATAAAAGTTGGCGATCGCCTTCTGGAGTTGGGTCTGAAATTTATGGCGAGGATTGTAGTCTAGCTGGAGAAAAGCATCGGGGTAAATTTGGGTGCAAATTTGATACACCGCGTAGACGGCCTGCTGTTGGAGAATTTCCCCTAGACGCTGGGCATGCTGATGGTAAGTTGCAGCAAAATGATGTCCCAGAATTTCTGTTTGATGTTCGATCTGGGTCAACTGCTCACGAATTTGGGGAATGGAACGGGTCATAGATACTAGTCTGACAACGGGGCGAGGCAATGGAACTAGATCCTACCCTAGGGAGAAAACCGATCAGGTCGTGTAATCCGCATTGATCCGTACATAATCGTAGCTAAGATCACAGCCCCAGGCAGTACCCTGGCCCGAACCAGTGCCCAGATCAACCTTAATTAAGACCGTGTCTTCCTGTAAATAAGCACCGGCCGCCGCCCGTTTAAGATAATTGCTGGCTCCAGGGCGATCAAATTCCAGGGGTTGTCCCTGGTCCATGAGGATGTAGTCCCCCAGCTTAATTTGCAAATTATTTTGGTCAAATTTAACACCAGCCCGGCCCGCTGCCCCCGCAATGCGTCCCCAGTTGGGATCCCGACCAAAGACAGCGGATTTAACCAAGGAAGAACCAGCAATGGTTCTGGCCACAGCCCTAGCGGCTTGGTCATCGGGGGCCCCAGTAACCTGAATTTCCATCAGACAGGTGGCCCCTTCCCCATCCCTGGCGATCGCCTTGGCCAAATGTTGACAAACAGCGGTGAGCATGGCTTCTAACTTTTCGGCGTTGGGGCCCATTTCCGTAATGGCGGCGGTGCGGGATTCCCCATTGGCCAAAGCAAATAGGCTGTCATTGGTGCTGGTGTCCCCATCCACCGTCACTTGGTTAAAGGTTTTTTGGGTGGCCCGGCTCAGCATTTGTTGCCAAAGAGCAGTGGAAACCGCCGCATCACAGGTGACAAAGGCCAGCATGGTGGCCATGTTGGGGTGAATCATGCCGGAACCCTTGGCAATGCCCCCCATTCTCACCGGGCGACCGTCAATTTCCGTTTCTAGGGCGATCGCCTTGGGGACTAGATCGGTGGTCATAATCGCTCTGGCCGCACTATCTCCGCCGGTGGGGGAAAGGGACTGAATCAACGGGGAGATGCCCTGGCGTAACCGCTCCATTTTGATCCGCTGACCAATTACCCCAGTGGAAGCGAGCAGAATACTTTCGGGGGAAATGTTTAACCCTTGGGCTAGCAGTTGGGCTGACTCCACCGCATCGTCCCAGCCCTGTTTGCCGGTACCCGCATTGGCTTGGCCAGAGTTAACCAAAATGGCCCTAGCGCTGGCCCTGGCCTGTAACCGTTGGCGACAATAATCCACACAGGCTGCCCGCACTTGACTGGTGGTAAATACACCGGCGGCGATAGCCTCGGTTTCCGAGTAAATTAGGCTTAAGTCAGGGGAACCGGAAGGTTTTAGACCTGCTGTGATGCCCGCTGCTTTAAACCCTTTGGGGGCGGTGATATTGCCCTCAATTACCTGCCAGTCAGCCATAGGAAAAGCCTGCCATATGCTCGAATTCAGAGGTCAATCATAGCAGTTCTGCTTCGAGTTAATTATCGGCAGTTTAACCCCCGTCAGGAATTGCTGATTTTCCACTAATTTTTTCCGCTCGATCCCACCATGGGATCAATAAAATCCGTCA
Source organism: Synechocystis sp. PCC 6714 (assembly GCF_000478825.2). Classification (NCBI taxonomy): domain Bacteria; kingdom Bacillati; phylum Cyanobacteriota; class Cyanophyceae; order Synechococcales; family Merismopediaceae; genus Synechocystis; species Synechocystis sp. PCC 6714. The sequence goes on along the minus strand of NZ_CP007542.1, from coordinate 672,995 downwards.
ATAACCCAACAATTGCCGAATTTCCGTTGCCCTTTCCCCCTGTCCCTGGCGATCGAGCAAATTAATGGCATGGATCATATCGTCCAGGGATTCCTCCACTTCCCCCTGCTCTGATCGAATACCAGCCCGGAGAATAAACGCATCCGCATTGTAGGGATTGAGGCGGATGGTGCGGCCTAGGTCAGCTAAAGCTCGTTCATAATTACCCACCATGGCATGGGCCATACCCCGAAAATAATGGGCTTCCTCAGAACGGGGATTGATTTCTATGGCCTGGTCAAAATCGGCAATGGCCTGATTAGTTTGTTCTAACCCCAACTGGGCCTGGCCCCGACAGATAAAAAGATCCGCATCCTGGGGATCAAGCAAAATACCCTGGCCACAATCATCGATCGCCCCTTGGTAGTTATTCATCACCCCATGGACGTTAGCCCGATTGAAATAGATGGCCGGATCGTTGGGGCTGAGGGCAATGGCCTGGTTAAAATCCGCCAATGCTTGGGAATATTGTTCAATCACCATATAGGCCACCCCCCGCAAATTGTAGGCATCGGCATTGCCATTGTCGGTGTCGATCACCTGGGTGAAAATGGCGATCGCCTTGAGGGGAGAACCACTCTCCAGTTCGTCGAAGCCCTCTAGTAATTTTTGTTCTCTGGCGGCGGCAGAATTCTGTTCCTGGGCAATAAATGGCGGAGTTAGGGCCGCTTCAACGGGCAAAATTACCACTGGACCCGGGGCTAACAGGGATAAACCAGCGGTGGCGATCGCCATTAGAGCAAACAAAAAGGGGCGGTTAGGGCAAATCATGGCAGGAATACTGGGCGGAGGAAGGGAAAAATATCTCCTTTATTTAATGATGGTTTAAATGCCGAAATTAATCCCACTTTTTATTGACAACGTAAGGATTTTTAACAAATTTTCACAGTTACCTGCAGCGAAAAAAAACTGTTCTAACTCCCCCAGGTCGAAACCGTATTTTTGCCTACTCATGTTATGTTGTGTTGTTGTCTGAAAAGCAAGCCATTTTTCCCAGGACTCCAACGCTAACATTAATCCCAAAATTTTAAGTCTATGATTGCCCATCGCCGTCAGGAGCTAGCCCAACGATACCAAGAGGCTTTATACGAGGACGTGTTACCCTTTTGGGAAAAATATTCCCTTGATCACCAAGGGGGAGGGTATTTCACCTGTTTAGACCGTAAAGGACAAGTTTTTGACACCGATAAATTCATTTGGTTACAAAACCGTCAGGTGTGGCAGTTTGCTGTTTTTTACAACCGTTTGGAATCAAGACCCCAATGGTTAGAAATTGCCCGCCACGGTGCTGATTTTTTGGCCCGCTACGGCCGGGATAAAGATGGTAATTGGTACTTTGCCTTAGATCAGGCAGGAAAGCCCCTTAAACAACCCTATAATGTCTTTTCTGATTGTTTCGCCGCCATGGCCTTTAGTCAATATGCCCTGGCCAGTGCAGAAGAAGAAGCTAAAACCATTGCTCTACAGGCCTACAATAACGTCCTACGCCGTCAGCATAACCCTAAGGGCCAATACGAAAAATCCTACCCCGGCACCCGACCTCTAAAATCCCTAGCGGTGCCAATGATTTTAGCTAACCTCACCCTGGAAATGGAATGGTTATTACCCCCTGCCACCGTGGAAGAGGTGTTAACCCAAACCGTTAAGGAGGTGATGACGGATTTCCTTGATCCGGAACTGGGGCTAATGCGGGAAGCCGTGACCCCCACGGGGGAGTTTGTTGATAGTTTTGAAGGGCGTTTGCTTAACCCCGGCCATGGCATCGAAGCCATGTGGTTCATGATGGACATTGCCCAACGGAACGGCGATCGCCAGTTGTTAGAGCAAGCCATTGAAGTGGTTTTGAACACTTTGGAATATGCCTGGGATGAAGAATTTGGCGGTATCTTTTATTTTCTTGATCGCCAGGGTCACCCTCCCCAACAATTGGAATGGGACCAAAAACTCTGGTGGGTACACCTAGAAACCCTCGTTGCTCTAGCTAAGGGACATCAAATTACCGGGCGGGAGCAATGCTGGCAATGGTTTGAGCGGGTCCACGACTATGCCTGGAGTCATTTCGCTGATCCGGAGTATGGGGAATGGTTTGGCTACCTCAACCGGCGGGGGGAAGTGTTGCTCAATCTTAAGGGTGGTAAATGGAAAGGCTGTTTCCACGTCCCCAGAGCTCTGTGGCTCTGTGCAGAAAGTTTGGCACTACCAGTCGACGCCTGAACCGATGGGGAGAGATGGTGAATAGCCCCAAATTCCCCTTGAATGTTATTTATCTGATTGCTCAACGGTGGTTCCCGGTGGATTAGCATGGTAATGGGGGAAATTTATTCTGAAATTTCGACAGAAGTACCTTTCCCCGTGCAGACCTATTCTACCTAGTCTGTCTCCTCCTCAATTCACATAAACTGTTGCCCATGCCGGAGTCCTCCACCCCATCCTTGCTTGTCCCCAACTTTTCTCCCCGTGCCGCGGCGGTGCATCGAGTCACCAAAGAAACTGATGTGCGGGTGAGTTTGAATTTGATGGGTAATGGTCTGTGCCATGTGGCCACTGGGGTTCCGTTTTTAGATCATATGTTGCATCAGATTGCCTCCCACGGTCTGATTGATTTGGAAGTGAACGCCACCGGGGATATTGAAATTGACGATCACCACACCAACGAAGATGTGGGCATTACCCTTGGTCAAGCCTTGGCCGAAGCCCTGGGCGATCGCCGGGGTATTAATCGTTTTGGCCATTTCATTGCTCCTTTGGACGAAGCCCTGGTACAGGTGTCATTGGACTTTTCCGGGCGACCCCACCTCAGCTATGGTCTGCAAATTCCCACGGAAAGGGTAGGTACCTACGACACCCAACTGGTGCGAGAATTCTTTGTGGCCGTCGTTAACCACAGTCAAATGACCCTCCATATCCGCCAGCTTGACGGTATTAATTCCCATCACATTATCGAAGCCACGTTCAAAGCCTTTGCCCGGGCCATGCGCATGGCGATCGAAGTTGACCCCCGTCGGGCTGATACCATTCCCAGTTCCAAAGGGGTTTTATAGTTCGGTCTTTTATATCCCATCCAATCAAAGTAGTGGTTGGGTACTAAAAATGTCAGGACCTCGTGACATAAAGAGTCGTTCATTCATTTCTTACAACGATTACGCTGTAAGGAGTCATTGCGGGCATTTTACATACATCTGGTCGATACGATGTCCGCTTCATCAAGCTAAGAATGTAAAGTTTTTTATACTATGATCCTCTAGCTGATTCAGTTGCTAACATTATGGAACGATTGCACGAAAAGCACTTCTACTATAGTTGATATTGGTATTTAGTTATGGGCAACTGCATAGGCATCGATTTGGGAACAACTAATTCGGTAGGGGCCTTTAAATTTGCCCAAGTCGAAGTTGTAACTGACGAAGGTGGGAAAAGTCTAACCCGCTCAGTAGTGGGACTTGACAATGGTGAGACCATAGTTGGACACAAAGCCTACTATCAGCTTAAGCAAGACCCAGAAAATGTTATTGGTTCGATTAAGCGAATTATGGGGCGTGGTTTCGGTGAACCTATTGTTCAGAAGCAATGTGAACATTTAAGTTATAAAATCAAACAATCCAGTCAGGGCACAGAGGACAGTCTTGTCGTCATATTAGGGGGGAAGGAGTACGAACCCGAAGATATTTCAGCGAAAATTCTCAAGCAAGTTGTCAAAAATGCTCAGGTTTATCAGGAAAATCAAGAAAGTCAAAAACAGAAGGGGAAAATAACAGAAGCAGTTATTACCATTCCAGCTTATTTCAATGATAAACAGCGCTATGCCACTCAGAATGCAGCTAAACGGGCAGGGCTAAAGGTTAAGGAACTATTATCAGAACCAACAGCCGCTGCCATCTCCCACGGCTTTAAGCCTGGTTCAGATGATGTAAAAACTATCTTAGTTTATGACTTCGGTGGTGGAACATTTGACTCATCTGTGATTAGTGCGGCTGGGGATTGGTTTAGTGAATTAGGAAAAGCCGGGGACTTATGGCTAGGCGGGGATGATATTGATAACAAGCTCATCGAGTTGGTTAAGCAAAAAGTAGCTCAAGAAGAAGATTTGGATGATATTAATGCTTTGATTGGTAAGATGCCTAGTATAAAACAAAAAAGGTTGATAGGTAGTTTTAAGCTAGCAGCTGAACAAGCAAAAATTGATTTAAGTAATCGTACAGAAGCAAACATTGAAATTACAGAGCCTTTAATAGATGAATTCGGTGCATTATTTTTTATTAAATGCGCTATAACTCGTTCAGAATTCGAGCCGATGATTCTGCCCTTAGTTGAGCGAAGTATCAAGATTTGTCAACAGGCGATCGAAGATGCCAACGAGTCTGAAAGCGGAATTGATATTGTTTTAATGGTGGGGGGATCTTCCCAAATTCCCGTTGTTCAGCAAAAAGTCCAAGAAGCGTTTGGAAAAGATAAAGTAGTTGTCCATCCCCGACCAATGTATGCAGTTGCTGAAGGTGCCGGTATTGTTGCCGCTGGTTTAGTAGAAAAAAGCTTAACCGTTTCCCGTAATTACTGCATTAAGCTTACCGATGATCCACGTTTTGTTTTAATCAAAAAAGGCGAAGATTTACCAGTTAAACAATCCCATATTTTTAAAATTGAAGCTGATGGCCAGCGGTTAATTCATTTCAAATTTTTCTCCCCAGATGAAGTCAGAAATCAGCTAGATCACACATCCGTCGATGAGCCGATTGGACAAATGTGGTTAGCCCTTGACAAACATTACTCTAAAGGGACAGAAGTTACTGTTTTATCGGAAATTGACGAGCAAAACGAGGCGGTGCAGATGACTGCCCATCTTCGTAATGATGAATCTGTGAGAGTAAGTTGTTCATTTGGAAGAGGTGGCCAAGATACGGCGATCGCCAAAGAAGTAGAAGAATTAATTGACCAGTTAAACAGAAAAGGTCAGTTGACTACTCGGGGGGTTGAGCAAGTATATGAATTGGCTGGCGAAATCGTTCAAGCTAGTAATTCGATGATGGGAAGTGACGGACGAGTCTTGGAAGATCGTAGAAGGGTAGCCAATGAAAAACTTAAAGAGTTTCGTACCTGTATCTCTGAAGATCATGGTTTGGCTTACTACTTCCTCTCACGTTTTGAATTTGTAATCGAGCATTGTCACTCTGCAATTCCCCAAGAGCAACAGGTAAGGATTAAAAACATAGTGGCAAATTTAAAAGATGCCATTGATAAGGATAATTTATCTGGGCTACAAAAGTTTGTGGAGGACGCAAAACGGGAAGACGAAAATCTCCCAGACCTGGTTAACCTAATTTTGCTATGCCGAGTTTCAATTAATCGTGCTCTTCAAATTAATCCAACTGCGGCTAATGCCATGACCGATAAATTTGCTCGAATGCTTTATGCACTTGAACATAATGATATGCAAGAAGTTCAAAGTTTGTTACAACAACTATCTCCTGATGTCGAAAAGTATCTTGATCAAGAAATAGCTACTGGCACTGTTGCCACTGGGTTAACAAAATAAGCTCAACCATATTTAGAATATTCATGACTGTTAAAATTCCCTGTCCCGTCTGTGATCGCCCTGGAGTGGTAGAGGACATTTGCCCAAACTGTGAAACGGATTTGACATTGATCCGTGGACTAATGGATTTACCCGTTGCTCCTAGTCCCCAGAGTTCCGTCATCAATAAAAGTTCAGGTGTTCCTTCCTGGTTACTCCTAACGGCGATCGCCTTTCTAGCCTTGGGAATTGTTCTGGGGGGTATTGGAGTTTACTGGCCAACACAAAACACAGTTAGTCAACTTCAAAATAAAGTCGGCCAACTTCAAGATAAAATCGCCCAAACGGAAACAATTCAGGCTACGACCAAACCCTCTTCAATCCAAACTTGTAATCAAGGATTTGAGTATGTCGTTAGGGGAGGAGATTCCTTATCTTTACTTGCCATGCGCTTCTATGGCAATGCTGAACAACAGACATTGATTGTTCAAAAAAATCCAAGTCTTGAAGGAAGAGAAGATTTTCTTGAAATTGGCGATAAGCTTTTGATTCCTAATCCTAATAGTGAATGCTTATGAATATTATCACTCAATTCGTTGACCGACTAACCCAGTTTATTTTTGGGGTGCAAGTTTTTAGGCTCATTGAAAAATGTAGACAAACAAACAAATTTTTGCAAGATATTGATTATCTTGTCAGAAGAAAAAAAATAGTACAAGCCACTAGATTGGCCAAGTCAACTTTATCGATTTGGGAATCTAGTCCTTCAGGATTAGAAAAATGGATCAGAAATCAATTCTTAGGAAACAAACTTGAGCTATTGAGCACATGGCACCAGCAATGGCAACAAGATATTAATCGGGCGAAAGAATTAATTAGATCAGCTGATCAACTAGTTGAAATAGCCAAAAATAATCCTTGTGACCAACAAAGTTTACCAAATCTAAACAAAGCACAAAGTTTATATCAGCAAGCTGAACAAATTGTTTATGACGAAACCTTAGAAAGATCAATTAACAATTTAAACAATACCATTCAAAAGCACGAACAGTTTCAAGAAAAATTAATTAATGCGGAACAATTAGCCAGCCAACTTTATTTTAAAAAAGCTCTTGTCATAATTAATGAAGCAAAAGCTATTATACCTACATCTCAATTAGATGCAAGAATTTCCGATTATAATGCTTCAATTGAAAGGGAAGAAAAATACGAAAATAACCTAAAAAAAGCTCGTTTATTGGCAACTAACAATCAATTGGAAGCGTCTGTAGAATTATGTAAAAATTCACTTTTAGAATTCAGAAGATCCGATGGCAAAAATCTTTTACAAAAGTTAACCAAAATTATCGATGTACAAGCTAAAGTTCGACAAGCTATCACCCTAGAAAAAAAGAATAACTTTGAAGAAGCCAAAATAGTTTATTCGGCCGTTGTTGAAGATGTTTTATCTATTGACCAATCTTTTAACATAAGTAATATACAATTAAAGCTTGCTACAATTTATGTTAAAACGCAAAAATATCAAGAGGCATTTTTATGCTTAGCCCAGCTAAATTGCGACACCTCAGCTTATTTGAAAGGATTTATTTATGCCAGCTTGAAGGAATGGCAACAAGCTAGCCGTGAATGGCGTAAAATACAGAATCCTGAAATCAAAGAGCAATTAAATATTCTTAAAGATTTAATCAAAAGAGATCGACTTATTAGTATCCAAGATATTGAGGTTGATCTTAAAAATCTTGAACATCAGTCAGCGTTAAATAAAAGCCAATTATTTTTACAAAAATTTGGTAGTGACAGTATTGTTGAACGGAACATGGCTCAACATATCGAGCCATGGCTGATAGCTGAGCACTGGAATAAAAAAGGAAGCAAAGAACTAATTGATTTGTCAGAAAAGGAATGGTTGGAAAACCCTAGTATAACGACACTTCATAATCTGACCATAGCATTGCACGAGCAAATTACGCAAAATGATGAAGCAGATCTCTCTTTATTTGCTAAGTTTATCTGTCTGTGGTTTACATTATTGGCTAACTTGGAACATAATCCAAAATTGCATGATATTGTTTGGATGGATACAGAAAATATTAACTTTGAAACTCTCCAGAGTAAGTTAGTTAAGTTGGTAGACGATTTAATAGAAAAATTCAAACAAAAAGATCCAATAGGAGTTGAGGGATTGAAGGATGGTCTAAGACTAGAATTGATGGTGTTAAATACACTTCAAGAAACTAATTTGCGAGGGATGAAATTTAATCAGCTAACAATTTTACCTGGTTGTTATTATCAATATTCTCATCTCTTTTCAAACCTTAATTTTCCTAATGAGCAACTGAGTGCATTGTATAGCGACTGGGGTTTTGCTGTAGCGGCTTGCTTGGACAATCATATTCTTCGTGCCATTCATCTTAAACCGATATATCCCCCTCAGTCCCCGGCTGAAATTTATAGCTCTAACTTTGTTAACTATCATGAAGGGCGTTATCATCTTCAGCAATTTGATTGGCGGCGATCTATCAAGTCATTAAATAATATTAAATCATGCATCCAATCTAACTCAGAATGGCGAGAAAATATTGATCAACTTTGCTCGGCCCAACGCAGAAAAATTGATGATTTTAGCGAACATCTTGAATTTGCTGAGTTTTGGTATGATTTACTGCAAAGCCAAAATTCTAGAAGTTATTTAGCAGAATATAAAGCAGAAGCAATTCGACAACAATGGGCAAAGGATAAGATTAGCAATGACTCCGCATTAGAAAATTTCAATCAACTTAAGAAAATAGATCCTCATAATCCCGTAGTCTTGGAATTATGTCAAAAAGTAAAAGATTATCAAGATGCTCAGAAATTTGACAAATTAATCAAAGCAGGAAATGTTGAAGGATTGGTCAATTTTGCCAAAAATTCATCTAATCCTAAAATTCGTTTTGCTGCGGCAGAATTATTCATAGATATAGCAATAAAGGGGGCTGAAAATCGCTCTATGGATGCTGATGGAATTCGGCAATTGGGAAAATGGGCTTATGAAATCGCTCCCCATGAACCTGCCTTTCGAGAATTTTATCGAGCTTTACGGATTCCTTATTGAGGTTTGAATATATGGTAAATACGATTGGCATTGATTTTGGCTTGAACAACTGTGTTGCGGCTTTTAAATTCGCTCAAGTCGAGATAGTAACTGATGAGGCAGGTAAGGGACTTACTCGTTCCGTTGTGGCACTGGATAATGGGGAGATCATTGTTGGAGAGAAAGCTTACTACCAACTTAAGCAAGACCCTGAGAATGTCATTGATTCCATTAAGCGCATTATGGGGCGAGACAATAGCGATCCTATTGTCCAATGGCAAACTCAGCACTTGAGTTACAAGATTAAAGCCCCTAGCCAAGGAAAGGAAGATGGTTTAGTTGTGATCCTGGGGGGGAAAGAATACGAACCCGAGGATATTGCCGCACAAATTCTTAAGCAAGTTGTTAAAAATGCCGAGACTTATCAAGAAAACCAAGGGCAGAAGACAAAGATAACAGAAGCAGTTATTGCAATTCCGGCCTATTTAAACGATCAACAGCGATATGCCATGCAGAATGCCGCCAAACGAGCAGGATTGGAAGTTAAAGAGTTACTGTATGAGCCAATTGCCGCTGCCATCTCCTACGGATTTAAACCTGGCTCTGACGACTGTCAAACTATTCTTGTCTATGATTTGGGGGGCGGAACTTTTGATGCCTCTGTGATTAGTGCTATCGGGGATTGGTTTAGTGAATTAGGAAAAGCAGGAGACTTATGGTTAGGGGGAGATGATATTGACAATAAGCTCATCGAATTAGTTAAGCAAAAAGTTGCTCAAGAAGAAGATTTAGATGATATTGATGCTTTAATCGCCAGAATGCCTAGTAGAAAACAAAAGAGATTGATAGACAGTTTTAAGCTGGTCGCTGAACAAGTCAAAATTGACTTAAGTCATCGAACAGAAACACAAATTTGTATTGCAGAGCCTTTAATAGATGAGTTTGGTTCGCTAATTTTTATTATGCCTTTTATTACGCGCTCAGAGTTTGAGCAGTTAATTCTACCTTTAGTGGACCGGACAATAAAAATTTGCCAGCAGGCAATTGAGGATGCAGGCATAACTCAAGACGATATTGACGTTATCCTAATGGTGGGTGGATCGTCATTAATTCCTTTTGTTCAGCAAAACTTGAAACAGGTCTTTGGTTACGATAAGGTGGTTGTCCATCCTCGACCCATTTATGCGATTGCAGAAGGAGCTGCTATTGTCGCTGCTGGTTTAGTGGACAAGAATCTTACTGTTTCTCGAAATTGTTATATTGAATTTCCAGATGATCCGCGCTTTCTTTTAATTCAAAAAGGAGAGTACTTGCCATTAAAGACATCAGTAATAATTAAAACAAAAGCTGATGGTCAGCGATTTATTAATCTTAAGTTATTTTCTCCTGATGAGGTTGAAAATCAGCCAAATTCCCCATTTATTGATGAGTCAATTGGACAAATTTATTTGGCTCTTGATAAACACTACCCCAAGGGAACAGAAATTGTCTTAATAGCAGAAATTGACGAGCAAAACGAGGCGCTGCAGTTGACGGCTCATCTTCGTAATGATGAGTCTGTGAGGGTAAGTTGTGCCCTTGGGCGGGGCGATCAAGATACTGCTATTGCAAAAGAAGTGGAAGAATTAATTGATCAATTCAATCAAGAGAGGGAATTTACAATCAAGGAATATGAAGAAGTAAATCAATTGGCAGGGGAAATCATTCAGGCAACTAACTTAATGATAGGTGATAATGGACGGATTAGAGAAGAACTAAGAAAAGTGGCTCTTGAAAAGCTCAAAAAACTCAAAATTTTATCTTCTAGAAAATATAATTCCATGTCTAACAATCCCTACGATATTCTCGGTGTTTCCCCTGCCGCTTCTAAAGATGAAATCGAAAAGGCTTTTAAAGCAAGGATGAAAGAAAAAAAACGTCATCCTAAAATTTTAACTGCGGCACGAAATAAACTCGTAAAAAATAATGAAGATCGATTAGTTGCCGACTATCTTTTGCCAGCATTACCTCCCATTCTACGCTTTAAACGTTACGATATCTCTGAACTTGATAAACCAACGCCAGAACTTAAGCTTATTGAAGAAATTGAAAATGAAAATCTAGATGAATTCCATGCTAAGGTGATGGCAGATTTTAATAAAAGCATCAGTAATTTACTCTAAATAAATCTATGAACAATCAACAAAATTTGCTTCAAATAACCCCTGATTATCGAGATAAAGTTCTTGCAGATTTACAAAGCTTACTCAAGGAAAAAAGATTGTTAGCCCAGCTACTAAAAGAAGAAGAAAAATCCAATCGTTCTGCTAGTGAAGCCCTATTTTTAGAATTTCTAGAATTATTCGATATGCTAGAATCTCTATTGCTTTATCTCGAAGAAAATCCAGAACCTAATCCTCGATTTATTAAACGTCTACCCAAATCTCTGGGAACAATCCAAAGTAAATTATTGACTATATTAGAACGTCGAGAAGTCAATCTCATAGAATTTGGTGGTGATAAGCCAGACTTCAATTTTTGCCAAGTTGTTGACACTGAAGTAAGGGAAGACTTAGAAGAAAAAACTATTACCAAAGTTGTGCGTAAGGGCTTCAAAATTGGCGACAGTACTTTGAGACCAATTGAAGTAATCACTTCAAAAAAATTATCTCAATAGTTGGCGGATCTCAATAGATAAATTGGCAAAGAGTATAGTGATTAAACTCGAAAAATTCTTTGCAGAGAAAGGATAAATCCTGGCAAAACAGCTTCTCCAGATAGATTGCTGGATTTTCTAGAACTTCCACCGGCTGTCCGGAACGATAAATTTCTACTCGTTTATTTTGGGGATCAATCAGCCAGCCCAACTGAGCACCATTTTCCATATATTCCTGCATTTTTTCCTGCAGTTTTTTGATGCTGTCGGTTTTAGAGCGTAATTCCACTACAAAATCGGGACAGAGGGGAATAAATCCTTGCCTTTGTTCATGGGTGAGGGATTCCCAGCGCCCCTGCATAACCCAAGAAGCATCGGGCGATCGATTGGCACCGTTGGGCAATTCAAACCCAGTGGAGGAATCAAATCCCTTGCCGAGGAGACCGTTAGCTTCACACCAGATACCGAATTGAGTAGTCAAATTAAAATTACGATTACCTGATTCGCCGCCAGTGGGGGGATTCACGATTAATATTCCCGTTGCTGTACGTTCAAGCTTTAAATCTCGATTTTCCGCTGCTAGAATAGCGAATTGTGCCGGCGTGACCTGCAGTGCTAGTTCTTCGGGAATATTTAAAGGTAATGGCTTAGGACGATCAACAGCTTGCACCATGACAGTCTCCTCTCTGTGACCGGAGTGACTTTCCAATTCTAGTCCCTAGCTATAGCTGAGAGCCTGTCTGCCAAGTTTTAGTTTTTCTCCTCAGTTGACCAATCAAAGCTCTGGCAATGCTGGGGGACTTTGGACTTTTAAATCAATTTCCGAGGGTCAGTAGTTGCCTAGTTTGTAAGCTCCGCACCAATCCTAAGTCGATTGCCCGATCGCCTAGGTCAGCCAGAATTTTTTCCACGTTTGCTTGAATTTCTGTCTGGGTTTCCACTGCTTGGAGCAATTTAAATTCCTCTTCGGTTAACTCTAACGGCTGATAGTTATAGTCAAATAAACTGCGGCTGGGCCAACCAGTCATACAAGGATGGAGATTGGGTTTGGCGTTGAGTAGGGTTTTATCGTCCGACCAATCACTGATTGTAATGGGAGGTTTGGCGAGGAAAAATTCGTAGTGGGTGATTTCTGGATCTAATAATTCGATCAAGCGATACCGCTCCCGCTCCCCTAGATTTTTTGCCCGTTCGATTAAATCCGGTGCTTTACCCAGGAGGCGATCAAGTTGCCAATAATCGGGATTGGAAAAGCCCAAAAATTCTAGCCCAGCGGCGTCAGTTAGTTCAAATAAAGTGTGGATATTATAATCAGTTTCCTGGGGATGGACATACATATCCGCAAAGGATTCATCCCGATGATTTTCCAAAGACCACCGTTCTTTTTCTCGTTTTACTAGGCGGTTGTGGTCTGGCAGACTGGCAAAAATTTCCCGGCCCACCGCCACTCCATCTCGATAATCGCCCCGTTTTTCCCCCTGAAGAATGGCGATCGCCTGTTGCATCAGTTGAATTTCCCAACGGCCAATTTCCGCGTAAACAAAAATATGAAACAAACCACCAGGGGCTAATTTTTCCGCCACCGCTTGAATACCGGCAACGGGGTCAGGCAGATGGTGTAGTACGCCAACGGAATTGATGTAGTCAAATTGCCCCGGCAAACTGGCAAGGTTTTCTAGGGATAAATGGTGGAAATGCACCCGCCCACAGCCCACACCGGACTTTTGCAACCGTTCCTGGGCCACAGCTAAAGCCCCTTCACTAATATCTACGGCATGAACCTCGGCTTCTGGGTTGAGGTGAACTAAATATTCCGTTCCCACTCCGGTGCCACAGCCCGCATCCAAAATACGAATCTTTTGATTAAAAGGTCGCCTTCCCAGACAAAAACTATGGGCCGCAGCCCAGTGCCAGCGCCAGTTGTAACCCGGTGGAGGTTCCTGTAACAGGGGTTCTGGGGGAAAGGGGTAGGTGTTGTAGAGGGCTTGGACGGCTCGGTGTTGGTCAGAGTTGGACAACATAATTCGGGGAAAACTGGAGCTTTGGCGATCGCCGGAGTAGATAATGGGCAAAGTGATGGGCCCAATTTTTAATCATTACTCAATATTGCTCCACCGCCTAGGGGCCAAGCATCAATTCTCCCCAGGGTTAACTCAATTAACCTTCAGGTAAAATGTCCAACCCCAGTAAAACTTTCTCCGTATTGGACATGTCACCAATAATCCTTTGTAAGGGAGGAGGTAAGTGTTTGATCAGGGTAGGAGTAACCATAATTTTCTCTTCCTCCGCCCGTTGGGGTTGCTCCAAAACATCAATAATTTCAACCCGATACTGCTCTCCCAAATCTTCCTGACAAATGCGGTAAATGTTGGCGATCGCCTGTTGAGAACGGACAGAATTCCCTGTGATATAAAGTCTCAATACAATCTTATTCATATTTCTGGGGGATAGCAAACAAGATCAATCCGCAGATTTGGTCAGATAAATCTAGATTAAGTAGAGGCAATTAACACTCCAAAATAATTCCAAAATAATATTGTGTTAATAATGCTAAATTGGGGGTTAATCCAGGGGAAATAAAGAGAAATAAAAGAGCTAGGGGTGATTGGGATAGAACAGAGCAAGGAGTGGCATTAGGTGAAACTAGTATTAAGATTTGGTTAAGTTTGGTATATTTAGCAACCGAACAACCAAAGTAGACTTATTAGTTATTTACCTAACTTAGGAACTATCCTTGGGCGGTAATCGTGAAGAAATACTTAGATTGTTTAGGCTAACATAATATTTACGGTAGAAACTAGCCAAATAGCCCATCAATTCTAATACCATCAGTCTTCCTTCGGCAACGTAGGCTTGGGATTTGACTATGTTAGTATCACGGTTTTTTTCCCGTAGGGTAGTGGTATGAATTTGAATGATATCCCGGGGACTAGCTTTCATAAAACCCAGGCGATCGGCTAGATTTCTCAATCGACTAGATAAATCGTGTTCTACCTTAAAAGCCCGTTGTTCCAAAGCCAAATCTAGCAAGTTGCCATAGGTTTGTTTTAATTCCTCGAACAATTCTGGGAAAGAATCCTTGATGGTGTCGGAACCAAACATCCGGGCTGTGACACTGGTGGTGGAACTAATTAAAGTTTCTAGGTCAAGGTATTCTTTTTGCTGACTGGCTAAACTGCGTTGGCTTTCACTTTTACTTTGATATATTTTTCTTTGTAAAACTGATAATAGTTCGTAATAAAGTAGGTAGGAATCTAGATTTTTTAACCGCAGATAACCATCGGCACCATGTTGAAAAGATTGGATGACCAATTGTTCATCTTCACTCTGGCTATAGGCAATAATTGACTGTTCAGGAAAAATTTTACGAGCTTGAACTAAAGCATCAATCCCCTCAATGTCAGCCAGGAATAAATCTAGTAGAATGATTTCAAATTCTTGTTTTTGGCAAACTTTTACCGCTTCATCCAAATCCGATACCGCAGTGACTTGTACCAGCAAACGCTCGGCTAAAGGAGACACGGCCGACGACTCAAGAAAGTCAAGAATCATTTTCACTGTTGCCGACTCGTCTTCGATAAGTAAAAGTTGGTAGAGCTCTTGGGTCATGCAACCACTGCTAGGTTTTGAGGCGATTAATTTATTGGTCAGTTAAGTTTGATTGGGCTTTTTTATATTTCCACCAAAACTCCCTCTTGGTTGTTTAATTCCAATTATCTAAATTCCACTCATTGCATTTATTATATTTACTTCGTAGCTCAGTTTTGGGTGTGGGTTAATTAATCTTTACTCCACCGTGCTAGAGCAAAGTTGTCCATCTTCTAGTTGAATGATTCGGTCCGCCACATCCAAAATACGGTTATCGTGGGTGACGATCAAAATAGTTGATCCCTGTTCCCGAGCCAATTGTCGCATTAATTCCACCACATCATGGCCCGATTTACTGTCCAACGCCGCTGTCGGTTCATCGGCCAAAATCATTTTGGGATGGGAAACCAAAGCCCTGGCGATCGCCACCCTCTGTTTTTGTCCACCGGAAAGATTATGGGGATGATAGTTGACATGGTCCACTAAACCCACTGCCTCCAGCATTGCCAGGGATAATTCCTTGGCCCGATGGTCATCGTATTGGGGATGAAGTTCGATCGCCATCTGCACATTCTGGCGGGCAGTGAGAGATTCAAGTAAATTATGGGCTTGGAAAATATAACCGATGTGACGGCGGATATTGACCAGCTGTTTTTTTTTCGCACCGTTCAACTCCTGACCAAATACCCTTAAGCTGCCACTCTGGGCAGAACGCAAACCCCCCATCAAGGTCAACAGCGTCGTTTTCCCCGATCCCGAAGGACCCTTAAGAATCACCACTTCCCCTTCCTCCAAGCGGAGGTTAATGTCAAATAAAATTTGTTTGCGAAGATTACCATTGCCGTAAAAATGACTGAGATTCTCCATGGCCACCACTGGCTCCGCTGGTGCCGTTGTTATTGGGTCACTGGAGGGGGAGGAAATGATCATTGCCATGGACAAAATTTCGCTAGCGAATAGGGAAATAGATGTTAATCCATATTGACCTTTTGTCGAGGGAAAAACCAAGGCTAAACCGAAAGATCTACCCCCAGATACAGCGTATTTCTGGACAATGGAGAGCATTATGGTACAGTTTGGTGCTATGAAGCAGAAACTGAATTTGTAGGGATTAGTGTAACGGAATGCCTCGACGGCGACATCCTGTGAAGCGTCAACCCACCGAAAAGCTATTCAGTTGAATCTGTTTGCTTAGGAGGATTCCTCTGGTTTTTGCCCGATCCAAAATACCTTTGCGGAAGTTGCCCATGTTCAGCCTCAACGACCAAAATTTACCCTATCCCGATACCCTACACCCCATCATTGTCCACTTTGTTATTGGCATGGTTTTCTTTGCTTACATTAGTGAACTTGTCGGTTATCTACAAAAAAAGCCCCGCTTCTTTGAAGTAGCTTGGTGGAATTGGCTCACAGCGGCGATCGCCATTTTTTTTGCCGTAATTTTTGGCGAATTTGAAGCGGCCCTGGCCATGCCCTACCCAGCAGCTCAACCGGCATTGGATTGGCATACGGTCAACGGGTGGTCTTTATCGGCCATTTTGGCGGGGCTAACGGCCTGGAGAGGAGTGTTGAGGGTGCGTAACCCGCTGAAAACCAGTCTCCCTTTCCTGATGTTAGCCACCGTATTTATGATCTTAGTCTGCATTCAAATTTTTCTCGGTTCCCTGGTGGACTGGGTATATGGTCTCCATACCCTACCTGTGGTTCAAGCCACCAAAGAAGGCATTATTCCCTAATTTTTAGTTTTCATCTCCCATTTCCCATCCCATTTAATTCCAACTCGACGAACTCACTCCACAATGAACCCTTCTCTGATTGACCAACTTAAAGAAATTGGCCTCCAGCTAGGCACCAACGGCCTACCCTACCGTTTTCCCCTACACCCTAATTTGGTGCATTTTAGTTTGGGATTATTTATCATTGCCCTGGTTTTTGATTTTGCGGGCGTATTTTTCCCCTTGGAACGGCCAATTCTTAAAGGTTTTGCTATCCCAGCCCAACGGCAAAATTTCTTTGATGTGGGTTGGTACAATGCCGTAGCCGGTGCCTGCATTAGTTTTTTTACAGTGGCGGCGGGTTTTTTTGAAATCCTTTTGGCCCAACCCCCCACCGATCAGGTCAGTGATTGGGGCATTGGTGCCGGCACCACCATGTTACTCCACGGCGTAGGGGGAATTTTACTCTTGGTCATGATGGTGGGCACAACTATTTGGCGGGGCTATCAACGCTTTGTTTGGCGCACCAACTGTCGCAATGAAGTTAGCTGGGCTTATCTTGGTTTTGCGTTGTTTTTAATGGCCTATATGGCTATCCATGGCACCTTGGGAGCTCAACTGGGGGCAGAATTTGGCGTACACAATACGGCGGCCCACATTCTTCGTATGGGGCAAAATCCCAACGTGGTACTTAGTGAAGGAGGTATAGATCTTTGACGGTTTATTGACAAAGTTTTACCAAGGGCAGAATAACCTTATAGTTGATTTAATTGAAAGTAAAAATAGAAAGGAGCTAAAAGCCTCTTTGGTAAAGACCTTAGCCATCTCAATCTTACTTTGATTGACTATAATTCGGTAATAACAGAGGAAATTTCCCTAAACTTTTCCTCCCAATTCAGATGGGTAGGGAACTTCCCAAAGCTAATCAACTCCCAAGTTTAAATAAATGGTGCTGTTGCTGATGGAAGTGGAAGTAGGATCCTGATTAATGGTCAAAGAACGTAAATTTTTAAACAAAGGTTTGAGGGATAGTTCTAAGACCCTGAGTATGGGCAATTGCTGGCTAAAAAATTGTTCTCCCCTTTGCCAGTCAAGGTAAACATAACTGTTACCGGGTAGGGTAGATAATGCTTGTTGAAATTCTGTTTGCTCCGCCAAGGAAGGGCCAGTTTTATCCAACACTTGGGATAGAGCTTCGAGGGAACTGGCTAGAATCACCCTATCCCCCACGCGGCAGTGAATGCCCCGTACCTGGGTCTGCAAACTAGTAATATTTTCCTTTGCTAGGGTTTGTAAGCTAGTCCAAGCGATAACTTTTTGTCCCTGTAATTCTAGAGCTGATAATTGGTAACCAGCGGCGATCGCCAATTGATCCAGATATTCCAAAGCTACATCGGTGGCGGTAGCATCCAGATCTTGGGCAGCAAATACCCAATCACTTTGACTCGGATTAACTTTGGGCAAAAAGATTAATTGATAATCCCCCTGCACCCAAGGAAAAATATCCGTGGTTAAATCTAAACCTATGGTTTGTTGCCAGTCACCTACTAACTTGCTTAGGGCTTGTTGTAGAGGACTATGGGGAGCTAAACCATCGGCCAATTGTTGCCATTGTTGGGCCAGGTTTTGACCATTAATCACCAAGCTACTAGTGGGGGGTAGGTTAACTAAATTGGTTTTAATGGCAGTTACATTTTCCGCTTTTTCCCCCGGGTTATTGGTGGATAACCCCGTCAGGGCCGTATGGGCCACTAATCCCTGGGCTTGGAGCGATAAAGCCACCGTTAACGTCTGCTCGATCGCCGTTTGGTCGGAGTTCTTGTCTAGGGCAGGTCGTTGGCCAAGCCAAGCGGCAAGGGCGGGAAAATTGGCATAAACCAGTCCCAGCTTGGGAGCTGTCAAGCTAGCTAGGGCTGTTTGGTAAGTTTCCGTTTGGGCCAAACTGAGGGAAGGGGCCTGCAAACTGTTTAACGCCTGGCGCAATACCTGGGGATGGTTCGCAAAGAGGACATAATCCCCCACCACCGCACTGGCAAGCAAATCGCCGTTGGGCACCGGGTTAACGGGGCGTTTATAGGTAATTTTTACCCCTTGGTAACGGTCAAGAACCAAATCCGTATCTCCGGCGATCGCCGCTGTGGCGTAGGAGAGTTGCAGAAATTCCCGGCTTAATTCCGGGTCCTGACTATGGACTATTAGTAAATAACCCGGTTGAGCTCCATTGCTCCCATCATGGTCATAATCCAAATCCGTCACCGCCAGACTAACTTCCTCCCCCAACCAGGGTTTGACCTCCCGGCGATAGTCCAACCCCGTTTTAGCTAGTAAACTCTGCTCCAACTCCGCCAATTCCCGATGGGAACGCCCCCGCCGTCCAGGATTAACTGCCAACTGGGTAAACGCCTCCAGGCGATCGGGATTAACCAGCAAAGACACCATAATGGGTGATTGCCCAGGAATTAACCCTGGGGCCATGGGGCCACGGCTCACCCCCCCCTGGGCCAAGTTCAAAGGACTATTGCCTAGCATTAGGGCAGTGCCCCAACCCGCTATGGCCAAAAGAAAAACGACAACGGCGGTCAGTAGAACAAAAAAATAACGGGGTTTCACAGCGGACTGATACCCTCTTGCGACAATTCTTTCCCATTATCAGGGCTGTCGGTGGCCTTGCCTGATCTTTTTAGTTGTTTTAACTGGAAAAATTACTGGGCCAAAGCAACCAGGGGCGACGGTTCAAACTTCCTAATAGATAATCACTAGGGCTACGGGGAAATGGTCAAGAAGCCAACACTGAAGGGGTTTTAGCAAAAATCATCCTACCGGCGGAGGTTTGCAGAGCAGACGTGACAATCACCTGCAATTCTGACCCCACATAGTTCCGTCCTTCTTCCACCACCACCATGGTGCCGTCTTCTAGGTAGCCCACCCCCTGGGAAGCTTCTTTGCCCTGTTTGACAATTTTCAACTCCAGGGAATCACCAGGTAGGTAAATGGGGCGCACCGCCTGGGCCAAATCGTTCACGTTGAGAATCTGTACCTTTTGCAGATTCGCCACTTTGCTGAGATTGTAATCGTTGGTGAGTAAAATACCATTAATTTCCTGGGCTAAATGCACCAACTTAGCGTCCACTGTGGCAATATCGTCATAGTCGGCGGAATGAATGACAATGCTGTCGGGAAACTCCGCTTGGATACTGCCGAGAATATCCAATCCCCGCCGGCCCCGCACCCGTTTTTGGTCATTGCTGGCATCGGCCAATTGTTGCAATTCCGCCAGAACAAACTGGGGTACCAACACCTGACCTTCAATGAATCCTGTGGCTAATAAAGGTTCAATGCGGCCATCGATAATGCAACTGGTGTCAACAATTTTAGGGGCGATGGGTTTGAGGGTGCCCTCGGCCAATAACATGGTTTCAATGCTATTGGGATTAATTAAGCGCATAAAAGTGCGGCCGTGGGTGTCCGCCAAACTGATGCCAAGAAAGGCAAAAATAATACTGCCAAATACAGCTAGAGTCGGTTTTAGAAAGGAAAATTGTGTTGGAATGGGTAAAAGAAAAATAGGGGCCAACATTAGGTTCGCAATCAGCAGACCAATTACTAGGCCCACCGCCCTGGTGAGAATGGTTTCAATGGGGGTTTGGCGAATTTGATTTTCCAGTCTGCGGTAGGTGGTTTGGGCTACTAAGCCGATCGCCAGGCCGATAATGGACATAAAACCCGCTGCCAGCCAGCGGAGAGCATCCATGTTGGAGATTTGGGTTTGTACCGAACTAGGTAACAGATCCACCACGGCGAAGCCGACCCCTGCAAAGGTAAAAATGGAGAGGAGAATGATAACGGCGTCTAACATGGCGGAGTTGCGGAACTGGCGTTGATGGCTTGGGACGGCAGGAAGTTTACAAAAATTGTTCAATCCGGGGGGATTTTCCCAATGGGTAACTTTTCCTGAAGTTCCATATATTATATCTGCCTGGCCTGAAACTGATGGGATACTATAATTGGTGAAGACCTCGTTTCTACCGCCATGAATGACCACACCACCGCTTCGCTCCGGGACTCCGAAAAAGTAGAAGTTTCCATTCAGTTGGACTCGGATCTGATGGATCAAATTCAGCATTTAACCAATGAGCCGAATCGGGTAATTGAAATGGCTGTTAAGCAATGGTTAAGGGGTGAAAAAGAACGAGATGATGAGCTAACCCGCAATTTACGCCGCAATCCTCCTATTCCTCCCCGAGGAGAATGGAACGACTGATTTTTGGGTTTCCCAGGGCGGATGTTAGGTAACTGATAGGTAACTAAAAAGTTGACCCTCGCCCCCGCTGACTCCACCACCTAACTATTTTTGACATGGGACAGCAGAGCGATTTGACGGAATCCAACCTACGAATTTCCTCTTTGGATCCCCTGCATCCCCCTGTTATTTCTCAGTTGACGGCGATCGCCAAAAGAATTCGTCGCAACAGCCTGCATCTTCCCACCATTTGGCAAGAGGCGGTGAATAGCATTGGTTCCACCCTGGGGGTGAGCCGCTGTCTATTGTTGACCAGGGATGCCCAGAGTCGTCATCTGCAAATTGAAGCGGAATTTTGTCAGCCCACGGTGCCGGCTTTCACTAACCTAATCGTGCCGGAGGACAGTGAAATTTGGCAGCAATTATTTGAACAGCATCAACCCCTGGCCCTCTACGATATCCAATTTCAGGGGGAAGACCTGGCCGGACTTTGGGTTTTTCCCACCCTCTACCAAGACCAGCCCAATGGTTATCTTTGTCTACAACAGCTAGGCCCAGCCCCTGGCCCCTGGCATTCAGAAACGGAAGCTCTGCTACAGGAATTGGCCGAACAAACCGGCACGGCGATCGCCCATGCCATTCTCTACCAGGAATTAAAACAAGCTACCAAAGCAGCGGAGGAAGCATCCCGGCTCAAAAGTGAATTTCTGGCCAGTACCACCCACGAACTCCGTACTCCTTTAAATGGCATTATTGGTTTTCTGCGGCTGATTTTAGATGATATGGCTGATTCAGAAGCGGAAAAACATGAATTCATCGAAGAAGCTTACCAATCTGCCCTACTACTACTAAATTTAATCAACGACATTCTCGACCTGGCCAAAATCGAAGCGGGCCGGGTGGGCATTGAGTTGGAAGTGGTGGACTTTAGCGAAGTGCTCCAGGCGACGGAAAATTTTGCCCTGCCCCAAGCCCAAAATAAAGGCCTCAGCTTTAGCCTCACTGCTCCCAGCCAAGGGCCCCTGTTGGTCTATGGCAATCAACGCTGGCTCCTGCAAGTAATGCTCAACATTGTTGGCAACGCCCTCAAATTTACCCACGAAGGGGGCATTACCGTCACCGTGGAAGTGGTTCCCCGCACCATCCTTTGGGAAGGCATCGAAAAACCGGGACTGCTGAAAGTGAGCGTGGGGGACACGGGCATTGGGGTTTCCCTGGAGCAACAGTCGAAGTTATTTAAAAAATTTGTGCAAATTGACGGTTCCCATTCCAAAGCCTATGGAGGCACTGGGTTAGGGCTGGTAATTTCCCAAAAGTTGGTGGAAAACATGGGGGGTAAAGTGGCTTTTTTCAGTATGGGAGAAGGACTGGGTTCCACCGTTACCTTTACCATTTTGCTGGAGCAGTTGCCCTAACGGAGGGTTGGAACCGAAGATTGACGGCCAATGCGCTGGCTGTAGGCTTGGGGATCTAATCCATCTCCTTGGTATAGGTACTGGGGCGGAATGGCCCTTTGCAAAGAATTAATGCGGTTTTGGGTTAGGGGATGACTGCTGAGGAATTCTGGAGCGGCTCCCCTTTGCCGTTGGAGTTTTTCCATGAAGCTAACCATACCCACTGGAGCATAGCCCGCCCGCACTAGGTTCCTTAGTCCCATGGCATCGGCCTGGAGTTCATCTTCTCGGCTCATAGGTAGGTTAAAGCCCAGTTGCATAGCCATCTGGACAATGTTATTTTCCCGCATACCAGCGGCAGAAATTAATCCCTGGGATAAGCCTACATCCCGCATTCGAGTCACTGCATGGCGTTCGGCGATGTGGGCAATTTCATGGGCGATGACACTGGCTAGCTCCGCTTCATTTTCGGCGGCGGCAATCAAGCCAGTATTAACATAGACAAACCCCCCCATGGTGGCAAAGGCGTTAATTTGGCGATCGTCTACCACTTGAAAGGTGTAGGGAATATTGGGGCGGCTACTGGCCCGAGCTAATCGTTGGCCAATTTCGTCGACATAATTTTGCAGTTGGCGATCGCCATGGGGACGGAATTGCCTCTGTTGGTAAAGTTGCTGATTAATTTGTTGCCCTAACCGTACTTCCTGTTGGTCGGAAAGATTGGACAATTGAATTACCTGTAGTCCCTGGAGCAGTAAATTCATCCAGGATTGAGCCCGCACCGGCGAAGCAATGGCGACGGTGACAGTAGCGGCGAGAACAACGGTTAAAATCCAACTTAAAAAGCGTTGAGAGTGACGAAAACCCATCTTGCACTAGGCCCAATTAATCGACAACATCGGCGGTGGTTACCCTGAACAAGTATGAAGATAACCAAAATTAACCAGGGCAAAAGTTGCTGGGTAATGCGACCAGTCAAAGGATCACCACCGATAGATTAATCAATCCTATGGCCGGAGGCTGGGAGGAAAACTACGGCCTATGGCAGTTCTTAATTTGTGCTATCCTGCCCTCAATCCTGGGCTAGGGCTTCCAATAACAAAGCCATTTGACTGATCAGATCTTGTTTCACTAATGGTTCCAGGGGCTTCCGGTCAGCGATTTTGGGACGGTCGAAATATCTACCCAAACCTTCTTTAACCTGCTGTTGAATGAGAAATTCTAATTCCTCGGAGGCCCGTTGCCGTTGATATTCAGCCCCTTCTTCGGAGGTGGCATAGAGGGGAGGCAGGCGGTTAAGGGCATAGGCGGCAATATCGGCAATATCCGGCTGTTTTTCGGCCGTTTTTTGGTATTTGGATATCTGGGCCACCACCTCCGTGAGCACCATTTCTTCCATAACGTTAATAAACTGTTTGTGGGGCATGGCCACCACTTCCCCAGCCAATAGGGCGGCCATTAGGCGATCAAGGGCATCATACTCCCCTTGCTCCAAGTCCACTCCACTTTCACAAAGGCGACCCACTTCTGCTTCCATAGTGGGGGTTAGATACCCATCCCGGAGTGCTTTAGCGACAATTTCTTGGATATTCATGGGCAATATGGTTCAAGGTGGAAAGGCTAGCTTGATACGAGTAGGATAGGTTGGTAAAAACTAGGACGGCTACAATGGGCTTAGACTGACATTGGGAACCGGCTAAGGCTAAAAATTAAAAGTAGTTGTTCAATCAAGGCAATTATCAAATTGTCTGATCAAATCTAGTCAAATTGCTACCCATGGCTTTGCATTGGCTATTAATGGCGGGGGGCAATGTAGGCGATCGCCGCTAAACGCACAATGGTGGAACGCTCGGAGTCATCCACTAACCCCAAGGCATCGGTGTCCTGCCAACGCACCACGCCCCTAAGGGAGTCCCCGGTCAGCAGTTTAACGTCCACCGGCGTTTGATCTTTGATCAAATTTTGTACCTGGCGGACACTGGGTAATCCGCTATCAAATTTACTCATGGGTTTTTCCGCAACTCCCCTCAATCTTAGTATCTTACGGGTATTTCGAGGCGAGCAAACCCGAAAACTGAGTTTCCCCCCAACTGGCGATCGTCCCCCTAGAACTGTTGATTGATGGGAGAATATCAACGGGGTGGTTCCTGTTGAATACTTTGTACCCGTTGTAATAGTAATTCTGGCTGGAGAGGTTTGAGCAAATAATCATCAATGCCCTGTTGGGACAAAGCCTGCCATTCAGCCGAAGAAAGGGATTCACTTAACAAAAACACCGTTACCTTACTGATACGCCGGGATTTTTTAATCGCCCGGGTCACCTCTGTCACATCGACAAAATCCCCATCCGCAATAATCAACCCTGGTTGTAGTAGCTCCACCTGTTGCAGGGCATTGGTGGTATCAATCAACCAAATCACCTGATAATTTGCTACGGTCAATAGTTCGCAGATTAATGTGGCAATTTCCTCATCCTGTTCAATGACAATTACACTGGAGTTAAAAGGCATAATTATATCTAGCCTTTCCTCCATGGGTCCTTTGGTGGATACGGGTAAATTTTGTTGGGGAATAACTGTGGTGAAAATTGTTCCTTGCCCAGGGCTAGACTCCACTTCTATGTAGCCACCGTGGAGTTCTACCAACTGTTTAGTCAAAGCTAACCCCACCCCACCGGTTTCGTAGAAGCTACCATAGCTATCATCCACCACTTTAAAAGCTTCAAATAATACCGGCAGCTGTTGCTCAGTAATGCCAATACCCGTGTCCTCCACTTGAAAAATAGCCTGGTTATTTTCCTTCCAAATCCTTAGAATTACCGTCCCCTGGGCGGGGGTAAACTTAAGGGCATTGTTGAGTAATTGGGTCAAAATTTGGTCAATCCTTTCCTGGTCAGCACAGAATTGATCCTGTCCCACGTTAATTTGGTAATCCAACTCCAGATGAATTTGTTGTTTGGCCGCTATTCCCAGCAAAGAATGGATCACCGTTTGGGCTAGGGTATGGAGAGAAAAAGATTGACAGTTGAGGGCTGTCTGGCCTGATTCGAGTTGGGAAAGTTGGATAATACCGTTAATTTGATCCAGCAATTTCTTGCCATTTTCTTGGATATTAAGCAGATAATATTGTTGCTTAGCTGGCGGCAGGGATGTGGGATGGTCAAACCACCGGAGCAGGGTACCGGAAAGCCCAATAATACTGGTGAGGGGGGTGCGTAATTCGTGGGAAATGTTGTTAATAAATTGGCTTTTAAGTAGGTTGGCGGCCTGGGCGGTTAAAAGGGTATCCCGCAATTCCTTTGTCCGTTCAATGACCCGCTTTTCAAAGTTATTTTTCTGGTTTTGTACTTCGCTGTACAGTAGGGATTGGAAAATGGCCACTGCGAGGTGTTCGCCAATCTGTCCGAGAAAATTCTTTTCACTATCCAACCATTGGCGGGGATGGTGGCACTGGTGGGCAATCAGTAGACCCCAGAGCTGTTCCTCCACGATGATGGGGGCCACCAATTTGGCCCGCACTTGGTAGCGTTGCAGTAGCCCCACCAAACAATAGGAAGAGGAGTAGTGATTTTCGATGTCATTCACTGCCACCACTGCGCCTTTAAGATATTTTTGTTCGTAGCTAAATACCTGGGAAAAACAGTCATTTTCGGTCATGACCCCCAGCATGGTGTCAATTTCCGGCGATCGCCGAGCTTCGTAGGTTACTTCACCGTACTGTTGCCGGGGTTTGGGGGCGGGAATTTGTTCTGTACTAGGGGGAATGAGGGATGGCTGACTGTAATGAAATTGGTAAATGACTAGGCGATCGACAAAGAGAAATTTCTGTACCGCCGTTACCGCTTTGTTGAGGATTTCCGACAGGTCCAAACTTTGGCGAATTTGGGCAATTACCTGGCTCAGCACTTTGACTTGACTAGCCTGTAAACTGTCCTGGAGGGAAGGCTCCGGGGAAAAGCTGGTGCTATCACTGTTGAGGATTTCCAGTAGCCCTAGGGTTAACTGCTCGCTGATGGTGGAACCGGATTGAAGCGGCGGCAGGGGGGTCATCCCCCCAGTGGTAACGGGCAAATTTTGCTTGTCAATGAAATCTTCGATGATACCCTGGGCAAACGTAATCGATACTGCATAATGGTGGGGAGAGATTTTTTCCCCCTCTAATAGGGCCCGCTGTCCGGCACCGACTAACAGAGCAAAACGGTGATCAATTTCTGCATCGAGCACCGACGGCCCGTTGGACGGCTTGAGACTGGTAGGTAGATCCCCCACAAAGCACTGTACATGATCCCCCGTTTGCTGGGCTAAGGTCTGCCAAAAACGGAGCAGGCGATCAAAGGTGATAGCTGGTAGGAGGCGACGGAAAATAGGGGAAAAAGCAGGTAGCATGCCGAATTGAACATAGACTGGGCGACGGCATTCAACGACCAAGCCCCATGGATCTCACTTCCCATCATGCCTAGGTTTTTGCCGAACTCGTCAAAATCTAAGTATTTTTAAAGATCTAAGATTTTTTTCGGAAAATTACTTGGCTAATTCCTTGCTAGCCCATAGATTTTTACCGATATACTTTCTCTATTTTTAACTATTATGCATCGTCTTGCTAGTCTTCCCGGCGGTTGGAATCCAGCCATGGAAGGGGTTATCATCGTTGAGCAAACTCCTGCCCCCATTATTTTTCTAACTGCCGCCGACACCGATATTCAGGCGATCGGCAGTGTGTGGCCCCAGTTGCCCAAAGATTTTCCAGCGATGCGGGTTTGTAATTTGCTTAATTTGCAACAATCCTTTTCCATCGATGATTATGGCGATCGGGTGCTTAGCCAGGCTGAAGTGGTTGTGGTGCGATTGTTGGGGGGGAAAAGTTATTGGCCCTACGGCCTGGAAGTGTTAGCAGAGTTGACGGAGACAAAACCAGCACTGAAACTATTTGTCTTGCCGGGGGATGATCGCCCTGATCCAACCCTTATGGACCAATCCACGGTGCCATTGAAGGCAGTCCATCGCCTTTGGCAATATTTCGCTGAGGGGGGAACGGAGAATATACGCCACGGCTTAATGTGGTTGGGGGATTATGGCTTTGGCCGCAGTTATCAGCCCCCTGTTCCCCAAACGGTGCCAAAAGTGGGCATTTATCGTCCTCAAACCATTCTTACTGCACAGTAAGCCCATTCACTTGCAGAGAAGGACATTTTGATTGGTCAATTCCTTCACCGAACATCAACTCGTTGCCCTGGGTTACCGTAGGCTAAGCTGGAACAACAAGTCCTCGATCCCTAGATTTTGCCATGGTTAATCATCCTCTCAATTTGCTTTTAGCCAGTGCCCTGACCTTTACGGTAACCGTTCCCCAGGCCATCGCCACTGGGTTTGATGATTTATCTTCTAATGTGACCCCAGAGGAAACCCTCGTGAGCTTAAAATTTCCCCAAGCGGGCGATCGGGGTACCACCCAAAGTTCCGGAGGAGGAGGCACTAGGGGGGGTAGTTGTTTTACCCAGGCCAACACAAATTTGAGAATAGTCGCCCCCGGTCAGGACACGTTTACGGCTACAGCTACCCCTAGTTTGTTTGTCTATGTACCGGCCAATAGAGGAGTAGAGGGGGAATTTGTCCTGGTGGATGGAGACGGAGCCTTAATCCATGAACAAGCGGTGACGGTGCCGGAAGGGGAAACTATTTTAGCGATCGCCGTGCCGACGGACATTGCCCTGGAACCTGGTGGGGAGTATGCCTGGGCATTCGCGGTGAACTGTACCATTGACAACCAAGTCGTGGGCAGTGCGGTGGAAGCGGGGCTCGTGCGCCAGGAATTGAGCGTTGAGATAACAGAGCAAATTGAAGAAACCAATGAACCCCTGGCCAAAGCTAGCCTCTATGCCAACCAAGGCATTTGGCAAGATACATTGATGATTGTGGCCAGTCTGCCGGAGCAACGGGATGAATTGGTGGAACTGTTTGACTCCGTCGGTTTGGGTCAATTTAGCGATGTGCCGATTATTTTTGTCGGCACCGATGAAGCCAGCGGTGATCCTTCGACGGCCAACTGATCTGCCGGACGCAAATTTTGCCATTCCCCCTGGAGGGTAAAACCAGCCCAGAAATAGGGGGAAGCAAACCGTGGATCTTCCTTTAACCGTTGCTGGGCCCATTGCAGGGCGGCGGTGGGGGTCATATTGTGTTGCAATAAGCCCCGGTAAAATTCAGTCATGAGACGGGCAGTGGCTTCGTCATCTACACTCCAAAGGCTGACCACTACCCTGGCGGCCCCGGCATACATAAACCCCCTGGTCAGGCCAATCAATCCTTCCCCCCGCACTTCCTGTCCTAGTCCCGTTTGGCAGGCACTCAGCACCACTAAATCCGCTGGTAAATTGAGATTAAAAATATCGTATAAACGCACGAAGCCGTTGATGGGTTCTCCCTCTGGGTTGACGAGGGAAAGTACAAGTCCCGACAGTTGGGGATTTTTGCTATTGAGAATGCCGTGGGTGGCAAAGTGAACAAAGCGGTACTGCTCCATTGCCCGGGAAAATACCTGCTCCCTCGTGGCTTCAAAGCCTAGTTCATTTAAGCTGGCTTCGGCGGGAAATAGGGCCATTAGTTGCTCTGCCTCCTTTTCCGTGTAGGGTAGTCGGTCAAAATATACCCCCGCATCCCGGGCGGAAAGTTCCAAATCCATTGGTAAATTTTCTGGCCGACGGGCGATCGCCGTTCCTAACCTTTCATCGTTGGTGGTGAAAACGGGGTCAGCAAAAATGGCCAATAAATTAGGGGCTGGTTCCCTCTGGGCGGTATTTTGCCGCAAAATTGCCAAAGTGGAAGCGGAAGGCATAGTCACCAATTCATGGCGATCGATTAAATAAGTTGGGGTTTGTCCGGGGGGATTATCCGTCACCAAAGCACCAAAGGGAAGGTATTGCAACACGCCATCGGGCACAATGAGCAATCTTTTGTCGGCAACTTTGGCCGACGCTGGCACTAGCTGTTTATACAAATCTGCCCCTTGATTAACCGCTAGGGGACGGCGTAGTCGTTGGGTAGGTTCTAAAAAAGACTGGCGAAAGTTTTTAATGGCACTATCCAATTCATCGGTACCGGGCAAAATGTAACTCTCCAGGCTAGATTGACCCACCACCCATAAATAACTACGCTCTTGCCCTAGGGCGTATTCCAACAACAGGGTTTTATCGTCCAGTAGGGCTTGAATTTGGGGTAAGTTTAACGGTTGGGGACGGGTAAGGGCATTGTAGTTAGGACTTTCCCGCTCAATCTGTCCCAAAACTTGGTCGTACTGTTGCAGGAGTTCCGCCATGGTTTGGTCTAGTTCCGCCTGTTGATTGGGGTCATAATTGGAGCTGTATAACTTAATTTTGTTTTCCTGCAAGGTGTTTAATTGCCGTTCAATGGTTTCCTTTTGTCCTAAAAGTTTTGGTGCAATTCCTTTGGTTAACTTACCTGGGGTTTGGGCTAAAATATCGAGCAAAGATCTGGCTTTAGCAGATTCACTCACCAGTAACGCTTTTCCATCCCACCCTTGATCAGGATATTTTTGATGTTGTTCCATCAACAGGTCAATGTAAAATTGATAATAGTCCTGTTTGGAAGCTAAAAAGCTACTGCGTAAATCATCACTGCCAATGGTTTGCCTTAAGTTTTCTAGCAAATAAATTGCCTTTTCTATTTCTGTCATTGCCTGCTCCGCATTTCCCTGTTTTTTGAGAGCCACCGCCAACCAATAGCGACTTAAACTTTCCTTCAGGCGATCGCCACTTATTTGGCGTAGGGTTAAAGCCCGTTGATAGTAATTTACCGCTGTAGATAAATCCCCTTGTGAAAAAGCAAGGTAACCCAGGTTGTTTAGGCTGCTAGCTTCACCGTTTTTATCCCCCAATTGTTGCCAGATTGTTAATGCTTTTTGGTAATTTTCTTGGGCTAAATTAAATTGCTTATTTTGAACTTGCATAAAAGCTAAATTATTTAATCCCGCCGCTTGACCTCGGCTAAGATCCGGTGTGGCCCGACCACCAAGATCATCAATTAGACTTTGCCAATGTTGAAAAGCACTTTCCTCTAGGGCTAGGGCTTCATCAATATCCCCTGCGGCTAATTTTACCTGGGCCAAATTATGTTCAATGCCAGCAACATTGCCCCAATTGCCCAAAGATTGCGCCTGGGCCAAAGCTTGATTATAAAAATAGTTAGCTTGTTCGGTTGCCCCCAGGGTGGCATATATCTGCCCCAACTCATTGTGACTAATCACCTCACCGGTTTTAAAATTGGCTCGCTTCCAAAGGGGTAAGGACTTTTCTAAACTTTCAAATGCCCCTTGGTAATCTCCCTGCTGTAATTGCAATTGGGCGATCGCCACCTGACTATTAGCCTGGGTTTGCCAATCTTCCAGGGTCTCTGCTGTGGTTAATAAATCCCGATAACAAGCTAAAGCCACCGCTGGAGGAGCTAACTGACGCTGAACTAAGCAAAGAAAATTTAAAGTAACCGCCACCTGAGCTAGATTATTTTCCTGTCTCCAGAGGGCTAAAGCTTGCTCCCAGGAACTTTGTGCCAATTGAAAATCCGTTAAAGTTGATTTTTGGTAATGGCTTAAACCCCGCTTAAAATATTCCTGGGCGTTTATGGCCTCCGGTTTTCCTGTTTGATCAACAGCACTGTTGGGGTCAGCCTGGGCCAAAGAAGTTCTACCCTGTGGCCCCGCCCAAAAAGTTGCAATAACGGCCACCGAGGCAAGGATTAAGTTGAGCCCAAAACGGATTGCCATAGCCACTTTTTCTCCGGTCAAACAGTTAATGAACAGCTAAGATGGAGGCGGCAAAGGCCAACGCCTCTGTCACCCTAACCGATTGTACTTGTACGTCCTTCCACTGACCCTTTTCCCAGTGCTTTCCGATGATTACCCGTTCCCATCTATCCAACTCCCAAATTCGTAAAATTCTTAACCTCAGTCTGGTGGGGTCTGCTCCTTTGATGGCCCTGGGATGGTTAGTGGCCCCCAGTCAAGCTCAGATTAGTCAGGCGGTGGTGCAGGAAATTCTGGATGGACCCCAGGTTTACATCGAAGAAATCCAAGCCAAAGTAGATGACCAAGCGGAATTTGGCCAGGTGATTGTCACCAAAGAATCCAGAGCCGGGATACTGTTTAACAATGGTGCCGCTGGTCGGTTGAGTCAGAATGCCAGCGTTATTGTGGGTCAATGTGTCGAATTGGAGCGGGGTAAATTGCTAGCTAGTGGCCCTGTCAATGGTTGCATGGCGGGGGTAAGCGTGGCAGTAACTGGCACAGTGTATGTGATGGAGAAAAATGAGGGTCAATCGGGGGAAATTAAAGTTTTGGAGGGGGCTGTGTTAGTTAGCGATCCGGAAAATCCGGGGCAAACCACCAGGGTTAAAGCAGGGGAAAAGGTCAGTGTTTTAGAAGGCATTCTCGGTTCTGTTATTCCCATGGCTCCCGAAGAATTGGTGGCCCTGCTGAGTGGTAGTCTATTCAACGGTTTCAGCATTCCCATTACCCCCGACGGTGCTCTGCAAACCATGTGTTCCAATCTTTTGCCGGGACTGAGTTGTTCCACCGGTGGCGCCAGCTACTCCCCCCCTATCCCCATTCCCAGTTTGCCGGTCTCCATTCCCCTACCCCGCTTCGGGTTCTAATCCTTTTCTAGATCGATAAATTACCGATGGGATCCTGGGCTAGGAAAATACGATCCATCGGCAAGGGAGCCACCGGCTCCGTTAAGGAAAAAGTACCAGCCTCTAACCAAGCTTTGAGGATTTCCGCCACTTCCCTAGAGCGGGCAATGCTGGCCAGGGGGGCTACCCGCACCGTTTTGCCTTCAATGGTAACTTTGCCACTTTTAAGCTGGCCGTAGGTGACTAAACCAAAGGTGGGCCTGACTCGACGGGGAATGGAAAAGTCTACCACCGGCGCGACAATGTCCTCATCTTTGACTGCACATTGCTCAATGACCTGTTCATTCAACACTGGGATGGGCACCCCCACCCCCAACATTAAAGAAGGGCCATAATTTTTCAGGTAACAGCCCCGCACCCAGTGAGCATCCATTTGTTTAGCATCACCGATTAAGGCCAGGGTGGCCGCTGGGCCGATGGGGGTTTGGTTAGCTAAACGTTTTTGCAAGGGGAAATGCTGGGTGCCTTCCCAGGCAATGTAACCTACGCCTCCCCCCAAAAAAATTTTGGTGCCAATGCCGATCGCCTGGAGGAGGGGGTCATTAAACAGGGGGGCAATGGCGCCGGGGTTAGAATAAACTGCGTTACCTAGGCGGGGCTGCAGGGGGCCAAGGTAAGTGTATAGGAGGCGATCGCCACCGTTGACGCCAACGATAAAATTTTGGTAGAGATTACGGGGATTGTAGAGGTAAAACTGATTGATGCGGTCGATGCTGATTATGGTTTCTAGGCTAGTGCGGGGATAGCAGTCGGTACCTTGACCCACTGCCCGCAGGGGAATGCTCTTACCGGCAATTAAGTCTTCAATGATATGGCCGCCGCCCCTTTCCGCTAGACTTTCCCCTTCATTGAGATTATCGCCGCCACTGACAGTATCCGCCGCCGCCGTCGCCCCTAAATACAAATCCACCGCCCCAAAGCCAGCATAGGCCGGCACACTGTCCAGCCAACATTGACGAATTTTAATGGGTGGATCCGTTTGTCCGAGGTTGATCACCGCCCCGGAGGATTCCATCGGCTCAAAGGTGCCGGTACAGACCACATCCACCAAGGCAGCTACCTTGGCCACCCCCAGTTCGGCCACCCCAGCCTTGACCTGCTCCGCTGTCCAAACCGTTGCTTTGCCCCGGCTGAGTTTATCGTTGATTTCGGCGATCGTCGCCATGGAGATGGCCCTATTAAAACTTTTCTAGCCAGTCGAAAACCCGGTCTAATTCCTCCAGGCTAATGAGCCCGTATTGCCAGAGGATGATAGGCAAATTGTTACTATTATCGGTGGTGCTAAAGGCGGTACGTTCGGCGATCGCCAGGGACTCTGCGGACAAGGAAAGGTCTTGGCGGAGGAAATTTAAAAGGTTTTGATAGTAATTGGGCTGACTCATGGAGGACAGAAAAAATATTTTCTAAAATTTGGGCTCTATTTCGAATCGGCTGAATTTTGACGGAATTTTTTGCTACAGCCAGCGCAACAATCCCCCCCAACCCCTCGTCACTAGGTCAACGATGGACAGAAGGACTAATTTTTTATTCCACACACCCAAATATCAAAGGTTTTGGCCACCGGGCAACGGCGGAACACAGCTCAACAGACCAAAACTTTGCAACCAGTTTAAAACTGAAACCCTACAGTCAAGGCTATGGAAGTCGCGGGTTAGATATTAGCCTAGGACAGTCGTCTTTGCTTGCAATCTATCTTGCGACATATTCGGGCTTTGGAACCAGGGCAATAGTTAAATAAAGCTTAAGGTTCCGGCAGAACGGGGAACTGTTTCCCACGGGCTATTATTCTTACCACACTTCCATCGAAAAAGCTAGCCAGCAAAAACTTTTTGCAGCAAGGCTTGGTGTTGGAGAGCAGATCGTTGCAGGGCTCCTTGCCCCATCCAAGGTTGCCGTCGTTGAAAACATTGCTGCCAAAGTTGGCTCAGTTGCTGGCTGTCCATGGGTAGATCAGCCAATTCCAAACCAGCCAGCCCTACCTCCGCCATAAGACGACTAACTTTGGGGTCATAGCTGAGGGCAAAACAGGTACTACCTTCCGCTGCTGCCATAATTAAGCTGTGGAGTCGCATGCCAATGGTGAATTCCGCCCCCCGAAATAAACCCTTGCATTGTCTGGGGTCTGGCTGGTAAAGAATTTCGTAGCTCCCCGGTAGTTCCACGGCGATCGCCTGGGCAACGGCCAAATCCTGGGACTGTTGCAGGGGAATGAGCCGCATATGGGTTTGGGTCTGTTGTTGAAAATTGCCTAGGGCTTCGGTAATGACCGCTAATCGTTCTAGGGTCAACAGGCCATGGCTCCGCAGATTAACCGCCACCACGGGCAATGGGCTGGGGGAGGAAGGGGTCTTTTCAGCGTCTAGGGACCAAACCGGATCCGCGGCGAGGAGAGCGTTTAGTCCCCATTGTTGAACCAATGTTAGGGACACTTCATCCCGCACACTAATGCCAGCACAGCCCCGGAGCACCTGCCGGGTAAACCAGCGCAACGGCGGCCGTCTTAGGGGACCAATGCCCTGGGCCCAGGCAACGGTTTTTAGTCCCCGCATCTGGGCGATCGCCATCAAACCACCGTAATAGAGGGGGCTGGCCACACTGGTCACATCCTGCATCAAACTGCCGCCACCCCAGATAAAACCGTCACATTGCCCTAAAAGTTGCCAAATTTTGCCCCAGTCCCGGTTATAACAAACTTCAACGCCGTATCTCTCTTTGGTAACTGGGGGGTTAGCAGATAGCACCACCGGCTCAACCCAGGGGGGTAACATTTGCAATAAACAGACCAATAACGCCTCGTCCCCGGCATTGTCTTGACCGTAGTAACCACAGAGAATGACACGCATGGTGGATTGGAATATTTCCTCTTGTGAACTCGCTGGCAATGGGGAAGAATTTGTGTAATTACCTTTTTGGGATAACTATGGCCTTTTTGCAAACCTGGCTGGCAGACTATCAAATTCCCCTCACTCTGGCAGTTATTGTTTTTGCGTTGATGATGTTTGTGCTGGAATGGTTACCCATTGATACCACCGCCATTCTGGTGGCTGTGATTTTAATGGTGCTGGGTTTGGTCACCCCCACGGAGGGAATAGCGGGGTTTAGTAATTCCGCCACTGTCACCATTATGGCCATGTTCATTTTAAGCTACGGCATCACCCGCACTGGCATTATCCAAATTATTCGCGATAGCCTGATCAAATTTGGCGGCAATAGTTTACGCAGACAACTTTTACTGATGGGGATGATTGTCGGCCCCAGTTCTGCCTTTCTTAACAACACGGCGATCGTGGCCATCTTTTTGCCCATCATTGAAGAGTGGGCCCGGCAAAGACAAATATCCGTTTCCAAACTATTGATTCCCCTCTCCTATGCCACCATTCTCGGGGGGATGATCACCCTCCTGGGTACTTCTACTAGTATTCTTGCCAGCGGCTTGGCGGAAAAATTGACTGGGCAGGAATTTAGTATTTTCCAGTTCACCCCCCTGGGTTTACTCACTTTTACCCTGGGCTTGACCTACATTATCCTGGCGGCCCCGATTCTATTACCGGCTAGACGTAATATTTCCGATGGTAATGTGGCGGCGGAGTATCAAATTAAAGACTATGTCAGTGAAATTATTATTCCTCCCCGTTCTAGTCTGATTGGCCAAACCCTGCGGCAAAGCGAAATTCAGCGGAAATTTGACATTGATGTGCTGGAAATTATCCATAACGATACCCATTTCCCCCAACCGTTGGCGGATCGGATGTTGACCATGGGGGATATTTTGCTGGTGCGGGCGGGGCGGGAAGATTTGCTCAGAATTAAGGACGAACGGGGGGTGGAAATTTTAGCTGATGTGCAATTTGTTGATACGGAAGGGGGCAATGGGGGACCACTGGAATCCTCCGAAGAAAAGGTGGCGGAGGTACTAATTCTCTCCAACTCCCGTTTGATTGGTTCCACCCTGAAGGATTTACGCTTTCGTCAACGCTATAACGCCACAGTGATTGCCATTCGCCGGGGGGAGGAATTAATTCGCCAGCGGTTGGGGAAAGTGCGTTTAAAATTTGGAGATTTACTATTACTCCAGGGGCCTAGGGAAAGTTTCCTCGGTTTGCAAACTACCCGGGAATTGTTGGTGTTGGAAGAAAAACCCCTGGATAATCTCCGCCTTGATAAAGCAAAAACGGCGATCGCCATTGTGGCCTTGGTCATTATCGTGGCTGGGTTTGACATTTTGCCCATTAGCGTCACCAGTTGGGCTGGGGTAATGGCCATGGTGATTAGCGGCTGCCTGAAGCCAGGGGAAATTTATGGTGCCATCCGTTGGGATGTAATCTTTCTGTTGGCGGGTTTAATTCCCCTAGGCACCGCCATGGAAAATTCCGGCACCACCGCCTGGTTTGCTGGCTTTTTGGCCGACGCAGGGGGCCACCTTTCTGGTTACGCTCTGTTACTGCTGTTTTACCTAGCCACAGCCCTGTTAACGGAGATTTTGTCGAACAATGCCACAGTGGTGTTGATGTTACCCATTGCTTTTCAGGTGGCCCAAAGTTTGGGTTTAAATGCGTTGGCATTTATGTTTGTGGTCACCTTCGCTGCTTCCAACAGCTTTATGTCCCCCATTGGCTACCAAACCAACACTATGGTTTACGGCCCTGGGGGCTACCGTTTTACGGATTTTGCCCGCATTGGCGCCCCTCTAACTGTTATTCTCACCCTAGCTACGCCCCTATTGGTAATGCTGATTTACGGTGTCTAGCAAACAAATTAAACTTTTTCCCCATGGTCAAACTGAATCTTGCCCGTCGTCTCGATCGCCTGCCGCAGTTTGAATGGTGGCTCTGGCTGGGCATTTTTTGCCTGGGGTTGATCGGGACGTTAAACCATGCCCCTTGGCGGGATGAGGTTAATGGCTGGTTAATTGCCAGGGATAGCGTTGATTGGGCAGATTTTTGGCGCAATGTGCGTTACGAAGGTCATCCCCTGCTTTGGTACGGTTTGCTCTGGGGGCTAAATCAACTGACCCCCAACTTGGTGGCCATGCAGTTATTTCATCTCACCCTGGCCATGGCGGCGATCGCCATTTTTCTGCATTACAGCCCCTTTCCCCGTTGGCAAAAGTTAATTTTCTGCCTTGGTTATTTGCCCTTTTATGAATATTTACTGATCAGTCGCAATTATGCTTTGGGACTATTGGGATTGTGCGCCTTTTGTGCCCTATTTCCCCGCAGAAAACAAACCTATTTACCTCTGGCTTTTTGTCTGGCTTTCATGGCCAATAGCAACGCCTATGCCCTGATGATTAGTTTTTGTTTGGCGATCGCCTTGGGGGTGGAATGGATTTGGCAAAAACCCTTGGGAGTGACGTTAAAAGCCCCCTGGTGGGACAAACTGACGAGTATTCTAGTATTTGCCGGGGCTATGGCGCTATCGGTGTTGGTAATGGTGCAACCGGGGGACAGCACCCTCCACGGTGGGGCGGATCAGTGGGTTTTACAATGGGATTGGTACCGTTTGGGGCAGGCGCTCAGCCGAGTTTGGAATGGTTACATTACGATTTTAGTCCCTTCCGATCGCCGACCGTTAGATCTGGCCATTTTCAGCATTTTTTCCCTCATCCTGTTCGCAATTTGGTCCTTATATTTCAGTGATTACCCACTGATTTTATTGTTTTACTGGTTAGGTAGTGGAGCTATTTTACTATTTACCTATGGCAGATTTTTGGGAGCTCCCCGGCATTTTGGCAGTTTGTATTTAGTTTTAATTGCTAGTTATTGGCTGAAGTTTTACCTCTTTCCTACTCCCCTATTGAAAGAAAAATTTTTATTTAGGGCTAAACAATGGAGTCAAAAAGCAATTCCCTATCTTTTCAGTGTAATTTTAGTTTGTCAATTAATTGGCGGTTTAGTGGGCTATGGCAGGGACTTACTTTTACCCTATTCCGCCAGTCGAGCAGTGGCAGATTATTTAGTCAACCAAGGACTACAAGAAGCAACTTTAGTGGGCAGTAATGATTTTATGGCTAGCCCCATTGCCGCCCACCTAAACAGAAAAATTTATTACCCAGAAAGCCAAGCCTGGGGAAGTTTTGTAATTTTCACTGCCGAACGTCGGGAAGTTAATCAACAGGAAATTCTGGCACAAATCGAGCAAAAGTTAGACACAGAACTAAAGTCCCCGATAATTTTGATGTTAAATTACCCCCTAGAAATAACCCAGCCCGGTTTAACCATTACTCCTCTAGAACAATTTCGCCATAGCTTTATTCAAGAAGAACAATATTATCTTTACCAAATTAATCGTGATAACTAACATGGCGGTTGCGGCCAGCTTTTTTAGCTTTAAATAATGCCTGATCAGCCCGGTCAATTAACTCTTTTGGTGACAGATTAGGGGACGGTACCATGGTGGCACTACCAATGCTCAGGGTGAGATAGGGTTCAATAATGGAACTGTGGTGGGGAATTTGGGCTCGTTTAAAAACGCTTTGGAGATGAATCGCCACATTTTGGCAGCCTTCCCCGTTGGTTTGGGGTAATACCAGGGCAAATTCTTCCCCCCCGTAACGGGCCGCTAAATCCGTTCCCCGACGCATCACTTTTTTGAGTAAATTGGCCACTTTTTTTAGGCATTCATCCCCTTCTAAATGGCCATAGGTGTCGTTATATTGTTTAAAAAAATCTATGTCACACAAAATTAAACTGAAATATTGATGATGCTTGGCTAATTTTTGCCATTGTTGCTCCAAAAAGTAGTCTAAATAACGGCGATTAGCAATGCCCGTTAACCCATCCATGTTGGCTAGGTAATGCACTTGGGTAAATAATTCTGACTGTTGAATGGCGATCGCCACTTGACTGCTGAGATGATGCAAGAACTCCACTTCCCAGGGTAACCATTGACGTTTTTTCTCCTCCACCCGGACAATAATTTGACCCCAAAGGCGATCATCTTGGTTGGGCTTTTTCTGCCAGATGGGCACCGTGAGCACTCCATTTTTGGCCTTAGCCGGCGTTATTGTGCTCGGGGACAGCTGATTAAGGGGAGCTATGGTTCGAGCGGGGATTGGCTCCGTCGGTTCACCGTTAGAATCCGGGCCGCGTTGGGAACTATGACGGCGATCGCCATTGACTGGGAGGGAAGAACTGGGGGCCGCCACCAAAATTCTACCCATAGTGGGGGAATGGCAATGGTAAATGGCCACTTGATCTGCCTGGAGAAATTTCCGCACTTCGTCCACTGTGGTCTGCAAAATCATCGACAAATCCAATGACTGGCGAATTTCTTCCACAATGCGGGCCATCAACCGTTCCCGCTCAATCTGTACTTGTAATTCTCGTTTAGCTTTTTTTCTTTCCAGAGCATAGAGAATTGCTTTGGCAATCTGACTTTCCTTG